>CANGNB010000088.1 GCA_947454545.1 Oligoflexaceae bacterium
CACATAGCTGATCGATTCAGAAAGCTTGTCCCCCTGACGATAATAATCGGCAAGGCTTTGCTGAACTTCATTGAGATCAAGTTTAGCTGTACGAATGGCTTTGTGATTTAGATAAAAATTCAATTCGGACACATGCAACAGCCAATTTCCAGCCTCAGGTTTTCCATATTTCTTACGAAGAAAAGTTTCTCCTTGATCCTTCAGAGCTACCTCATCAATCCGACCAGCGGGCACACGGGAAGCCTGAAGATATTCAGGCTGATTTGGTGCCCCATGATCAGCAGTGAGAACAATCACTGCCTGATCCAACCCGACTCGCTCGTCTACAGATTGTAAGAGCCGTGCAATCTGCCGATCTTCAGTGACCGTGATCTCTTCGACTTCAGGACTATTCGGACCGTAGGCATGGGATACAAAATCATGATTCGACAAACTCACGGCTAAAATATCGGGAGCACGACCCTTTCCCAATTGATATTCCTGAAGCATCCGTAAAGCTGCATCGATCGTAATTTCCGTACCGAAGGGCAAGAGGCTTGCCTGCGCAGACTTGACCAAAGTTTTATGAGGAAAATTCGCTTGCAGGACCTCTGCACCATGTTTGAGCAAAAGGTTTTCGTTGGTCTTGAGGGAGTGTCCCGACGTCTCTTGGGAGGCTTCCCAAAGCAATGATTCTTCCCCTCGTTTAGCAATGTGACCATTAAGGTCCTTAACCCAAGGAGGTAAAACTCCCTCAGGCAGGTAGAAGCGACTGCTCATCCAAGCGCTTTGCTTGGGATCGTACCATAGGGCAAGGTCAGCTCGATGCCCACCAAGGAGCACAGCAGCACGATCTTTGAGAGCGACCGTGTAGACTCGCGAGGGATAGCCAGAATTTTTAAGCTCATCGCCCACAGTCGTGACCTGAAAGTTCTTCGGTGAAATGCCATTACGCTCGTCTGTACCGCTCACTCCCCCTACCAAGGGGCTCTTTTTATCGGATACACAGTATTCAAGTTCACCTGTCTCACCGTTGGCCCACTCATTCGTCGAGATCCCGTGTTGGTAAGCATAGGCTCCACTAAGTATCGTGGCATGCCCAGGTCCCGTCATATTCTGAAGATTGCCATATTCGGCGAGGGGAAAGTAGGCTCCCTGATCCAAGAGATAGCGAAATCCCCCAACTTTTCCTGATCGATCACGCGCTGGGAGAAAACGTGATTCAAAGCGCGCCAATTGATCAGACCGAAACTGATCGATCACAAGGATGACCAAAAGCTTAGGCTTACTAAACTCACGGACTTGAGCTTCGAGAGGAGGGCCTTGCCAAGCAAAAGCCGCAAGAGCCAGAAAAGTCATGAGGATGCGTGCAATCATCGGGTTGGCTCCCTTTCAAGATACAGACGGATTGAAGACCCTTACAGTCCTACGTCAGGGGACACCGCTCGGCAAGAGCAATCCCATCATTTCATAGCTTTATGCAATCATTTAATGTGATTTTATCTATTTTACGAATGATATGGTCTCAGGCAGACTTAAGTCAGCAAGGAAACTTGCACAAGCGCTCCCCATAGAGGGATATCTTTGCTAGCTCACCCCTAGATCCTCCTTTCTCCCACCACTTTTCTTCCGAATTTTTCTCAGTCCCGGGGAGCGCGGGATTTCCTTGTGCAAACCTTAGCCTTTCAGAGACAATGAAAGGGTCATGTCCGAGGGAGACCTTCATGCAAAACCAATGGCTGAATTATCATCATCTCTACTATTTCCGAGTCATTGCGACTGAAGGGGGCATCGTCAAGGCAGCGAAAAAGCTGCGCTTGGGACAGCCCACTCTCTCGACGCAGCTCAAGCAATTCGAAGATCAATTGGGTCAAAAACTTTTTGAAAGACGGAAAAAGCGTCTGTATCTCACCGAAGCGGGACGAATCGCCTTAGAGTATGCAGAAGAAATCTTTAAGTTGGGTGATGAGATGCAAGATGCCTTGGGTGATCGACTCAAGGAAGATCGCATCTTTATGCAACTTGGCAGCGTCGACTCCATTCCCAAATCGATTCCTTTGCGCCTCATGCAAGAAGCCCAAAGCTATGGACCCTGCACGGTTTCGATAGCTGAGGGCGCCAATGATCTGCTGCTCCGAGATCTTCGCGATCACAAGCTCGACTTGGTTCTTAGCAATCACCCCCCATCACTCAGTGAAGCCCAGGGACTTTATGCCAAGAAAATTGGCTCTTCCCCTCTCATCATCTGTGCCAGCCGGAGTTTAGCCAAGAACATCAAACGCTTTCCTCAGGATCTTTCTGGGCAGCCCTTTATCATTCCAACAGCTCCCAGCCGTGTGCGGAGCGATTTCGAACGCTATCTGAAGGCCGAGGGAATTCAAGCTGAAATCGTTGCTGAAGTTCAAGACACAAGTCTTCAGGTTCTCTTAGCTACACACAGTCTCGGTTTTTTGCCGATCACCGAACATGCAGCGAGTGAGCTCATCGAACGCAAAGAATTGATCAGCCTGGGACAAGCAGGCCAGGTCCAGGAAGAGTTTTGGCTGATTGCGAGGGAGCGTAAGATTGAAAATCCCCTCGCCTCGCATGTGATGAAACATTTCAGACTTTGAGCGATTGCACAAATCGAGTGAGGATCTCGAGGGCTTCCAGCGTGTCCTTCTCATCAGGGACCAAAGCCAAGCGGAAATAGCCCTTGATACCTTCACTCAGCCACTGCGAAGGGCTGGTGATCACACCTTCTTCTGCAAGCTTCAAACAGAAATCTACATCTTCCCACCCCTGAGGGACGCGCGCCCACAGGTAAAAAGTTGCTTCAGGTTTTCTATCAATCAGTCCGAGCTTTTGCAGATAGGAGAATGCCATATCAATGCGCTTAGCAAAGATGCGACGACGCTCCGCTACGTGGTCTTCATCAGCCCAAGCAACAGCAGCACCTCGCTGGATCATCGTTGGTGTTCCCACACCAAAATTAGCTCTTGCTGTATGAAGGGCTGGCATCAGCTTAGCATCCCCCACAACAAAACCACTGCGGTAACCCGTCATACCCGAACGCTTCGAGAGACTCATAAAAGAAAAGACATTGTGCGAAGTTTTTTGAATAGGAGAAGGCGGTCGCTTGCCCTGAGCATCCCAACTGGGATCGTAGATATCAATGTAGCAATCGTCGGCTAGCAAGATCACATCGCGGCTTTGGCACCAGGCGATGATCTTATCCATGTGGGCTTCCGTCATCGTTGCGCCCGTGGGATTGTGGGGATAATTGATCCACAGGGCAGCCATTTGACTTTGAACATGTTCAGGCAATAACCAGGGTTCTAGCTGGAAACCATTCTCGGCCTTTAGCTCCATGGGGTAAGGCACGCCGCCGGCAAACAAAGCAGAACTTCGATAGACTGGATACCCAGGGTCAGGATAGCCGATGATACGTTTGCCCCCTGCGCGACCCACCAAGCAGAGAGAAATATGAAATATAGCCTCTTTGCTGCCATTGCTCGCCGCGATATCAAAACCACTGTCTTTAGTGATTCCAAAGTGTCGGTGCAAGTAGGTCCAGATCGATGTCACGAGCTCAGGACAACCACGTGTCGATGGGTATTGACTAATAGAAGGCAGAGTTTCAAGCACCGCCTTACGAATCGGTTCCCAGGTGGGAATCTTCGGGTCACCTGTTCCAAAATCAAAGACTTTTTTCTGCGCTTGAACGAGCCGCTGACGAATCTTTGCAAGCTCTTCCATGGGATAATTCGGCAAATTCAGAGTGACTTCATTCAAGCTCATAGAAACTCCCTCTTCGATCAGTGGCGCACGCCAGAAGTTTCACGCATAGGGCTTGTTGCCCCCGAGATGATTGCGGACTTCCCACAGCTCGGGGAAGATAGTCTTGGTGAGTGTCGATTGCAGGTACTTGGCTCCAAGCGAGCCTCCTGTCCCTGCAAGGTCACCGATCATGCGCCGCACCATCTGGACGTGACGATACCTCCATAGTATCAAAAGTTCGTCTAGATCGACGAGGCCTTCCAAGAGGATATACCACTGATAATGTGTCGCATGATCCTCATAGATAGTCCGAAAGACCTGGGTAATCCCTGGATGCGACACATGGGCCTGACTGACATCCCGCTCTAGAACTTCTGGGGGCACAGGGAAACCTGCATCGGCAAGCGCTCGCAGCAGAATATCGTAAAGAGTTGGCGCAGCAAAGGCTGCCTGGAGACGGTCTGTCGCTTTTGGATCCACTGCAAAAAATTTGAAATAGGCCGGATTTTTAAGGCCCAGTCGAAATTCGAATTCGCGGAATTGAAAAGACTGAAACCCACTGGCTGGATTCAGATTATTCCGAAAGCGATTGAACTCATCGGGAGTCATCGTCTCGAGCACGTCGATCTGCTGATTCAAAACCTTTTGGATGGTCTCAATACGCTTGAGAGAACGAAACACGGGAATGAGCTGAGATCGTTTCAGCATCGTCTCGCAGAGCTCCAATTCATGCAAAAGCTGCTTGAACCAAAGCTCGTAGACCTGATGAATAATGATAAAAAGGGTTTCGTCATGCTCTTTTGGCACCGAAATCTCTTGCTGAAGGCTCAAAAGTTCGTGAACTTTGAGATACTTGCCATAGGTGAGCGTCTGATGGTTGGGTTCGACAAACTTATTCTGATCCTGCATGACTGCCCCTGGAAAAAAAGTACGAGTTCGCCCTTATACCCCAGGTAGACAAAGCTCGCTAGTCACGCAGATCTCAAAGCTAACGAAGGCAAAAAAAAACCTGCCCGTGAATGAGCAGGTCGAGGTGTACACGTCACTGAGGTCCTACTGAAGAACAGCAATCCATTCCAGCTTTTCAGTAAATGGAAACATGTCAAAACATTCGAGTTGGCGCACTGAGCGCCCTGTACTCTGAACGATCTGCTGAAGATCGCGCACCATGGTCTCAGCCTCGCACGAAACATAGATGAAACGAGTATCTTCGCGCTGAGCCAATCCCTGGGTAATCAGCTGCCGCGCGTTGTCGGCAAGGCCGCGACGCGACGGATTTGCAACGATGACAGCAGGTTTCTGCGACCACTGAGGGAAATCGGCAACAACGTCTTCGACGCGCCCTGCGATGTAGTAAGGCTTTTCATCGGCAGGAATTTCGTTGCGTGCGATGTTGGCTTCGGCATCCGCAATAGCCAAAGGATTTTCCTCGATGCCGAGGGTACGATAACCCTGCTTAGAAAGCAGAAGGGAAATCTGCCCAGTACCACAGTAAAGATCCCAAGCTACATCGCTCCCCGCAGGAGCCCCTGCAAGCTGCTCAACACGCCGATAGATAAGCTCGGCTTGCCAAGGATTCACTTGAAAGAAACTGGTTGGTCCGATCTCAAAGGTCAGGTCGCACAAAGACTCGCGCAAACCATCGGCCCCAAGAACTTTTTTATTTTCAGCGCCAAAGATAGTGTTGGTACGATCGCTGTTGATGTTGATGTAGACAGCGACGAGGATATGTTCCTTTTGCCGAAGGCGTAGGATCATCGCCTTGATCTCTTTGATCATACTGTCATCGGTAAGCACGAAAGTCAGCATGAGCTCTTCGGTGAGGTGCGAAGCCCGTATTGCTATGTAGCGGAGGTGCCCCTCGTGATTCAGTTCGCTGTAGGGCTGAATGGAGCTAGCCTCGAGTTCGGCCTTAAGATCAGGCAAGAGTCTGTTGATGGAAGCTCTATGCAGAGGACAGGTGTCCAAGGGCACAAGTTTATGAGATTGGGGCTGAAACAGTCCGATAGCAAATCGTTCGCCGATCCGGGGACGAACTGATTCGGCCACAGGTCTCACAGCTAATTTCGCATGGCAGCGATAGCCCGTTGTGCGAGGCGATGCGACTGGTTCCGCAACGTTTGCTCCTTCGAGCAATTGGGCAGCCCGGAACCTGTGGATAGCCTGTTGATATTTCTCTCCGAGACTGTGTTGATACTCGGTATTGATATACTGGCATGAACCGCAAAGATGCGCGATCTTGCAGATCTCGTTTTTGTTAGATCTTGGAGCCTTAGTGCTCGTGCTGTGATCCTGTTGCCAACGAGTGCTACGGAAAATGTTCGCCTTGGGACGCTTGATCGAGTCTTGAGCCATAAGATGTCTTTTGCTTTGCTTTTCGGAAGTTATTCTCTGCCTCGGACAGACGCAGGGCCGGGCGGATACTTACCACTCTTGGCGAGCTAAGGGAATCATTTTTTGGCCTGGTGAAAGAATTCAGATGAGGAAAACATGCTTATAGTTTCGATATCTTAGGACGAAGGGGAGATACCCTGTGACAAGCTCCTCTAGAACTGCGCAAACTCAGTAAATCCAATCGATTCGGGTCGTTGGCGTTGCGATTTCTGAGTTCATAAGCTGACGTCGGTATACTTTGAGCCCCAGATTGGGCGTCATTTCACGCCAGGTTGTCCACTCTTCCTCGAGGGTTTTCACCGAATAGGGCGTATTGGGAGATTTGGAGCCCTTGGAAAAAGTGTAGGGCCCCACCAGGTAAATGGCCGTGTGCCGTATCCATTTGAAGTTGATCATCGCTGTCGACTCCTCCGGAGCGGCGAAAAAAACTAGCATATCGCCATATTTGAGGGGTGCTACGCGAGGGTCGATTTCGTAAAACTGGGTGTTGATGACTCGCCAAAGCTCGTCATAGTTGATCATCGCCTTGTGATAACCCTCTTCTTCTTTGACATTGATCGAGGGCAAACGCGTCATTTTCTGATCGAAAAAGGCCAGAGCAGCGTGAAAGCAGTTGGGTCCTCTGTAGACGATAAACTTGCCAACCATCCTTTTGGCGAAAGGAGGAAGCAGGTCTTCCGTGAGGCTTAGGTCTGCACCCGATTTTATTTTTTTGGAGATCTGTGAGATTTGATCATGATGAAGAACATAATTGAGCTGAGCTCTGAGTTCGGACCAAAGGTTGGGATTCTCAGTAAAGTTCTTATGCAGCAGGGTGACGTCATGATTCTCTTTGCTCATCTCCTCGCCCAAAGCCTTGAGGTTGATGAGCGATAGATCTTTGCTTTCGAGATCGACTTTGACAGTTGCTTTCGCTGAAGGTCCCTGCTTTTTCATACGATCTAAGAGCACTTCTTGTAAGGCGTCGCCTTTTCCAGGCTGAGCTATCTTCCCGATGAGGTCCTCGAGCCCTGTTTCGGAGCGGGGAACATGAATGGCTAGGGGTTCAATTGTCGGATCGTTCTTGGGATTTTGTGCTCTGAGCTTCAGCTTTTTAAATGGAATCGAGATCTTTTCCAGCTTGTCGGTAACCTGGAGATTAAGGCTCGACTTTAGCGAAGAAAGGTCTTGGACAAAGGGAAAGGCGGCTGCGTGTTCATCCGGCAACGCGTAGCTCATCCCTCCGACAAGAAGGCTGGAGCTCAGTAAAATGCCATAAAGAGGCCGGCACATGAGGTGACTCCGAGCTTGAATCAAGGCGCTAATTATCCGAAATCTAAACATATTTTACTTCCGTTGGAAATGGTCGGGGGCCTGACCGATATTTCCTTCGATGCTTGTGAGATGCTCTCAAACTTCATTCTAGCAGACTTCCGTGGGCAATTATTTCTTCACAAGCTTCCGTATACTTATTTTTAGAGGCAAACTCTGCGTCCCCTGAGTCCACGCGGCTTAGCCTCTGCAACAACCTGTCATCATAGCCTAAAAGGATGGATACATGACCACTATTTTGATCGCTGATGCATGCAAGCCTAGCCTCGTCATGACGTCTGAAGTGTTCAAAGACAAGATCCTTGGGACGGTAGTGGAAGTGGCTGCATCTGGCAAAGATGCCTTGGACTATCTGAGCCAAAAGCGGCCAGACCTATGTGTTGTCGACTTTGATTTGCCAGATGTTGACGGTCCAGCACTCGTCGAAGCTATGCGCCGCCTGTACGATGGCCCCATCCTGCTCACAGCCTATCCGAGTGATATCGTTCAGCAGGCTGTTGAAGAGCATCTCTTTGCTTTCAACGATGCCAGCGCCTGGATAGCAAAACCCGTGACCTTCGATAAACTCTCAGAAATTATAGATCGCTTTTTGATTAGTAAACATCGCCTGGAAAAGCGTTTCGCTACCCAGGTCGAGGCGCAGGTTGTGGCCAAGGCTGCGGGCCGAGGCAAACGAGCTCCCAAGCTCCAAGGGGCCATGATCAACATGAGCCTAGGGGGTGCTTGTGTGAAGGTGGCAGGAGCTGCCAAATTCAAAAAGACTCAAGAAGTGACCATCTCGGTCCAACTGCCAGCAGAACAGTCTGAAACACCCGCACCTAAGAAAAAGAAAGCCGGTCCCCAGTTGACCGAAACAAAAATCAAAGCAACCGTAGCCTGGACGAGTCCAAAAGGCGAAATAGGCCTGCAGTTTGCAAAACTCACCGACATTCAGAAAAAGCAGCTCGAAGTATTTTTTAAACTGAATGAAACCATACCCGCTCCCCCAGCCGCACCGACTTCAAGCCCCAAAAAGCCGTCGAAAAGCAGTCGCAGCAGCGAGGCAAGAGCCTGAAATCTCTCATGGTTTTTGAATGATCTTCAAGTTTTCTCGAGCTCTGCCGATCCCTCTTCATCAAAATAGGGGTGGCAGAGAAACACATGCTAAAGCGCATGCAAAACAGCCTGACAGAATACGACAATCGCTATGAGCTCGGCGGGAGCTACTTCGAGCTTATCGAGTTTTCCCTCCAAAGAAAGCTGCCTGACGGGCGTGAGATGACCGGAGTTTACGGCATCAACGTGGTCAAGGTTCGTGAAGTCGTGCATATGCCCCGCATCAATCCCCTTCCCTCGCGCGTTCCCGGTATTGCCGGTATCTTTGAATTGCGGGGTATTGCTATACCCGCAGTCAATCTCTGTGCTGTCTTAGGCGACTACAATCCTCAGCTGACGAGTGATCAGCAGATCATTGTTGCAGAATTTAGTCATAAGCGAGCAGGATTTATCGTCCACGCCACGAATCGTATTCGACGCGTAGCTTGGGATAAAGTTTTGCCGCCTTCAGCTGACGCATCTTCAGCTATCACAGGTATGATGCTCATTGAGCAAAATGAATTCCTCTTTATCTTAGATCTCGAGAAGATAGTCTCTCAGCTTGAAAACGCTGCACATGGTCAAACGGTGCAACCCTTCGGAGTGCCTTACTCTGCACCGACACAGGAACGTGATATCTTAGCAGCCTCGATGCAGCAACAAGCCCCAGCGCTCAATCGCTATGCGCCCGGTGTGCTTTTGGTTGACGACTCAAACCTCATTTTAACGAACTTTACGAGAGTCCTCGCTGCAGAGGGCTATCGTGTCCTGATTGCTCGCAATGGCCTAGAAGCATTGAATGTTTTACGTCTTTCGACCCAGATCAATCATCCCAACGGGCCGGTTCATGCTATCATCACAGACCTAGAAATGCCTCAGATGGATGGACTTTCGTTTTTGCGAGAGGTTCGAGCCGAGCCCCGCTTCAATAAAGTGCCTGTCTATCTTCACACCTCACTCAGTGATAACAATTCCAAACAAAAAGGCGAGAAGCTTGGAGCGAATGGCTTTTTTGTGAAAAATGATGTGGCAAGCATCTTAGATGCCTTAAAGACACATTTCCAAAACAATAAAATTACTGCATGATTTGCGAACGTACTCCCGGCTTTGGAGGATGTTCGTATTTCCCCTAATCCCTGGCTTATCCTTGCACATCTCGTCGCTATCATCGGGGGTGGTTATTCCCTAGGCTACCTCTATGCGTGCTTAGCGACCTTTTCTACTTGGGGTTTAGGTCCTATTCTGCTGGTAAACTCAGGCGTTGCTCTCACACTGCTGATACGCTCTCCACAGCTTCGTTTCCAGCTACGCTATCAACACAATCGAAAGATCTGGGGACCTGGCTTGACTCTCTTTGGGCTCAGTCTCGGGGCAGCACTTGTGTCACGCTGCGTTTCTGGAAACGTAGCTGCGATGGGCTGGCCGTCTGCTGTCGCATGGCTCACAGTTCTCTGGATTCCTTTTGTTGAAGAGCTGCTTTTTCGTGGCTACTTCAGCACTCTTCTTCCCAATCTGCCGCGCTGGTTTTGGATTTATAGTTCAGGTCTTCTCTTTGCTCTAGCTCACACCCACCCTACTGTGAGCCCCCTTTTTCTGCCTGCTCCCCCCCTAGGTCCCTTTCTCTTGGGTTGCCTCTGCGCCTATCTTTTGCAAACGACTGGCACACTCTGGAGCGCCATACTCCTTCATGCAGCTGGCAATGCTACTGTCATAGTATTCCAAAACCTTGATGCCCGATGGCTAGATTGGTTAAACTGGCTCTACCTAAAGTCCTGATAAGCTTTCCTTACTGACTCTGAACGCGAAAGAATCTAGCCGCGTGCTCTAAAGATTTGTTATGATCTCCGGAGAGCAAAAGGAGCTCATGACACAATGATAGATGATTCGTCTCAAAAACCAGGTGATGATAGCGAACTCGAAGAGACGGAGCAAAAGAGTGACGCAGACTTACAGACTGAGCGCATCAAGCAGCTTGCTCGCGTCGTTTGTATCTGCAAGGGCATTCCGCTTGGCCGTGTTCTCGATGGCTTACCGGGCTGTGAAACAGTACAGGATGTGAATAAAAAGGTCGGAACAGGCTCTGGAGGCTGCCAAGGGGAACGCTGCGGACCCCGTATCAAAATTCTGCTCAAGAAATTTAAGGAACATCAGAAGAAGTGAGAGGCTCAGCGCCAAAAGCGATCATTTTTCTCTCGATTTCTGACCAAATGTTCTGCAGATCTGCAAGAGAACTGATCTCAAAGTCTGGCGAACAGTGGGCTTCGTACTGACCGCTCGTCACTTGAATACCAATGAGCGAAGCTTTATGGGCACAGGTGACGTCCGAATCTTTGTCTCCCACCAGAAAGCTGCGCGACCAATCTATAGAAAAGTCACGCCCCGCGTCTTCTAAAAGACCTAGACCTGGCTTCCGACAGTTGCATTCAATGGCTAGGTGAGGAACTCGACCCTCAGGGTGATGAGGACAGTAGTATATGCCATCAAGCCCAAAGCCAAGGCTGGCCAAAATTTGATGCTGAAGTTCACGATGAAAGAGGTCTACATCCTCAGAAGTGAACAGACCGCGAGCCACTCCAGACTGGTTAGAGATGACAATAAGTAGATATCCCTTGTCATGTAAGAAGCGGAGGCCTTCGACAACTCCAGGAAGAATATGCAGGTCGTCGGTACGATAGACATAACCCAAATCTTGAATCAGGACACCGTCCCTATCTAGAAATGCGGCTGGTCGTTTATTTTCCTCTAAGTCCATAAAGCCATTTTCTGTCATCTTCGCTGACCGCAAAGGGGGCAGATCGAAGCATCACTTTTTTGTAAGAATTCGAAATCTCGGCCTGAGCCTCACTGGCCGAAAGGTGATAGTTCACCTCTTTCACCAGCTTCTCTATCTCCCAAAAATCTCGAATAGGAAGTACCAACTCAACAACTTTTCCAATGGCTTCGTAACTATCGCTATTTTTGCTCTGGAGATAGACGTTTTTCTTGGAGCAAATCAAATACTTACGAATCATCCCCGCCTCCTCCGATCGGCCTCATTGGCCTTCAGAGGAACTATCGGCATTGGGGAATCAGGAATTGATGGGACTATTTTGCCGAGTCATCAGTAGCAACGGCCTCTTCGACCTGCTCTTTAAAATCATTCATGACGGAGTGGTAGATGCGCTTCCAGAGAGTTTGGTCTTTTTTGAGCCATGCCTCAAAGAGCTTACGTGCCGAGCGATTCACCATAGCACGCTGAAGAAAGTAATCAGCAAATTGCTTAGGCTCAGTCAATTTTTGCAATTCACTGACATGATTGGGAAGGACCAGTAATTCTACGCCACGAGCACGCAACACAAGTGCATTTTGGATCGCATAAAGTTCAACAGCTTGCACAAAGACTCTCCTTAGACTGAGCCTAATTCCGCCCTTTCGGCCTTAGTTGACCGGGGCCCTGGGGACCTATAGGGGTTTTTATACCGAAAACAGCCTCTGGAACCAAGAACGGAATCCAGAGCGTCATATCGGCAAAATTAAGAATCCGAAGGCTTATCAGACGTGCGACTCCGACAGTTTGCATCTTCCCCTGAGAACAGGCCCTCGGCTTCGAGCCGACCAGCCGCATTATGACGCGCCCTATAAACTGTAAAAGGATACTTCAGCTCTTTGCTTTTGGGTTGATAGCCCAAAACTTCTTTCAAGAAAAAACCACGAAAAAACTTCAGCATTTTGTCGAACTCGGGAAAGAGTTCTTCGGCGATCGAGACCTGGGAGCAGTCAACAAGAAGGTTCCAAGCGGAGTGCCATTGCATCAAATTGTTCGTCAGCTTGCTTTTGAGTGCAGCTAATTTTTCCTTGCTGTCTATGTGGGCCTCTGCCCCAAAGCTCAACTCGACAACATGCTGTCGAAAGTGATTTTGCAGCTGTATGCTCGATCGAAAGTCGAGAGGCTCTGCTGCCGTGCGCACACGCAGACCTAGGGCAGCATAAGCCGCTTCTTCATCAGGGTAAAAATCAAAGGGAAGCAAGGCAGCTAGATCTTCATCAATACCAAAGATAACAGCCTTTTTAAGAAAAAAACCTTCCAGAACTTTGGTCATACGTCCGAAGGCTGCCTTGAGACGATCTTTGTCAGCATCAAAAGCCAAGCGTAGCTGCCGTCCGTCTATCAACGCTTTGTAGGGAGAATGCCAAGACTTCAAAGCATCCAACCAGAGTTGACGCCACTGCATGACATCAGCATCTTTTGTGAGCAGAACGGGCTCAGTAAATCTTTGCGTCAAAATTTTTTGCTGATAGTCATGCTCAAAGGCAATGTGCATCGCCGTCTCTGATCCCGTCATAAATGTTCTTAACCTTCTAACAGAGCCTGGATCACGCGACGAATGACTTCGGCGTCTACCGGACCGTTATATTTGCGACCGTTGAAAAAAATGGTTGGCGTACCGGTGAGTCCTGTTGCCGACCCTTGTTTGATATCATCCTGCACTTTAGCTAGCTGATCTTTGCTCTTTAAACACTGCTGAATCTGAGCGTCCGTCAGACCTGCATCTTTAGACCAGGCGATGACGGTTGTCTCGTTGATTTTTTCCTGATTGTCAAAGAACTTGTTATGAAGCTCCCAGAAATGTCCGTACGTACCTGCGCAGCGAGTAAGCAAGGCTGCCTGGCAGGCAAACGCATGCATAGCCCTAGGCAGATTAGGATTGCAGCTATTATCGAGAGGATAGTTTTTGAATACGATCTGAATCTTGTCCCCAAACTCCGAGGCCATCTGACGCATGACGCGAGAGGCTTGGCCACAGGCTGGGCACTGATAGTCGGCAAATTCGACAATTTTGACTTTGGCGTCGTCCGAACCTTTTCTAAAGTCTTCGCCAAGGCCACTGTAAGCCGAAGCATCGATCCTAAAAGCATCTGTAGGCTGTTTCTCGAGCATTGCCAGGATCCCAGGTGCTTGAGCGGCCTCGATCTGCTTTTTAAGGACTTCCAGCTGCTCGGAATCTTTAGGGATATCTAAGGTCAGCTTGTGAGACGTCGAAGGCTTCGCCATCTGAAAGATGCCAATCGCGACGATGAGAGCTAAAATTCCATACCAGCCGCCATTGGTCACTTCCTTCAAAGTGAAGGGACGGGGCAAAGCTTCCCGAGTAAACCAGAGTATAAGAGCTTGGAAGAAGGTGATCAGGTAGATAACCATGCAAGTCGGACAGAGTTTGCCCAGAGAATAATGAGAAAGGGCACCAAGACTCAGGGAGACCAACACACCTGTGATCACCATCGCCGTGTAAGCTTGCAGTGTCTCGCGTCGGAAAGCTTCCTTAAAGAAACCTAC
>CANGNB010000089.1 GCA_947454545.1 Oligoflexaceae bacterium
ATGAGTTCTCGCGTCGTCGTCTGTTTCAGAGTTCTGCCGTTCTCGCAGCCACTGGTGCCACCAGCAAAAGTCTCTTTGCCCGAGATCGCAGACCCAAGGTCACACGCCTTGCGCTACAGACATTGAGTCGCAGCCTCGAGGGCCGCCTGATCCTTCCTGGCGAAGCAGGCTATACGCTCGCTGCTTTTCCCAACAATGCGCGCTGGGCTGATGAACACCCGCTCGCTGTGGCGATGTGCAAGAGTCCTGAGGATGTTCAAAAATGCCTGCGCTGGGTCCAAGAAGAAGGGCAAACCTTCGCCATCCGCTCTGGCGGTCATAACTATGCAGGTTTTTCCAGCACAAGCGGCCTGCTGATTCACACGCGCCCCTTGAGCCAGATCCGTTACGACCTCGACCGAGGCCTTGCGTTTGTCGGTGCAGGAGCCAACAATCAGGACCTGGCCAACGCCCTTCGCCATACACCCTTTACTATTCCTACCGGTCGCTGTCCGACCGTTGGCATCTCAGGTCTCGTCTTAGGGGGAGGCTGGGGTTTTTCAGCAACCCATTCAGGGCTCACCTGCGATTCGCTGCTCTCAAGCGAAATAGTTCTCGCCAATCAGAACATCGTGACGGCCAAGGCCGATGGACCTCACGAAGATCTGCTGTGGGCCTTGCGCGGAGGCGGAGGAGGCAACTTCGGAGTGAATACCAGCTTCACCTTTCAGTTGCATGAGAATAGAGACGAGGTCACGGTCTTTGATATCCTCTGGCCCGCTGAAAAGCAGGTCGAACTTATGCTCCGACTCCAAGAGATACAGCTAGATCAGGCCACACTCCTTTCGACTCGCTCCAAAATCATGCCGGCCAAAATTCAAGCGGGGTATAAACGCGATGAACTCATGGTCACAGTGATAGGCCAATACTTTGGTCCAAAAGCTAAGGCCCTTGAAGCGCTCGGCCCAGCCCTCTCTCTCGTCAAACCTCTCCAAGCCGACATCCGCCAATTACCCTATTGGCAGGCAAGGGACTTTCTGCTCACCAACGAACCCAATGGGCTCTATGAAGTGCGCTCGGCCTACGTTGCCGACAGATTACGAGAAGAAGCCCTCGAAACGATGCTGGAATGGATGATGAAGTGGCCTGGAGGTTCGGCCCTCCCTGATAGCATGGGCCTCTTGTTCGCGATAGGAGGCAAAGTCAAGGATCTTGCTCCGGAGGCAACAGCCTACGTCCATCGCAAGGCAAACTTCATCTTCCTCATCGAAAATCTTTGGACTCCGATGGACAAACCCGGAACCATGCAAGCGCACAGAGCATGGACGCAGAGCTACTTCACCGCTATGAAGCCGTTCTTACTCCCGCAGAACTACGTAAATTTTCCAAATCGAGATACTCCTGATTTTGCCAAAGTTTATTATGGAAATAACCTCAAACGCTTGAGCCAGATCAAGAGCATCTACGATCCCAAAAATATCTTCCAATTCCATCACAGCGTTCCGCTGCCCAAATCCGTTTAAAGATTCGGAGTGAGGCCAAACCGGCCTCCGAACCCTTCCTTTCTGTATCTAGCTGAATCAAAAGATCTATTTTTATATTGCATGCAATCTTATTTTGTGCAATATTTGCCGACGTCAGAACTGGCCCAAAACCTGTTCAACCAAGAGTTCTAAACCCCTCATTCCACGGAGAGTATGCTATGAAACGAGGCATGTTTGCCTACCTTACGGCAGCGAGTATCAGTCTTCTTACCCCCTATGTCGCGACAGCCCAGGAGACCTATCAAGGCTCGCGTTTTTCTGAAGTCTGGGGTCAAGTCACCTCCGATCCCTACGCAGCGCTTCCCCAAGATGAAGTAAATTTTAAGCGTTTTTTTAACGGTTTTACCGATCTCTTGCTGCAAAACTCCAAGAGAACCCTCAGCGATCGCAGCGACCTTCTTCCCCGCTTTGATAAGCTCCTCCATCCCAATGGCGTCTGCTTGAAGGGAACCTGGAACATGACTGAAGCCAATCCTTACACAGGTGCATTTAAGACCGGCACGCGTTCGCTGATCATCATCCGCGCCTCCACCGCTCTCAGCAACACCAAGGCCGATCAGAATCGCGCCTTCGGTATCGCTGGCAAAATCTACCCGACTCTCGATGAAAACCACGAAGAACCACTTAAAACTGCAAACTTTTTCACCATCGAAGATCTGGGTGGCAAGCGCAGAAAATATTTCCTCGATTCAGTCAACGGCAACGACATCATCAAGATCACGCCTAGCGTCACGGCCTTCTTCAAAGGCATAGAAGGCGCCCTGGTTCTCAAAGACTTTCTCTTGGCTGATGGTAGTAACCCACAGACAGCGCTTATCCGAGAACTTTACCCCATCAGTGAGCTCAATCTTGCTCCAGGCGAGAAAGCCGTCACTCCGATCTGGATGAAGATCGAAGCCGCTGCCGACATGCCACGGATTGACGAAGCCGACTTCCGTGACGAGCTTAATGTCAACAACTACCCTCAGGGCCTGCGCCTTGACATATCGGTGGCAAGCAAGGGTTCGCGCCTTGGCAATAAGGAATGGCAGAAGATTGGGTACATGGAGTTTGACGCAAGCGTGACATCGGAAAGCTGCGATCATCGCTTGCACTTCTCTCACCCAAAACCATCTAAAAACTAGAAAACTGGTTCCTTTAACTGTTGGTGCCTGACCAATAGGTGCGATGAGACATGAGATGTCTCTCGCAAAAATCCTAAAAATGGACACAATACCCCCTCATCTTCACGGGAGGGGGTATGGTCTGTCCTTACTGCAAAAGCCAAGAAAATCCAGCAAAACACGGAACCTACATAAGAGAGTCTGACGGAAAAAAGTGTCAGAGGTATCGCTGCAAAGCCTGCAAAAAGACATTTTCGGAAACCCACTTCAGCATCGATTATCGCCTTCGCAAAAGATATCTGAACCAGAATGTCTTTCGCAGCCTTTGTTCTGGGGTTTCGCAGCGACGTCTCGCGATTATCCTAGGAGTTCAAAGAGCCGTAATTGCGAGGCGTCTCCTTCGTTTTGGAAGGTGTGCACAGCATAACCTTGAAGTCTATCGAAGGAATCGAGAGAAAGTTACGCGACTTGATTTTGACGAACTCGAAACCTTCGAACACACCAAATGTAAGCCTATTACTGCAGCGATTGCTGTCGAGGACAAGACCCGAAAAGTTCTTGCTATTGCTGTTGGAAGAATTCCAGCAAAAGGTCCTCTAGTTCAACTCGCTCGCAAAAAATACGGTCCAAGACCCTGCGAACGAAGCAAATGTCTTCATGCTCTCTTTCATGATTTAAAGGATTGTCTAGGGCCTTCTGGTCTTGTAAAAACTGACAAGAGTAAAGCCTATCCACCGTTTATTCGATCTTACCTTCCTGGTTGGAACCATGAGGCAACACCTGGACTACGAGGATGTGTCGTGGGTCAAGGCGAACTGAAAGCAAGTGGATGGGATCCCTTATTCTCCCTCAATCACACCTACGCTATGTTTCGCGATGGTTTGAAACGTCTTGCACGTCGCACCTGGTGTACTACGAAAAAAATGGGGAATTTAACCATGTCTCTTAACATGTATGCTTGGTTTCATAACCTTTATCTGGATTCTAAACAAAGGACACAATTAAAGCTCGACTGGAACCATTGACCCATCATGGTTTGAAGATTCTCCAACAATTAAGGGGGCCAGTTTTGACAATTCCACGGAAAAGGGATATAGAGGGTCATAGCGCTCCTTCTATGCTTGTGCTTCCCAGAAGGCTACTTGTTTTCTACTAGCACTTCAGACGCCCTCCCCCCATTCAGCAGTTCTTCAGGAGGTCACTTCCAGGATGAATAACGACGGCAAGTCCATGGATCTCGTGTGTGCATCACCCCGGATTACGCCTGCTCTAGACTTTCCAGTGGTTGGCATCGGCGCCTCTGCTGGGGGACTCGAAGCCCTGAGCAGTCTGCTTAAAGATGCGCCTGAACCCCTGGATATGGCTCTAGTTCTCATTCAGCATCTCGATCCTCAGCGCCCGTCTCTGCTGACGCAGCTTCTGCAAAAGTCCTGTCGTCATCCTATCTACGATATTGTGGATGGTATGCTGATCGAAAAGGGAAGGGTGTACGTTCTTCCACCTGGAAAAGATGTACGCTGCGATGGCCCTCGCTTGCGCCTCACGGGTCGCAGTGTGACAGAAGGTCTCCATAAACCGATCGATACCTTTTTCGAATCCTTAGCTCAGACTCAAGGTGCAAAGGCTGTCGGCATCATCCTCTCGGGAACGGGCAATGATGGCTGCCAAGGTATCGCAGCAATCAAGGCTGGCGAGGGCTTTGTCCTCGCTCAAGATCCAGAGACAGCCAAGTTTGCTCAAATGCCTCGAGAAGCCCTGGCGACAGGTTATGTCGATCAGCTGCTACGGACCGACAGAATGGCTTCAGCCTGGCCCAGCATGGCCAGCTATGTCAGCCATGAAGTGTGTGATGCCGTGATCGCACCCAAGGACTTGGATGCGACTTTGCCGACCCATCTTTACGAACCTATCCTGAGCTTTTTGGGACGACGTTTTCGAGTCGATTTTCAGCTTTATAAAAGCTCGACTTTAAAGCGGCGCATTCTGCGACGGATGTCGCTGCGAAAGCAGGATAATGCCCAAAGCTATCTCGAATTGCTCCAGCAGGACAGTAAGGAAGCGCAGGATCTTTACGACGATCTTTTGATTCATGTCACTTCGTTTTTTCGGGATTCCGAGGTCTTCACTTTCCTCCAAGATAAAGTTCTCCCGGATCTCATAAAAAAGCATAAGGACCAGGACCCTTTACGCATCTGGGTAGCAGGCTGCTCCACCGGCGAAGAGGTCTACTCTCTAGCGATTCTCTTTGATGAATTCATGGAGCGAACGGGACACCGCTTCCCCTTGCAGATCTTTGCAAGCGATGTCAGTGATAAAGTCATTGAAAAAGCGCGTCTTGGCTTTTTTACGGCGAACCATGTCGAGGGTCTCAGTGCAGATCGGCTGCAAAGGTATTTTCATGCGGTGGACAATGGGTATCAAATTGCCAAATCGTTGCGCGATATGTGCGTCTTTGCTGTCCACAATCTTGCCGGAGATCCTCCTTTCTCTCGTATGGACTTTGTCAGCTGCCGTAATGTTCTGATCTACTTGAGTCCCCTTCTGCAAAAGAGGATTATTCCCACGTTTCATTTTGCGCTGAAGCCTAAGGGAGTCCTTCTGCTTGGTTCAGCCGAATCCATTGGACCATTCGAACACCTTTTTTCTATGCTCGACAAATCTTTCAAAGTTTTCCAAAAGCTTGAGGCGAAAAGCCGTGCTATCCCCATGCTGAATCGTGATCTTACGATCGAAGCAAAAGCTGCTGACATTCAGATGCCCTTTTCTAAAGTTGAGTATCGGACGAGCAGTGACACGATACGCGATGCGGAGCGATTGCTGCTTAATCGCTATGGGCCCTGCGCACTGATCTTGGATGATAAATTACAGATCATCGCCATCTATGGGGAGAGTGGTCCCTATCTCAAGCTACCCAATGGCCCCTTAACGGCTCATCTTTCGAAACTAGCGCGTGAAGATCTTGTTGATCCCATACGTACTTTGGCCAACAAAGCCAAAATTTCTCAGCAGCCGGAGTCGCACAGCTTTCGGACGCAGGCCCCTGGAGAGCGCTCCGAAATGATCCGTCTCGACGCTCATCCTTTGCGTTCTGGTGATCAGCTTTCGCTCTATCTGCTCCTGGTTATTCAAAAACCCAGCGTCCAAGGCAAGACTCATGGCGACTTCGGTGAACGGCTAGCGGTAAGTCTTCGCAGTCTATGGGGCTCGCGTCGCCAAGATCAGCAGAGCCTTGAGGCTTTGCAACGCGAATTGCAGTGGAGCAAGGAGAGTCTTCGCCTCCTCGAAGAAAATCTGGAAGCTAAGATACAAGATCAAGCCTTGATCAATGAGGATCTCAAAGCCGCCAGTGAAGAGATACTTTCCAGCAATGAAGAGCTGCAAAGCACCAACGAGGAACTTGAGACCTCGAAAGAAGAGTTGCAGTCGACCGTCGAAGAGCTCAATACCGTCAACGAGCAGCTGACCAATCGCAATACTGAGCTCATGATACTCAATAGCGATCTTACCAATCTCTTAAATAATGCCAATATTCCGCTGCTTATTGTCAGCAAAAATCTCACCATTCGGCGGTTCACCTCTGCAGCTGCCAAACTCTTTCGGCTTATCCCAGAGGATGTAGGCCGACGACTCAGCGATATCAACCTGCATCTCATCGATGTGGCGATAGAAAGTCGAGTGAACGAGGTCATGGAGCATCTTCGGACTGGGGAATGGGAGGTCCAAGGGGACGATGGCAGTTGGTATGGACTATGTATCAAACCGTACCGCACTCTCGACGATAAGATCGACGGAGCAGTCCTCACTCTGATCGACATCGATTTGGTCAAACGCTCGAAGAACTACGCTCAGGCCATAGTCGACACTCTCCATCAGCCTTTGACTATTCTCAACTATAGGCTCGAAGTCGTCGCCGCGAATGAAGCCTTTGCCCAGCTCTTTGGATCGTCAGCAAGAGAGCTTGAAGGTCAGCAGCTCACAGCGGTGATACCAGAGCTCAAAGGTCAAACTGAATTTCAAGAGCTTCTTGCGACGATCATTCCTAACGATGTGAAAATCACAGACTTCCCATTAGCTATCAAAGGACGGCAAGAGAGTTCTCATATTCTCACAGCCAATGCCTCGCGCATCAGTGTTGGCCAACCCAAAATCGATAAGATCCTCCTTTCTCTGGAGGACATGACGGTTCAGGCTGAGGCCGAGGGCATTCGGGCTCAATGGTCGATGATCTTCGAAAAAAGTGAGATGGCGATCGTACTTGTGGAGCAGAGTTCGGATCGTATCAGTCTTGCCAACCAAGCTTTTGCTGACCTTTATGATATTCCCAAAGATCAATTGATGGGACGAGAGCTCGCAGACCTTTTTGCCCCTGAGGCCCGCACCCATGAGCTCCAGCGTCTCCAACAGCTAGAGGCTGAGGCTGGGGTGGAATACGAGTCATGGCACATCAGTCGCACGGGCCGGGTATTTCCGGTGTTTGTCCGAGCTCAGTTGATTCGTGATAGTCAGAACAACCCCCTATGTCGCATGTTCTACATTGTCGACAGCACCAAAAGTCGTCAGGTTGATGATGAAAAGGCGAAGGCCAGTCGTGTCCTCGAGGAAGCGACTCTTGCTAAGAGCAATTTTATTGCTAATGTCAGCCACGAAATCCGAACCCCGCTAGCGGCGATTTTAGGTTACACCGAGATCCTGGCTTCACACCGCAACGGCAGCATCAGTCACGAAGAATGCCTGGCCAGGATTCACCGCAATATCCTTAACGTCACGGAGATCATCGACGAGGTCCTCGATCTCTCCAAGGTCGAAGCAGGTAAAATGGAAGTTCAGCATCTACGCTTTGCCCTGCGACCGGAGCTCGACGAAGTCCTCGCGCTCTTTCAAGGCCAGGTCATCGAAAAGGGTCTAGACCTATCCTGTCAGGTCAGTGCTGAAGTCCCAGAAACCATCAAAAGCGATCCGAATCGCCTGCGGCAGATTCTGATCAACGTCCTTGGGAACGCCATCAAATTTACTCAAAAGGGTTCGGTCCAACTCACCGTCCACAGCACACAGCTTCCAGGTCAGGCAGGAGAGCGTAGGCTTATCGTTTTCCGCATCCAGGACACGGGTATTGGTGTGAGTCTCGATCAGCAGAGTCTGCTCTTTAAGCCCTTTTCCCAAGCCGACAGTTCGATCACGCGGCGCTTTGGAGGGACTGGATTGGGTCTTACTCTCTCGAGGTCTCTAGCCCGATTGCTCGGAGGAGATCTCGTCTTGACGCAAAGTGAGTTGGGGACAGGAAGTGTTTTCGAATGCTCTATCGAAGACTATGCGCCGAAGGTTCCACAGGAAAGTATCCCTCCTGAGACCTCAGCAGCTCAAAGTCTGCCTGCTTTAGCCCAAGTCGATCAGCTCAAAGGTCTTCGCATTCTCCTGGTCGAAGATGCCCCTGACCTTCAAGCTATCTATGGTTTTCTTCTTGAATCTTTTGGTGCCACGCTCCTTACTGCTTCCAATGGGCTCGAAGCCATCACCAAACTTGAGAAAGAAAGCTGTGACCTAGTTTTGATGGACCTGCAGATGCCGATCATGGATGGGTATGAGGCCACCAAAGCCCTACGGGCTCGCGGCTTTAAGACACCGATTATAGCCTTGACGGCTCATGCGATGCCGGAAGAACGGGAGCGTATTCGAGATGCTCACTTCGATGACTTTCTCACCAAACCCATCCATGGCGATGATCTTTTGCAGGGTATTTTAAAAAGAGTGAGCGTCCCAGAGCTCAGTCCCCAGTAAGTCTGAGGAGCTGCTCGCAGCTCTTCCGAATAAAATCTTGCCGCTGCTTCATCGCCTGCCATTGACCGTCGATGAACAGCCGAGCCATCCCATGCACGCAGGCCCAGGCTAACTGAGAGAGGCGCTTGATTTCGCTGTCGGGTGTATCCAAAGGCAGTGTCGCTTGCACCGTAGCCTTTAGGAGATGAAAGGCTTTTTTAGAGAGCGTTTTGATCTCAGGATAGTCCGCGTTCACAAAAAAGCGCCGCTCAAACATCAGCCGATAATGCGAAGGATGATCCAGGGCGAAGTTTACATAGCAGATCCCTAATTCCAAAAAACGCTTAGGGGCATCCCACTCGGAGTGGGCACTCACCTCTTGCAAGCGCTGAATAAAGCTCTCATAACCCTGCTCGACCACTGTGGCCAGGAGATCTTCGACACTCGCAAAGTGCCGATAGGGCGCCGTCCGCGACACATCCAAGCGTCGGGCCAGTTCGCGAAAGCCGATGAGGTGCTCTTCATGGGCCGCAATCATCTCCAAGGCCGTCGTAATGAGAGCCGCTTTGAGATCGCCATGGTGATAGGTCTTTTCCACCCACTTCTCCGCCAGAATGTAAGCATTACCCCGATCAATCTCTAACAAGAGCCCCGCTAAGTCAACAGGCAGTTGGCTGGCACCAAGACCTCCCCGCAGGGATCGGGCTGTCTCAGGCCAAATGTTGACACTGACAACATTTGGGTGTATCAAGGCTAAGAACAAGCTTGTGGAGGTCCGCCCCTATGACGATTGGCACCCAACTCAGCCGCATCCAGCTACAAAAGCATTACGATACGATAGTCATTGGCTCAGGCATGGGGGGACTCACGACGGCTTGTTTTCTCGCCAAAGCAGGGCAAAGGGTTTTGATACTTGAGCGCCACTACACCGCCGGTGGCTTCACCCATACCTTTAGCCGCAAGGGCTATGAGTGGGATGTTGGTGTCCACTATATCGGTGATGTCCACCGCCCGCATACGCCGATGCGCCGACTCTTTGACTTTGTCAGTGAGGGTCAGCTGAAGTGGGCGGAGATGCCCGCGGTTTACGACCGCATCCAGCTCGGCACTCAAAGCTTTGAGTATGTGAAGGGCGAGGCAGCTTTCCGCGATCGCATGCTGAAGTCTTTTCCTAAAGAAGCGGCAGCGATCAGCTCCTACCTGCAGCTCATCAAGAAAGCCAATCGATCGGCTAGCTCTTTTTATGCCTTGCAAACGCTTCCAGGGCCTTTGGCGAAGCTGCTCTATCGTCCTTTGAGCCAGAGCTTTCAGAGCTTTGCCCAACGCACCACTGCAGACGTCCTCGCGGAACTGACCGAAGACCGAACCCTTAGGGCGGTGCTCGCGGCTCAGTGGGGGGATTACGGCCTTCCGCCGAGCCAATCGAGCTTTGCCATGCATGCTATGGTCGCCAAACACTATCTCAACGGCGCCAGCTATCCGGTGGGTGGATCGGCGAATATTGCTCGGAGCATCGCTCAGGTGCTGAGCAAGCATAAGGCCGATCTGGTCACGAGTGCCGAGGTGCAAGAGATCGTTTGCGAGGGCCAAAGGGCCAAGGGTGTGCGTCTCAAAGATGGTCAAATCATCTCGGCAGATCGTATCGTCAGTGCGATCGGCTATAGAAATACCTTTGGAACACTGCTTGCTCACGAACAATCCGTCAGCCCGCACTATCGCGAGCAACTCAGCCGCTTACCAGCTTCCATGGCTCACCTTTGCCTTTATATCGGCCTTAAGCATGAGCTGAGCGAGCTCGATGTCCCCAGCAGCAATATCTGGATCTATGAGGATGAGGATTTTGATAAGGTGCTCAGCTCCCTCTCGGGAGACTTTCAGGGCAGCTTTCCTCTGGTCTATATCTCCTTTCCCTCGAGCAAAGATCCCGAATGGTCCAAGCACCATCCTGGCAAAAGCACGATTGAGATCGTCGTCCCAGCTCCTTATGCGTGGTTTGCTGCGTGGCGCGATCGGCCTTGGCAAAAGCGTGGCGAAGACTATAAAGCTTTTAAAGCGCAGCTGAGCGAAAAACTGCTCGAAGTTCTCTATCAGCAGTTTCCTCAGCTTCGAGACAAGATCCACTATACGGAGCTCTCCACTCCGCTTTCGACCCAGCACTTTAGCAACTATCAGCAGGGCGAGATCTATGGGATCGATCACTCACCTCTGCGCTTTCGTCAGGACTGGCTCCGCTCGGACACCCCGATCAAAAATCTTTTTATAACAGGCCAGGATATCGTCAGCTGTGGGGTCGGTGGGGCTTTGAGTGCTGGGGCGCTGACCGCTCTGCGTATCCTTGGACCCTGGCGAGGGCGACACATCTTTAGGTTGCTCTGAACGAATATCCCTCTGGGCTGCTGAAGCTTTTTACGAATCGACAGTTTTATCAGCTCTCTTCTTAGGGCTCACAAGGCCCTCCCTTCACTAGCCCCTCTCGACGTTTAAAAACACTCTATTTCCTGCATTTTGGGGAGACGAAAAAATCGTAAGCGTCACACGGTACTTATCTGGTCAACCTGCAAACCTGACGAGAGCAGCCGACGGAACTACGCTCCACCGAGGAATTATGGACGGCGTTGAGGTCTTCGTGTTAAAAAAAGATGGTTTCGTGACGTCAGCGTATCCGACGGGTGGCGGGGGCCGATTGCCTAGGGGCTTTTGATGCAGAATTTTTACAAAAAATCGCCAGTTTCTGGTCTGACTGTTGCAGAAATGTTGGAAGATAGTACAGATTTCTTTGGGGATAGTCTTATTGAAAATGCACACGATATGGTTGAACAGTGGACCCAGGAGGATTGGGCATTATTTCTGAAGCTCATCGAAGGAAGAGATTCGGATTATTACGGCAGAGCGATAGCCATAGCTTCGGTTTACCCTGGAAAAGAGGAGTATATTAAGTTACTCCTGACTCTCTATATGGATACGACTTTTTTGGGTTATTCAGCACTTCTCGAACTGAATATGCTTCTTTATTATGATAGGAATTTAGTGAAGCACATAAGCCAAGAGCATAGAACTAAAATCCTAGAGAGAATTCATGCGATGCGCTCCGAGAGAGACGTCAGTAGCATCTATAAGAATTTTTTAAAGTTTTTTCATCTGTCCTCATCCGAGGAAAAGTAGTTTATTTTTCTTGCGAGAGCCTATCAGAGGCTGAGCTCGCTGCCAAAAGCTTTGACGCCGCGAAGGGTCTGCCGTCTCACTTAGCTTCACAGACTTCTTAGGCCCATCCTTTACAAGCTCCCCGCACGGTTTAAACTCCTGTAAAACAGCTGATTTAAGGCTTCCCTTGAAGCCCTCCCTGAGCCCCACGGGAAAGGCACGGCTCCTGCTTTAAGACAGGGGCCTCCTTCACCGAGCACTCTGAGGTCCAAGCCCTATGTTCAGCCACGTTGCAACTTGCACCCTCTGTTTAGGCCTGATGATCTTAGCCGCCTGCCATGCGCCCAAGCGCTCGAGCCAGCTGCAATCGCAGATCAGTCAGGAGACGGAGTTTCCAGCATTTTTGTGGGCATCCAAGACGATTCGCGTGTGCTGGGTGAACCCTGAGGCTGGTGAGCCCTACCGTAAGCTTATTCAGGAGACGAGCATCAGAGAGTTTGCCCGCATAGGCTTTCAGCTTGATCAGGGCTGGTCGGCCTGTACCAGTGAAGAGATGGAGCAGTTCCCCCGTTCGCCCCTGATTCGTATTCGCTTTGATACGACGGCTCCAGCACCCTTTGGAGGGGCCACTGCGGTGGGGGCTGTGCAAGGTCTCCTTTCTGATGTGACCCTACGTGCTGACCCCAAGACCCATGTGGATCCTTACTGTCAGCAAAACCCTGAGATCTGTGAGCAGTTTTGGGCGCTTCATGAGATCGGCCATAGCTTTGGCTTAGAGCACAGTCACCAGCATCCTATGGCCCAGGACAAGGGCCAATACCTCTATCCGATGCCCATCCACAGGAGCAACACCGATCACGCCTTTCGCACAGTCAACTATCTTGGGGCCTTTGATCCCATGAGTGTTATGAGCTATTCGGTAGCGCCCAGCACGACCGAGCTCTTTGCCGCCGACATTCGGACACTGAAAGCGCTTTATCAGCAGCCGACCATCCTTATCCAGGGGCCTTCCGCCCAACTCAATGGCCGCCGGATCAAGCAGCTGCAGCTGCGCCTCAGCTCGCTGCGCTTTCCTGAGACGACGAATTATTCTGCCGAGCGACCGACTCACTACCAGTATAAGATTGTGCCGATAGAAGAATCCTGTGATAGCGCCGATGGCTATAGTCCGCGCCAAGAACTCGATCGCTCCATCGAGGCGGATCTGTCTAAGATCTTTCCGGAGGGGACAAACGTAAAAATCTGTGTGGTCGGCTCCAATGCTCAAGTCACCCAAGATTTTAAAGCCCATACCTCCCTCTACTGGCAGGTCGGCTTTGATAAGGCTCGCGACTTTGACTTTCGCGGCTTGGTACATCTCGATCAGTGTTCGGGAGCTTTGGTACGCTTTGAAAAGAGCGATCCCCAAGACTTTGCAATGGCGCTCACCAATGCGCACTGCGTAGGTCTTGAGCCCGGTCAGGTCATCAAAGATGAAGCGACCGAAAACTACATCTATCCTCTCGATCAGAAGGGCGGCTCCCGCTACTTTCAGGGCGATGATGCCCTCAAGGCTGATAAGATTCTGTATGCGACGCTCGGTGTCACGGACATCGCGCTCCTACGCCTCGATAAGCGCTATCAGGATCTCAGCCAATACACCTTCTATACGCTTGCTCAGGAACAGCCGCGCGAACAAACAGCGATTGATGTGCTCAGCAGCTTTTTTAGCGAGGGATTTTCTTGCTCGCTTGAGCACATTGCCGAACGACTGATCGAAGGCGAAGCCACCTTTCTCAAGCCGATGCGCTACAGCGCGGGCTGTAAGCTGTTTCCGGGCACCTCGGGCTCGCCTGTCCTCGATAGAAAGACGCAAAAAATCATCGGCATCAATGCCACGGGGAATGATCAAGGCGAGCGCTGCACGCCGAGCAATCCCTGCGAAGAAGAGGCTGATGGCAAGATCGTCTATCAAAAGTCCTATGGTTATGCCCTGCAGACGGCTCTGATCTATGACTGCCTGAATGCCAAAGGGGAGATTGAGACGAGCCTGCCCGGCTGCCTTTTGCCCAAGGGGAAGTGAGCCATGTAGTGGCGACACAGACCTCCCAATGTGAGAACAAAAAGGTGAGGTACGGCAAAAGTAAGTACAGATTGGCTAGGTAAGCTAATTCATTGACGCCGTTCCCCTCACAATATAGCATC
>CANGNB010000090.1 GCA_947454545.1 Oligoflexaceae bacterium
ATCTATAAGGGCAAAGCCCAAGCTCTCGTCGGTGCAACGACATCACTCAATTGGTCACTGCTTTTGCAAGAAGAAGGGGATCTTTTGTATCCACACAAAGGTCAGTGGATTCGGGTCGATAAGAACCTCGCTCGATCATCAGAAGAAGCTCGAAATCTTCTCAAGCGTGTCACACCCTACCTGTTTCGAAGCTCTGTGCCTCTTGTGTACACGCAAAACCCTTAGTCCTTCTTCTCTCCTCCAGAGTCGGGACTGCCTATGGGGGGACTTGAGGGAGCAGCTTTCATTTGGGAATCAGTCTTAGAGCTTCTTGATGCCTCACTGCCAATGATAATTTTACTTCCGACCTGAATCACATCGGCTTCATCGGTAGCCACAAGTTTCTCGAAAACAACAAAGTCGCCTTCAACTTTTAGCGCTTGTAAAATCGCTTGTGCCTTTCGATCCTTAGCAGAGAGAAGGAGTTTCTTTTCTGATGTAGCAACGACGATGGCTTGATCAACAGTCTCACGCCGAGCAAGAAGAGCCGCTAAAACATAAGTTTCTTTGACATCGAGAACCACTGCATCATAGTGCATCTGCTCCTTCAGCCAATTCAAAAGCGTCTTTTTATCTTGAAGGATACTTTGATCATAGTCCCAGTCTGCCAGCTTTGTACGCACTCCGTTGTTCAGCTGATACACGAACACTCGGGAACTCTTGACATCCATCCATAATTTGACTGGATAGCTGCCCCGATATATCGCCTTGGCGTCTGGTCGCGGGGCATTGGGCAGCTCTCCCAAACGCCTAGCAAACTGAAAATCTCGTTTCGGGATAAAACGAATAAAGCTCGTCTCATTGAGACCTTCGGCGAGAGCTTCCATGCGAGTAAAAAGCTGTGAGCCTGCTTTTTTTACATGGAAATGAATGGAATGAACAATACCCGGGCTATTTAACCAAAGCTGCGGCTCTAGCTGAGAAAACCATTCCATAGGGCTTGGAATGTCCCGAGGCGGCTCTGCTGATTCTGACATTTGAGCCTGAATCGATTCTGCATAGAATAGGAACACTGCAGTGCTTGCAGCTATGCGAACAAAACTCTTTAGACTGTTCGAGAAAGTTACCATTCGAAGGTCAAGCCTCCCCCCACAATCGGCAAAGTCAACGAGAGCTGACTGACAGCCGGAGCATCGACCGGAATCCGGTCAGGATTTTTCTCGATATCAATGCGCTCAAAGTGCCCATAGAGCATGAGATCAAGATGAGACCGTGCTTGGAACGTGATAAGTTCCCAGTAGGTATCCAGACCTAAGCGAAGACTCCGCACAGAGCCTTCAGCTTTTTGGGCCTTACCTAATGCGGAGGTGTTGCCAGATGTCCAAAGCCGGTAGCGAAACCAATCTGTTTCCTTCTCGATACCAAGCTCCAAAGCCACATCAAGATAATGTTTGAGCCCTAGATTGAGGAAGGAGTTTTTAAATTTTCCTGCCATTTCGAAATTCCCATCGAAATCGAGAATACCAACTTTGGGCTGTATATTCCATTCGCTAGCCAACGCATGCATGCCCCAGGGAAGATCGCCTTTAAAAGCCCATCCGACAGCAAAGCGCTGCAAAAAAAGATCTTGATGCAAACCGTTATCGATCACTCGAGTCCGCGGCATGTAATCGGCATAGGCACGAAAACCATCCAAAGCACCACTTCGCATTTCCATCAGAAGTGACAGCTCTTGCAACGACGCAAGAAGCTTGGAATTACGCTGCATAGATTTGCCATAGCGAAGCCCGAAATAGTTCGAGTCTAGACTGTCCAGAGCCATTTTTTCCACAGCATCGAGAAATTTAAGCAACGGATATTTTTCAAGCAGCACTCGCATGAGCTCACTTTCTAAACGACCCACCCCCTCCGTGTTCTGCACCCAATAGCTTTCGCTCCGAGACAAGGGAATATACCTACGCTCCCAGGTATAGACTTCTCCTAGGACTTTTTTCTTCAGAATTCGAGGCTCACCCTGGCGCCGCAACACACTGTAGATCTGAGGATTCCATGTCTGGGCCACTGGATCAAAACCCAGCTGATAGACATACAAAGTCTCTGGCAAACGCACCCCATCGTCACGCTTGATAAACATGACCTCGTCTTTCACATCCGCTGGCCGCAGCACCCAGCCCGTTGGGAGGCGATCAATAAAGAGACGAGCGAGAAGCAAGGGCACTTCCCCATGCTTCAAGAGGTTTAAAGGGTCGATACTACGCAAAAGATTCATGGAATAGACAGTGATCCACTGCTTATCTTGACGAAACATCAGATTCAGATCAAAAACGTGTCGCTTTTCGAAGACTTGGATGCGCCATTGAAATTGTGGCTCCAGCTTATCGCCATCAGGGAGCTGCCCTAGCTCGAGGCAACGGGCTTCCTTAGCAAAGCCTATCTGAGACTTACGCGAACGGAGTGACTTGCCAAAAGCAGCACAGAAAGCTTTCCACTTCGCGGCATCCTGAGTCCCTGAGGACACCTGAGCATCCGTTTGATAGTCAAGAACTATCGAGCTTTCTAAAGCTTTGATCGACTCAAAAGGTGCCTGTTTGGGCCCAATAGGGGAAGGTTCTTCAGCATGAGCCGAAGACGCCACGATCATACATATGAGGAGTATGATCCTTTCCACTAGACGGCAACCTCCATTTTTTGGCGATGAAAATCGACGATCAAAAGCGTAAGATCATCATCAAAAAGATCTGCTTTTTCATTAAATTTCACCACTCGATCGACAATGGCGACTTTCAAGTCAGCTGCGGAAGCATCGCCGTGCTCTTCAATAACCTTTTGCACCCCTCGGGTTCCCCATAACTTGCCCTGATCGTTTTTTGCCTCTGTAAGTCCATCTGTGTAGAGGACAATGCGATCTCCTGCCTGGAGCGGCAAAAGCTCATCGACAAAGTCGGAGCTCGGATCGATACCTAGGATGCCTGAAGAGCGTTTGCCTGCGGATAGACTCTTCGATCGCTTTTTCCCTCCCAGACGTTCATCTTGGGCATCTTTGGGTATAAGAAAGGGAAAGGTATGCCCTGCATTGGAATACTGAACACTTCCACTCTGCTCATCAAAGATGAGAATCAGAAAGCTCATACAAAGGCGACCCTTCAGAGTATTCCAAAGGAGCTCGTTGAGACAGTTCATAATCTCAGCCGGACTTAAACTTTGCATTTCCTCACTATTATAAAGGGATGAGCGCACATTAACAGCTGCATAAGCCAAGGCCGTCACGAGCGCTGCAGGAGCACCATGCCCTGTCGCATCACCAATAAAAACAAGGTCCATCCCATCACGAATTTTAATATGTCCCCACAGATCTCCACTGCATTCTGAGGCTGGTTTGTAATGGGCATGTAGAGTCATACAAGCGGTTTCAACGTGATCGGTTTTAAAAAATGTTTTCTGTACGGTTTGAGCTGTCACGAGTTCTTGTTCCAAGCGTGCCTTTTCTCGTTCCTTCTCGAGCAGCAGGACCAGCTTTTTCGCCATCCAGTTAAAAGAAGCCGACAGATAACCTATCTCATCTTCGCTCTTTACAGGCACATTTATCGAGAAATTGCCCTTAGCCAACTCTTGCACAGCACTCGAAAGTGTATAGAGATGGGCTATCAATCCTTTGACGACATACCAAGCCATGAGAATAGCCAGCAAGAGGAACAGCAGCGTCCATTGCAAAATTTCGGTAAAAAAGCTCGTGATAGCACTCTGAATCAGATTGATCTTTTGGTGTACCAGCAGGTGTAAGGGATAAGGTTGGAGCGATTGATAAGCCACATAGTAGCGTTCTTTCCCTAGGCGACTTTCCCCTAAATAGCCGGCGCTGAGCTCTTTTTGAATAAGCGCAGCCACCTTTTTGTAGAGATTTTTGTCCGCATAGGCCTTTTCATAGGCTCGATCATTGACCAGATCCTTCATGCTCCGATCGAGCAAAAAGTAGCTTTGCTGACTATTCGTCCCTACCCCTTGCAAAAGACTCTTTGTCTCAAAGAAGGCGAGAGTATAGACGCTCTTTTCACTATCCAATGTCTTCATCTCACGCCCAAAGATCACATAGCCTTTGCTTCTAGGATGAGTCTGCAGGGTGATTTGGCCTTGGAATGTCAGTCCCTGGATTTCCTCGGCTGTGAGTTGCAAAGATTCATCCACAAAGCTTACATACCCCCCCTGATCGCGGGCCGGGCGCTGGGCATATTGCAATGCCTTGAGATCACCCTCTGTCGCTAAAAAATTTCTAGCAAGTGCTCCAAAATCTCCCTGAGAATTGCGCTGCATTGTTTGAGCAACAAAGATAAGCTTTGTATCCCAGCGACCCAGCAGTGCTGAGATCCGTCCTCCTTGCAACTGAACCGAATCAATCAAGCTAGCTTGATACTGGCGCTTCAGTGTGTCGAAAAGAAAGAGTCCGTTTTTTCCGCTGATAAAGCCCACAAGAACAACGACCAGAACTGTCACAAAGACAAAGATCCGCGTTCCTAAACTTTTCTTGGCACCTTGCACCTGCATGCAACATCTCCTGTTCGCCTCTGAGGCATCGGCTGAATCCAATTTAACTTAAGGAAACGACTGAGCAATTACCGGGTGCACAGGCTGCACGAGGATCGGACAGCACCTTCAGAGCTCTTCACAAAAATACCAGAAGGCCCTCCGTCCCCAGCTCAAAAGCCTCCACCAGAAATTCCCTAAGATACTGATATTTAATATCTATTTGTTCACCTGAATATATTCTAACGCTTCTCACCTAGGGACCGATCGAGCTCCTATACAGAGTGGGTACCTTATGAAATCTTCCATAGTTTATTGCTTTCTTGGGATTCTATTGAATGGCTGCGGTGCAGGTGGTGGCATCTCAATCTCAGTAGCCAACAAAGAGCTGTTAGATGCCCCCTCAGGCGTACTGACAGAATACGCCCAAACTACCGACGACATAGGCTTTGATCGTGTTTTTTATCAAACCCTCAACCCAAAATGGTTCTTTACAGTTGAAACACTTGGTTTCAAAGATCGGGTCGAGGTGCACTTGCAGGGCGACAACGCCGCGAGCCTAAGTTTTACCGCCGAGATTGTCAGCCTTACCGATGGGACTTCCGTTTCTATGAAATCTTACCAGCTGTGGCAGGCTCAGACGCCTACAGATCTTCAAAGAGCACTCCCCTACGGCCAGACACCGACGCCTTTTTTGCTCACAGTCGGCAACTATCAGACAACTCAGGCTCTCAGCTTTTGGCAAAGCGACTTTGAGTCTTTCGGCTTTGGTGGCCTTGCCTTTACAGAACAAGGCACCGAAGCCAGTGAGCTTCTAGCTGGCCTAAGCTCGTTTGCGCCAGCGGAAATCAAGCCGGGAGAAATGCCCCTTCATCCCGAACTTGTCGAGGGTTTCTTTGGAGCGGTAACTCAGTAGGATTTAGCTCTTCTATACAGGAGTCACCCCTCTAGGAAAAAACCTAGGGTAATTCTCCTTGTGCTTTCTGATTTTCCCGAAGATATTCCTGAGCCTTCTTTTCATTTTCTCACTTAAGCTTCACCTTAGGAATGAGGGAGCAAGAACGCCCCCTCAGGCGCTTGTAAGCCTTGGCTTACTCGCTTCTTGTATTCCACATGGGAGGTTTTTATGAAGCTCCTCCGAGTCTCAGGTCAAACGGCCACTTCACTCTTACTTTCTGGCCTTTTAAGCCCACTTGGTGTCGCTCTCGCCGACAATCAAACCCGGATCGAAGAATTTGCTGCCAACGGCGATGGCTGCCCTCATGGGAGCATCAGCTATCTTTTCACTCCGGATAAACAAACCCTGCAAATTCTCTTTTCGAACTTCATCGCCGAACTTGCTCCTCGCAGCATGTATGTCAGCAATCCCCCAACGCGCACCTGTACGATTTCCTTTAAGCTCGCGGTGCCTCCAGGCCTCTCCCTGTCCTGGTACAAAACCGAACATAGGGGCTTTGCCGACACTTCGGGCGGGGCTTCCGGGCAGTTTTGGTCTCGCTATTATCTTCCTGGTTCAGGCGGATTTGATGCGATACGGACCTACAGCGTTGCCCCGGGAACTGTAGGCCCCTACACGGTGATCAATGAAAATTTGGGAGGAAGTTGGACACCCTGCGGCGGTAAGCGCCTGCTCTCTGTCAACACGAGGGTTCGACTCTTTGGTTCGACTTATGGATACAATACGCTGACGGTGGATGATGAGACGCAAACAGTGGAGACTGTACTGAGGTTTCGATATCAGTCGTGCCAGTGAAGATAGGATGAGAGAGCGAAATCTTTTCGCTCTCGTCTTGCATTGATCTCGCTTGCCATTCCCCATCAATTCAGGCAAAACCAAAGCACCCCAGTCCCGCTCTTTTAAGGACAGCTATGTGTCGCATTTCTGGTTTCATCCGCATTCTTTGTCTTTTGCAACTAAGCTTTCACTCCAGCCTGAGTCGCGCTCAGGGAACCATCAAGGCCAACGACCTCGCCTTTGCTCTCCCCCTGACAGCTCGTTCCGCACCATCCGCAGACTGGGACATCAAGGGTCGTCCCCTGTTTCCCAAGGCTTTTTATGAGCGTCTTGTGGAAGCTTATCAAGCAACGTCTGTAGGCTCGGCTTTTCGTGAGGAGAGTCCTCTGAGCACCTGGCGGGTGGTATCAGCACGTATTGCCGTCTGCGCTCCTCTCGGCAAAACTCCGAGCAGCGATACTGAAGAGCTCTGTTGGCCGGAATTGCGCCTGGTTTGGCAGCCGATCCAACGCAAGATCCGTTTGCATGAGATTTACATGGAAGCGAGCGCTGATGATCGCGCGGTCCATGCCATCTATCCGCTCGATCCACAAACCCATTTGCCAGCCTCCGAAGCCGCGCGTGCCAAGATCCTTTTGCAAAAGCTCAAAACTGCCAGCTCTCGCCCCGAGGCGATGCGAGCAGCTTTGAAAGCTGACGAACGCAGAGAGTTTATGGTCTTGCAGCAAAAACTGGTGCGGATGTTTGTGAAGAACGCCTTTTCGCTTCGATCACCCCAGCTGAGCGAAAGGAGCTATCAAGAAGCCGGCATGCGCCCAGAGCATGAAGCTTCCGCAAGCGAAGAGCTCGCTTTTAGTGAACGTTTCAAGACCTTTCTCAGGCTCTACGCTGATCCACTCGTCCTAGCACAGCTCACGGCCTTTTCACTGCCTGGGGGACGCGAGCCCGCACACCTCGACGAATGGATCTTTTTGAACTTCCTTGGCGAGGCCGGAACGATACGCCCTGAGCCCATGGACGTGTTCTCCGCGCGTGATGGTCGACGTCTGCTCAGCCTCCCAGGAGCCTTACGAGGATCGATGCTACGCGATGATGAGCGAATCTATGACCTCCTAGAGACCAGTCAAGAGGCTACCGAGTTGCAGCAGTCTCTTCTCCTCTTTGATGTGAGTGATGCGAATCTCAAACAAAAGCTCTCGGATCGCGAACAACTCCTGGTCGCCAACACCTCGTGTGTGTCGTGTCATAAGCTCAATGATCTGCGATTCGACTTTCATAACTTTGGCTATCTCGAAGACCGCAGCCTCACCATCTCGCCTCGGGTGCTCAAGGATGTGGCCTGGGATCTGCGCTGGCTGAAGCAGCATGGGATAGGTGCCCTCTAAATGCTAGAGAGCAGGTCCATGGCACGCTAAACCTAGCTTCAAAAAACTTTCAGCTGAGCAGTAAAAACCTCGCGGCGCGTAATCTCCGATAAAAAGATCCGCCGCCTTGCCTTCAAGATCCCCGCTACCCTCGGTCATGGGCACAGCTTTCAGAGAGCCTGGAAAATCATCCTTTGCTAGCATCTGGCGCATCAGAATCAGGGGAAAACGTGTCCCCTTGGCAAGACTTGCATAGCCAAGCCTCGTCGCCTCGGCCCGCACATCCGCACGATCACTTATCACGAGAGTCGTCCAGCCCTCGGCATCACGCGGCAAGGCGCGATCCATAACACAGCCGTTTTTGGGAGTGAGTGTATTCAAGAGATTGCCGATGCAAAACGATTGGTAGCGAATGAGCCCCCCGCGACCAATCTCGGCTTGCTCAGGCAGCTTCACCCGAAGGATGGCAGTATCACCGAACTCTTCTGTAAAGAGACGCGTGCTCACATAGATATTGTCGGGATTAGGATAGAGCCCGGCGCCTTTCACCCGATAGAACTGCAGCTCGGGATTTTTCATCTTGCGGCTATCCCACACAGCTTTGACAATATTCTTGGCATTGCCGGCCGGCAGTTGCCAGCCTAAAGGAGGCGGGCACATGCGCACCGTATCGTCCACGAGCGCCACGCGTTCGATGCGCGGCAATTTTTGGGAACCGTAGGGATTAGGGGCTTGATACTCTTCATAGTAGCGGAGGACGAGGACAGGCTTACGAACCTTTCGTGGAACGATCAGCTGATTGCTTCGCTCTGCTTGTCCAGCCTCTTCCGAGACGACCCGAAGTGTGTAGGACTGTAAGGGGCCTTCGCTATCGGGATCAGCCTCAATCATGGCATCGTTCAGATGCGAGAGAAAATCGCCTGTCTCGCTGTCATAGAGAGTCCAACTCAGATAGCGTAGCTCAGCGAAGACCCCTTTTATTCTCAAGGCTTCTTGCGCTCCGAGATCCTCAGCGCGCCAACCAAAAGTCCAATAGTTCGCCTGGAGCTCAGGATAAAGTGGTGACCATGGCTTGCGGCCGATAAAGGCCTTTTGCAAACCGCACCCAGGGCTTTGCCAGGCGGGATCCGTTTGAAAGGGAGCCCATGGGGAAGCATGGATCTTTGCAGCCCAAGTGCAAAGAACGAGAAGTAAAACTGGGAACTGTTGAATCGTCATTGCCAAGTCTCCGCAACTTTAGTCATGGTGCTTGTACTCTCTTAAGAATCCCTTGCCTAGCCTTCCTTTCAGGAGGATGAGCCTTGTGACTCAGCGGTGTTTCTCGACACTGTATCTCTTTGCTTAGATCTAGGGACAGCAGGATAGCAAGACCGCGTGGAAGGCCAAGCCTTGTAAGAAGTCCCTCTGCAAGCCTCACGTTAAAGTTTTTTTTGCACATATACACTCAATGTAACATACTGACATTTATAGTTATCTTTAATTAATGTAAAGTTTTTCCAAAATTATCCCGATAATATTTGCATATTCATTGGGGAAGCTAAAGCACTTCCCTCACGACTCACAAAAGGAGCTTTCATGTGGCATCTTCAATCCTTCATCATCGGCGCGCTCCTGGGACTCACCCTCGTCGGCTGCAGTGGCAGTTCCTTTGAAGCAGACTCTAGCCAAAGCCAAGTCCTCTCGGTAGAGGTCGATGATGCAAACGTAGCCGGCAAAGCTGAGGATAGCCTGGACGCAAGCTCTGCAGGCACCCAAAAGGATAGCGTCGACAGCGCAAGCAGCGCAGGATCGAGCACCTCCGCATCGAACACCTTAGAGGACGCCACTGGATCTTGCGCGAGTTCACTGCATGCGGCACCCAGTATGGTTCGCGTCGCTGGCTCGCAGAAAACCGTGACCATCAACAGCCAAGAGCTTGTCCTCAGTCGCGTCACGGGCGATAGAAATCAGCTTCTCATCACTCTCAAAGGCAACAAGTCTTCAGCAAAACTCGCTGGCCTCTGCCTGTTTGTGGCGGGTCACGAAAACAAAGTCCAGATTCGCCTCGAACATCCCGTCGCAGGCCTGGCGATCCGCGCACGAGGCGATCAAGCGCAGGTGAATATCGTGATCGCCGATGGCGCTAGCCTCGAAGGTCTGCAGTGGGATGCTCGCGGCAACAGCCCCCAGCTCAGCATCTCAGGCCCCAAAGATTCGTATCGCTGCCCTGCAAGTTCGAGCAAAAAGGCTTCTGCGATCACCTGCCAATAAGGGGCTAGTCTTTTTTTCTGCTCACCGTGAGCAGAAGCCCCCAAAAAATACCCTGTGCAAGATGCAACTCCCCCTATTTCTAATCAATAACAGCCTGTTAGCATGAGCAAGCCAAGGATCGTCATCTTGGCTTATTTCACTTGATTTCGCAATCTCACTAAGGCATATAGACCCTGAGTTTCAGGTTATTAGGAGATTGCTATGTCACGTTCTTTGTTCTCGCAAGTTGCCCTCGGAGCGAGCCTTTTTCTGATGGTCGACCCCCTCATGGCCGATGTGAGTATCGCGGGTCTTCGTGGTTCAGGGAGCTACACCCTGAATGGATCGAACCCTGTCAATCATCGCGTTCAGATGGGCTTTGACAATGAAGGCCAGTATTTTCCCACTCCTTTTATGCGTGGACGTATTTCCAATCTGATCAGCCCATGTCCCGATGCGAATGCGGACATCTGCGGTCAGTGGGAATTTTCTGGTCAACACGGTACCTTCGCCTGGTCGAACCCAAGCGGTGACGGCCTCACCTTTTTTGGCAATTTCAAACGTATCCGTGGCAGCGTTGAGGACGCCCAAAACGCTAATCCTGGCGATCCCGGTGCTATCTACTTTCCACCTGACGGTACCTGGAACGTTCAATTCCAGCGCTAAGCAGACCCTTGATCGCCCCGATGGAATGTCTGCTGTTGCTAAAGTGTAAGCCGAGGACACAGGATTTATGCGGAATTGGAACGTTCTTATTCTTAGCCTTTTCTTGCTGTCCAACACGGCTTGCGAGCGATTGAGCAATAGCTTCAGTGATAAAGTTCTCGCATGTGGAGAAGATGCGCGGCCCCTGGCGGCCTCGCAGCTTCTCAAAGTTCTAGACGAGGGTTCGATAGAAGGCCTTTGGCAGAACGAGCAAGGCTTTTCTAAACTCTCTCAGAGCAGCTTAGGCTGCTTTATTCTCCCCAAAGACAAGGGGGGCAAGGCCTATCTTCGCGATAGGGATAAGTCCAAAGGGGCCGTGTTTGTTCCCAAGCAGAACACTCAGCACCTGACAACACTCACCCTCGAAAATCGCCCCGAAGGCCTGCTCACGCAAAGCTCAACTCTCGGCTGCGGTGATGCAGCTAGTCAAGGCAGATTTGCCAAGCCACTGGCACGCTTTGAAAGCTCAGGACAGCTCAAACTCTATCGCCTGGATTACTCCCTCATCAGGGACACAGACCTCTTGCAAAAGGGCAGTCTCGAGCTTCATGAAGACGAGACGCCTCGCATTCCTTTACCCCTTATCCTTGCCGATGGCTCCTATCAGCTGCAGCTGCACCTCAGGGATATGTTTCGCGAGCAGTTCCAGGAGCTGAGCAGCGAAGATCTCAGCTGCCCTCTGCGCATCGATACCACTCCTCCCTCGGTCACAGGTCTCAGCGATAAGCTCACGCTCTTAAACTCTGGATCGGATCCAAAACTCGAAGTTTATCCCGGCCAAGAGCTGCGCTTTGCCGTGAAAGATGCTGGCCAAGCTTTTATCTGGAGCTGTCTCGAACCGATCGAGGGTCCAGCCTGCTCCGATTTCGTCGCGAACAATGGTCGCCTCAATGCCCCAGAAGCGGGCGCATGGCGTATTCGCTATTATGCTAAGGACGAGCTGGGCAATCAGTCTCCCGTCGCGACCTTACCTCCGCTTCTTGTCATCAATCGCGCCCGGATGTTTCAGGTTCAGAACCAGATCAATGTCGTGCGCCTGAACCTCAAAGATGGGCTCTGGCTTGATGCGGCCCTGAATCTTGTGGAAGCCTATCGGGTCTTGGCCAGCTTAAAACTCCCCGAAGAGCGCGAGGAACTGGCACAAGATATCACCCGCGTCTGGTCAGATTTAGGTGCCAAGAACCATCTGCATATTCACTGGAAGCTCCCTGAGGCCAAACTCAAGCAGTTCGTGCAGCGCAAAGATCGCTCGCTGCTTGAACTCTACGACAACGGTGTGCTCATCGAGCGCCAGGCTGATGGTCGGGTCACGGATACCCTGAAAGATGTGGAAGATGTTCTGCTCGGCGCTGATGATGTGCCCCTGATTCGCTTTCGGACTCAAGAGCTCAGCTTAGGCTTCGCGGGGTTCAAGCGCAGCTTGCCGCGAGCGTTTGGACTTATCTATGCTCGTTCCTGGAACCCTCAGACCGGCGAGCTACTGCTGAGCCATGCTCAGGGTTTTAGTCTCCTCACCTGGCAAACTTTGCTTGGTTGGCGTGAACAGTGGAGCTATCAGCTGCCCCAAAGCGAAGGTTCGCGTTGGCTCGACATCCGGGATGAGGATGTCTACTTCACGAGTCTTGATGGTATCTATCGGGCTCGTAAAGACGACGGTTCGATTCAAGCGGAAGCTCACTGGGACAAGCGCTGCACCATCGGCGCTCTGGTCGATGCCGGCGCCTCAGGTTTTTATATGACTCTTCGGAACTATCAAAAGCCGACGGGCGTTGCTGAAAACGAGAACTACAACTGCCCGCTCTCAGTCTGGAAGTCAGGCGAAGAGCTGCATAAAGTTGATCTTTCGCTCTTTCCGCAGCTGGCAGGATTGAAAATCGAAGACTCCACAATACTGGCCTACGACCCTACGCGCCATCTCCTCATCGCTGGTGTTGGGGGCGCAGCGATCTATTTGGTGTACGATGTGCAGCGCAGCAAAGCGATAGCCTTTGATGTGGCAGGGGGCCATCCGAGTCCTACAGCGGGTCAGCAGTATCCCAACGAGATCCTTATGAGCCCTGATTTCACGTATATCGCTATGGCAAATATCAAAGATGGCTTCTTAGACCTCTATAAAACAGAAGATCTGAGCAAGCTTTTGGCTGTGGAAGATTTTTTTGATCCCGACTTTCGCTTTCCAGAGCCTATCGCCTATACCGCGAAGTATGGCCTCACTCTGAAACAGCTCCGTTGGGATCTTGAGAACTTTGAGATCTTTGCAGTGGATTCTCAGGGGTATCTGTCGAGTTTTCGGATGCAGCAGCCGCTTGCTATCCCGAGCTCGGTCAACGCCGGATCTGTCGACATACAAGCGAAGACACTCTGCGAATGGATGCTGCCGAATCTCACCGCACAGGGACCAGAAAAACATCAGCCCCAGATACACTTTTGTCAGAGTATCTTGGGGCTGTGATGGGAGAAGAAATCTCAGAGACCGCGCTCGAGGTACATGGCACCGCCGAACTTTATAAAAATGATTTTAGGTGGGCCCCGGCAAAAGAGAAAGAGGAAGGCATGAATTGCCGTTGAAGGCTCGCTTAGCTCTTGATTTGCGACTGCAGGTAGTTGGGTAGACTGATGTCCTTGATCAAAGAGTGTTGGGTCTCCAGCCAATCAATAGCCTCTTCACACTCTTCAAGGAGATCTTGCAGGAGATCACGCGATACAAAGTCTTGCTCGTTTTCACAGAGGCGAATGGCTTCGATCAAAGCGGGCCGATGAAGGTCTCGTTCCAGCTTGAGATCACCTTCGAAGCACTCTACAATGTGCTCGCCGATCAGCAATTTCCCCAAATTTTGAAGGTTTGGCAAACCCTCTAAAAACAGGATGCGCTCGATCAGCTTATCGGCTTCTTTCATCACTCGGATGGACTGCTTGTAGCGATAGTCATTCAGTCTCTCAAAGCCCCAATGCCCAAACATGCGAGCATGAAGAAAATACTGGTTGATAGCCGTCAGTTCGTTTTTTAGGACGCTATTGAGTGCGCTTAAAACTACGGATTGAGCCTGCATAGATCGGTCTCCTTATGATCCCATTTGAGTCTGAAGGTAGTTCTGGAGGCCAATGGCCCCGATGAG
>CANGNB010000091.1 GCA_947454545.1 Oligoflexaceae bacterium
GGCTCCTCAGCCCCTTGGCTATCGCTCAAGGGCGCAGTTCAAGACCGATGGCAAACAGCTCGGCTATGCTGGAAAACAAGGCCTTGCCATCGCTCCGATCGCAGACTGCGTGATCCTCTCGCCACGTATGGCAGAACATCTCAAAGCCCTGCAAGCGCGCTTACCCCATGCCGAATGGGAACCGCGCGGCGAACATATCTGGTCCTTTCTGGATGTCGACGAAGACTCCGAACCGGCAGACGTCCTGCCCAATCGTCGGCGGGCTTTTCAACAGGCCCATCGCGCGCAGAACGAAAGGATGCAAGCATGGGTGCACGCAAGGCTCAGTCGCTTGACGGCCAAGCAAAAACTCCTCGAGCTCTTTTCGGGCTCCGGGAATTTCACCATAGCCGCTGTTGAGGCCGGTTTCACTGAAATAGTGGCTCTCGAGGTAGCACCCACAGCCGTCGCTGCACTCGAAGCGAAGGGCTGGCCTCAGGTTCAGGCCCTGCGTGTCGATCTTTACCATCCGCGCTTCGCGCAGCGCCTGGCACAATGGGGCACAGGAGCCACGACACTGCTCGTCAATCCCCCTCGCGCTGGTCTACAAAAGCTTGCCAAAGCGATCTCCCAGCGCCTCAGTGATCTGCAAACGATTCTTTACATCTCCTGCGATCCCGGCAGTCTCGCTCAAGATCTGCGCGTGCTCAGGCAGGTTGGTTTTGACTTAGAAGAGGTTCAGGCCCTGGACCAGATGCCGCACACTCCTCACATTGAGACAATGGTGCGCCTCGAAAGGCGCTCACGGAAGCATTCTTCTGTAGAGGATGCCCACTAAACCCCTTGGCTCCTTCGGCTCGGCTATGTTAACCAAGACTTAGCCCACAAAGGAGTCTTTGATGTTGAAAACGTTCTTAACCAGAAGCTGTCAGGCCTTACTCTTCAGTGGTCTCTTGGCCTGTACTCATACTGCTCCGAAAGAGCAGGCTCACCCAATGTCTGAGCAAACGCCTGCCAATCCAGCTTTTGAAGCCTATAGCGCGCGCTTTTTGGAAGCCCTCTGGGAACTCGAGCCCGACTGGGCCTTGCAGGTGGGATACTTCAAACATCTCGATAAGGTCAAAATACCCGATGCCGCGTATCGAAAGCGCGTGATCCAATTTACCGAAGAGCAGCTCCAAGCTCTGAAACAGCTCGACAAGGCGACTCTGTCGCGCAGCCAGCAGGTCGATGCTCAGCTGATCGAAAACTTTTTAGAGGCGAGCCGCTGGTCCCTAGAAAAAGAGCAGTCCTACGCCTGGAATCCAGCCCAGTACAATATCAGTCCGAGCATTGCCCGACTCTTTGAACCCAACGCCCTCTCGCAAGAGCAGCGTTTGCGCACCGCCCTTTTGTATTTTAAGCAGGCTAGGCCCTACTATGCAGCTGCCAAGGCCGCGATCAAAGACCCCACCCTTGAACACACACGCCTGGCTTTGACTCAACATCAGGGTCTCAGCGCAGAGTGGCAACGCACCTATCTTTCGAATGCCAAGAAAAGTGCTCTCTCGAAACAAGAAAAGGCTGCCTTTCAACGGGAACTGAACAACGCCGTAGCAGCCGTTGATGACTATCGAAGCTTTCTCAAGACCTTGGAAAAGCGCTTGGTCAAAGGGCCGGCCCGAAGTTTTCGTCTAGCTCCTGAGCTGTATCGACAAAAATTTGCCTACGAGCTTGGAGCCAGTCTCAGCGCCGATGAGGTTTATGCAAAAGCACTCGAGGCACGCGAACGTACTCTTGCTCGGATGGATGAGCTCGCCCAAAAACTCTACCCCACCTATCTGCCCGGACAAGCGCTAGCAAGCGAGCCGAAACAAAGGATTCGAGCTGTTTTGAATGTTCTCGCTCAACAGCATCCCGACGCCTCGCGTTTCCGTGAGACTATCGCGGCACAAATTCCAGAACTTGAGCGCTTTGTCCGTGAAAAAGACCTGGTCTACCTCGATCCAAGCAAACCCCTCAAAGTGCGCGACACTCCGATCTATGCCCGCGGCGTTGCTGGTGCTTCGGTCGATGCTCCGGGGCCCTACGCAAAAGGCGGCGAGACCTTTTACAATGTCACTCCCATTGCAGGCGAATCCCGCGAGACTATTGCGAGCTACCTGCGTGAGTACAATAACTTTACCCTGCAGATTCTCAATATTCATGAGGCTATACCGGGGCACTACACGCAGCTCGTTCACAGCAACGAATCACCGAGCCTCATCAAAAGCATCTTGGGAAATTCGACGATGATCGAAGGTTGGGCGGTCTATTCGGAGCGCATGATGCTCGAAGAAGGCTATGGCGCGCAGAGCCCTGAGCTCTGGCTGATGTATGACAAGTGGCACATGCGGGTTATTCTGAACACCATCCTCGATTATGAGGTTCACATCAAGGGCCTCAGCGCCGAGGCTGGGCTCACGATGCTCACGAATGATGGTTTTCAAGAGCGTGCGGAAGCGGAAGAAAAGTGGAAACGAGCCACCCTTACTCAGGTTCAGCTCGCTTCCTATTTTACCGGTTATTCAGAACTCTACGCGCTTCGTAATGAGCTGAAAAGCCTAGAAGCCAAAGAGTTTTCGCTCCGTCGCTTCCATGATCGCTTTCTTTCTTACGGAAGCGCTCCCGTAAAGTACATTCGGGAGCTTATGCTGGCTGAACCCAGTCACTAGATGCCTGCGTTGCGCGCCTGTTCGATGGCTAACATGCGCCACCATTTTCCTGCTGCGGGTTTCGATGGGTCGCGAAATGAGCCATCATTGCTATCTTCGCACTGACCATCAGACTCACCCGGACGCTTGGTCCACAGAAAAGCATCGACACCTTGCTCCATGGTATTCCAGCTCGGAACTTTGCCAAGGGCGCGCCCCCGAGGGTTACACCAAAGGTCGCCCTTGGGACCATTACCATTACGACTGGTATCGATCACAAAGTGCTTACCGCCGAGGAGGGCACTCAACTTTCTACCAAAAGCCAGATTATCTCCGGTCGATTGGTAGTTCGAGGTATTGAGCGCAAAGCCATCAGCCTTTTCTATGCCACTGGCTTGGAGCAAGGGGACCATCACCTCCGCCGGACGCCATGCAGAATGGCCTGCATCGAGATACACGGCAATTCCTGACTTGGACTTCAGCCGTGTCACGGCGTAGCGGAGCAGATCCTTACGATCCTGCTGCTGAGCTGCGTTCAGGCACTTATCGATCATAGGCAAAGCATCAGGCTCGATGATAAAGACGGCACGACTGTCACCCACTATATTCACGACGTTATCAACGAAGCGACGATAGTCCGGAGCTGCAGCCTGACCTCCCGAAGACTGCTGATCACAATCACGATTGGGGACATCGTAGAGAACGAAGACGGGAACGGTTCCCTGGGACCGTGCGTTGTTCATATTGCGACGCAAGGTTCCCAGCATATCAGGATCAAATCTTTCGGATAGCCATAGGGCTGAGGGCTGCTTGGCTATAAATTCCACGTAGCGTGCATCGGGGCTATTCGAAGCTTGAAGGAGCCGCAGATCTTCGACTGCAAGAGAATTGGGATCCACATAAAAATTAAGGTTCTTCAAAGGATTTGCGCCATCAATCTGCTGCGCATTACCAGCGCCACCGGAGCTGCCATCGACAGCCTCGGGCGTGATCTCGACGCTTGCCAGATCTTTGCTTTCGACTTCACCCGTGCTTTGTCCCGTGCGTGCGTCACAGATCATAATCTTGACGAGGTAGGTTTTACCGCCTTCCAGAAAGTGAGGCTTATCCACTTCATTAGGATTGGTTTTGCAGGACTGATACATCAGCTGATTATTCTTATCGAAGTATTCGAGCAGAATGCGATATTCACCGGCCTCAACTTTAGTGCTGACCTCACTGTAATTTCCGCTCCCATAAGCATCGGCGCTTATGTTCTTAGGGACTACGGGTGTAGGCTTATCTTTGCGGGTCATGGTGAGTTTGAGATTTTGCCAGGAGGCAGCTCCGGACTTTGGTGTAAAACGTCCGACGGTAAAACTTGCAAGATTCGAGTTACGATCAAGGTCAACGGACTGGCGACCGCCACAGGCTGCGGCGAGGCCGATAAGGCCCAATAGAGTATTTCGTTTGAACAACATCTCAGCATCCTTTTCCACGAGAGATCAACGACTGACATTTCCACATCCACACGAGCAACAGGTTAAGAGAGTACACTTACGGAACTTGGCTCCTTTCTCGTTAGAGGTTTCCAAAGGGCACTTCCCAATCACGCCCTTTCGACACTCCTTGATCTAGTCTTTACGACGCATCCAGGCAAGTCGATAACTCGCAAGCTCCCCTATTTCTATGTCACTCTGATCATGTTTCAAGAAAAGTGTGAACAACACCCCTCTCTTTTGACACCCAGTGCAAGGCTAGTACCAAAGAAAACTTTGCAAAATACAACTCGCATTAATCACAAGGCTTCAATATCATTGGGCAATATTCAATAAAACAAAGGACCTCTGTCAGTGCCTTCGACAAGCTGTCTTCTGATGCGACGCGACTTGCTCTCAGAGCCGGGGCCTGCTAGCTTGCGAGGGCGCAAATTGCAACATTTAGGTAGCCTCCTCGAGGGGGCCCAGCAAAAGAGGTCCGATTATGCTGAACAAACATCTCTGGAGCGTCGCGTGCACCGCGCTCCTCATGCAAAGTCCTCAGGTTTTTGCTCTTAAGCAAGCCCCCGTGACTCCGGAAGAGGCCAAGGCTTTCGTCAATGCTGTCGATCAAGACATGCGTGTTCTTATCGTCGCTCAAGGAAAGGCCGATTGGGCCAAGCAAACCGATATCAATCCCAAGACAGAAGCTGCTTCCGCTGAAGCCGGCGCGGCTCTGCTCACCTATTCGGCTAAAATTGTTCCGGAAGCCGCTCGCTTCCTACCGATCATGGATCAGCTGGACACAGATACCCGCCGCAAACTCGAACTGATTCGCAACAGTTCCATCCTGGTCGCGCCGTCTGACCCGCAAAAGGCTACGGAACTCGCCCGTATCACAAGTACGATGGATGCCGAGTATGGCAAGGCCAAGGTCTGTGATAAGCGCGGACAAAACTGCAAAGAACTGGGTGAGCTGGAAGATATTATCGCCCAGAGTCGCGATCCCAAGATGCTCCTCGACACCTGGGTTGGCTGGCATGATACCGTCGGTCAGACCATCAAGCCCCTCTACTCGAAATTTGTCGACTTGGGCAACGAAGGGGCCCGAGAGGTTGGCTATAAGGATATGGGCGAAGAGTGGCGAGCAAATTACGACATGACGCCCGCCGAGTTCAGCAAGGAAGTCGATCGTCTTTGGAGCCAGGTCCAGCCTTTCTATAAAGATCTGCACTGCTATGCCCGCCAAAAGCTCAATGCTACCTATGGTTCGAGCTTGGTACCTCCCAAAGGACCAATCCCAGCCCATCTCATGGGTAATATGTGGGCTCAAGATCTCAGCTACATTTATCCCGAACTCGAACCCTACAAGGGCCAACCCGTCATCGATGTGACGCCTGCCCTCCAAAAGCAGGGCTACGACCCCAAACGTATGGTCCGACTCGCCGAATCGTTCTTCACATCCTTGGGCCTCAAATCTCTGCCCCAAACGTTCTGGGAACGCTCGATGTTCTCCAAGCCTGAAGGCAAGGACGTCGTCTGCCACGCCAGCGCTTGGGATCCCGAATATGCCGGTGATGTGCGCATCAAGATGTGTATCAAGATCAATCAGGAAGATCTCGTAACGATCCACCATGAACTGGGCCACGACTACTATTTCCTTTATTACAATCAGCTTCCTGTACTTTATCAAAACGGTGCCAACGACGGTTTCCATGAAGCCATCGGCGATGCTATCGCCCTCTCTATGACGCCTGATTATTTGAAAAAGGTGGGCCTGCTCGAAGAGACTTCGGATAATGATAAGGCCGTCATCAACGCTCAGATGCAAAAAGCCCTTGAGAAGATCGCATTTCTCCCCTGGGGCCTGCTCGTCGACAAATGGCGCTGGGATGTCTTCTCAGGCAAAGTTCCTGAAAGTGAATGGAACAAACACTGGTGGGATCTGAGACTTGCCTATCAGGGTGTAGTACCTCCCACAGCTCGTGGACCCGAAGCTTTTGATCCGGGCGCCAAGTACCATATCGCGGGCAACACTCCCTATATGCGCTACTTCCTCGCTGACATCTTGCAGTTCCAGTTCCACAAAGCTCTTTGTGAAGCTGCTGGCCACCAAGGTCCCCTCTACAGCTGTTCTATCTACGGGAGCAAAGATGCTGGCCGTAAATTGCAGAAGGCCCTCGAGAAGGGCTCTTCTCAACCCTGGCAGGACACTCTTGCAGACATGACGGGACAACGCCAGATGGATGCTTCCGCTATCCTCGAATACTTCGCCCCTCTGCGGACCTGGCTGAAGGAACAAAACAAAGGCCAAAGCTGCGGCTGGCAGCCAACGCCTGTCTACGCAAAATCACGCTAAAGAGAGGCCATGGCTCGCATGAGCGAGCCATGCCCCTCCTCAGTTGCCGCTCACAGCCCCGCCTTTCTTCCGAAAAAAGGGGCTACGAGAAGACCTTTAAGCAATATCCGCCAAGGCCTCAAGGGCATCAACGTAAGTAAAGATACCAAGTAACTTTTGCTGTTCATCGCAGACCAGAACCGAACCAATTTTTTCGGAAGCCATGCGCCTTGCAACATCACGCAGACAGGTGTTCGACACTACCATGACAGGCTCGTAGACCATGGCATCACGCACCCGCAGCTTTTTCTCACTCCCCGCAGCAATCTGTTTCAGATAAGTCAGATCGCGTTCTGAAAGAAGGCCCACCACATGCCCCCCAGCCAGGACTGGCAGGTGGCGAACGTGATACTTACCCATCATATGCCAAGCATCATCCAGAGCTTGATGTGGCTCGATGGAATGCGGCGCTTTTGTCATATATTCGGAGATACTCCGCAGGCCTATGGATTCACTCATACTTCCCTCCTTGAATGGGGGCGCTGAACACCCACAGCAAGGGAAGCAAGTTGCACGCCATTTTTTTTTGCTAAGGAAATGAGGACCTTGGCCTGAAGAGTGGGATATCCCACAGGTCTTCAGGGGCTCTTGCTCGTGATTTTCACGCGCTGAGCTTCTCCGTTCACGCAATCCCAGAGCTGAGCTCCGGCTTTATCATTCAGCGAAATCGCCTCGATATCTACGCAGCGCCCACTCGCTTCGTGCTTGATAAAAGCGTAGCCTTCACCATCTTCGATGACTTGGAAGCGGAAAGCAGCGCTATCTTCGCAACGTGCCTGTACAATCGGAGTTCCATTGTCCAGAGCCCCAACTTTACTCGTCAGACATTTGCCGCTGATCACAAGCTGCAACCATTGACCAGATGCTTTGCTGACGAAGCGAAATTTTTGCAGCGGCGATCCATTGCATGCATACTGCTGAGCCCGCGCCCCATCATCAGCGGCAGGAGCTTCGACTTCTAAACATTTTTGGCTATGCTTATACTGAAAAACCTGTGTCACGAGCATGGCCTTCACAGAATCCATACCGGCCCGCGCCTCTTGAGCTTTTTTCTCCAACTGCTCTTTAATATCTGCTGGTGTGATCGGTGGGGCTTTGGGAGCTTCAGGCAAAGCCTCCTCTGAAGCTGGAACGGGATCTTTGGTGTGTCCTAAAATTTTGAGACGACCTCTCTGACCACATTGAGTCACGCCCATGAGAACAGATAGTACTAAAACCGAGTGAGCCCAACGCATCAGCATAGAATGTCTTCCTCCACAACAACATCGTCACAGCCTTTGCAAGAGCAAGGCCAGACCCAAAGCGCTAAGAATTCAGCCTATTCCTCGCAAAAATCGTCACACTCGCCAACAGGTCCCATCCGAAGCGACCAAGACATCGACAGAATTCATCAAAAACTCTGGCCAGAGGCTCCAGCTTTCGCTAAGCTGGGGGCTTCTCGTTGGCTAGGAGTGTGGTGCTATGTCAGAACAAGAAATTCAAGTCGCTTTGCAGCGCATTTATGTGAAAGATCTTTCCTTTGAATCTCCCCATTCGGTCGAGACTTTTGGCCAAGCCTGGAAGCCCCAGGTCAATGTCGAGATGCAAACGCGCAATCGCCAGATTGCTGAAAATGTCTATGAAGTCGCTCTCGAAATGACCATCAATACTAAGAACAACGATAAGGTTGCTTTTATCGTCGAAGTTGAGCAGGCGGGCATTTTTACGATCAAAGGCTTGGAAGGCGAGTCGCTGCGACGTCTCATGGGCACTTTCTGCTTAAACATCCTCTTTCCTTACCTTCGTGAGACAGTGGATAGCCTTTGTCTGAAGGGAAGTTTTCCTCCGCTGATCTTGGCTCCGATCAACTTCGATCAGCTCTACGAGCAAAGTCAAAAGCAACAGGGTTAATTCTTCAGACGCTCGAAGGGACCAGGCGCTGCGGTGCTTTGTCCCAGATCAGCCTTCGCATGCGATCAACCGTTGGTGGAATCCCGGGATGACGTGCTTGATGCACGAAAAAGTAGAGGGACTCCAGACCCGCTTCAGCCCAAGCCTCCAACCTCTCCGCCCAAGCCTTGAGTCGTTCGTCATCACGAGCCGATGGAAAAGTTCCCAGAAAACGTACCATGACCTGAGTGTGACAGAGTGAACTGTGCACGACATCGCGTCGACCAGGAGTATCGGTGATCACAACTGACATCTTATGTCGGTAGAGTTCGTTGATCAGAGGATCAAGCAGTTTCCGCTCGGTAAACCAAGATGGATGGCGAAATTCGATAGCCAAAGGCCAATGCTGGCTCCAAGCTTTAAAAAACGGGAGCAGCGCTGCGGCATCTTTCGGAGCGAAGTGATCAGGTAGCTGCAAAAACGAGAGCCCCGCGTGCTCACCAAAAGTTTCGAGCACCTGAAAGACCTCGGCCAGGAGCTTTGGGTCCCAGACGCCTCCGAGCTTATGCGAGATATCTTGAGGCACTTTCGCACAAAACCGAAAGTGTTCGGGCACCATGCGAACCCAGGCCTTGACCTGATCCAGGGAAGGCAGTCGATAAAAGCTGCCGTTATACTCAACGCAGGGGTAGTGCTCGGCATAGTGTCGCAAAAAGTCTGAAGGCCGTGCACTTTCCGGATAGAGCGAACCCACCCAAAGCTTTTCCGCCCAGATGGGAGCTCCGATAAAAATAGACCCTTTTCCCTGATGCCCGAGCTGCAAGAAGCGTTGGCTCCGTTCAGAAAGGGGCGGCAGCGTAAGGTCTAAATCTTTGTCCTGTTCGACTCGTCCAAAGTGCAAAAGTCTGTCTCAAACGCTTTAGATGTTGAAGCGAACCTGAACCAAAAAGCTATCTTTGATCAGGCCTTTGTATTCACCGACCCAGCTGTAAAGCTTGGCATTTTCCACACCGAGACTGACCAGCTTATCTAATTCTGCATGCAGACCATAAGCTAAGCTCGGTCCAAAGAGCAGTTCACTTTGCTCGAGAGTATGATGCATCAAGCCAAAGCCTGGGGTCAGGTAGTACTCAAAAATACCGGCCCGCACGCGGCCCGTAAAAGAGGCCCCAACGGCGAATATCGTCGGCTGCCCACGCTCTTTATCTTTCGAGTAAACCCGCGCATAGCCACCGTAAGCTTCGTTCGCGGTGTCCGTGACGTTGAAATGAGCGCCTAGGATAAGTCCACCCTCATCGATACCCGCCTGCGCCGTGATCTGCTTGCCTGTATCAGCCAAGACGTTTGCACTCATGCCACACGCGAGGATTAAAGCGGCAACCCTTACCAATGCTTTCATGACAGTCTCCCAGGTCGACAGTAGATGATTCCCAAGTCTTCTTGGTACTTGGATTCGTCCAGGGATGCAAGACTGGATTGTCTCGCCCTTCCCCAGAGCCAAAAGCCGCCATAAAAGCCTTTTCACCCGCAGCATCCTTCGGCATAATGACCCGATTCAGACCTGCACCAATGGGGAGCCTTCCATGAGTCCTATCGCAAACTTAGCGGACGCAGACGTTCTCATCATCGGGGCCGGTATCGCTGGTCTCACAGCGGCTAGGGCCCTCGAAGCGGCAGGCTTTTCGGTACACGTCCTTGATAAAGGGCGCGGTGTGGGGGGACGCGTGGCCACACGACGTCTTGAGAACACTTTTGCCGACCACGGCGCACCGTGCTTTCGACTCGATGATCCAGAGGTGCTGAGCCTTTGGCAAGAGCCCCTGAGTCGTCTTGCTTTCTTACCAGCCCCCTTGGCGTTGGATCCACGGGCTTATCGTTGTCCTGAAGGAGCTCATCGCCTTCCCAAAGTTTTAGCGAGCAATCTTAAGATTCACCTGAGCGTCCCCGTTCAAAGCTTGACCTACCAGGGAAACTTTTGGTGCGCAGAGAGTCCTGAGTTAAGAGCCAAGGCTCGTGCTCTTATTGTCACGGCTCCTCTTCCACAAGCGGCTGCCCTTTTTGCTCCTAGCGATAGCGATCTCGCGCAGCGTTTAGAGGCCCATGCACGCACGGTCTGCTATCGACCGCAGTGGACCTTCTTTGTGGACTGGAAGGATGGTGCTCCGGCGTTGCCCAATGGCGTATTTGATTTCGCGGAAGGTGCTCTCGGCCTTGCCATCGTTCAGACCAACCCTCTGCTTTGGATCGTCCACGCGTCTGTCGCTTGGACTTGCGAACATCTTGAGGAAGAGGCGGCTTTCGCCTCGCAGGCCTGTCATTCCGCCCTTCAAAAACGCTATCCAGAATATCATATGCGCTCGGTCCATGCTCACCGCTGGCGCTATGCACGCACGGAACAGCCTGTAGCTGACGCTTTTCTAGCCTGGAGCGATCGTCCTCAGTTGCTCTTTGCCGGTGATTTTTGTCTTGCCTCCAGCGTCATGGGCGCTGCGAGAAGCGGCTTGGCAGCTGCTCGAGCCCTCATCAGGCAGGGTTTTCCAACCTGACCGGACAGCCATCTCACAACAAATGCCCAAGCCTTGAGTGACGCAAACAAGTCTCTCAGAGACATCTCCTCTCTGCCCTTCGAAAGCTCTTGCAGTGTTCCGAGGGGCCAGGGTATAGCCGATTGGATAAGACCGATGCGGCATAGAAAAACTCTTTGCGTTCTCAGGTTCGCGCCGCTCGGTGGTACTGGATTCTTAAAAAGGAAATTGCATGAAAGTTTATCTCCCTCTGGTGGCACTCAGCCTTGTGCTTGGGGCTTGCCAACCACCCCAGAAAAGTAGTCCCCTGGAGTACATCGACTCCGCCAATAGTTTACTTGAACATTATGGCCTAGCTGAGATGCCCAACTATGAGAGCATCAAAGCCCAAAGTCTCGTTTTCACAGCCACTGCGGATGGCCAGGAGATTTTGCCCTGGACCGATACCTACTGGCCTACGACCTACAAGGGTCTCGCCCAACGTTGGGGAGCCTTTTCGACAGATCAAACCGAGAATCTCGATCCCGAGGCTGACTTTGTGATCGGCAGCTTTTACGCTCAGACGCAAAAAGCCGCTGCAAGCGAGGGGCTCATCAACGTCCACCTCTCACCAGCTGAAAAATTTGACCTCCTATACCAAGAGCTCCAGGGTCTCGATCCCCAGAAGAGCCAAGAATTGGCAGCAGGTTTTGCTGCTATCGATAGCGATCTGCGCAAGCTCCTCGAACAGCCCCAGCTCGAAGATCAGGTGCGGCTCCAAAAGAAACGTGAGTTGGCGGCACGTTATGCCAACCAGCTCTATGCAAGTGATGCCAGCGGCCTTCGCCTCAGCAATTACTTTCCCATGACGACCGAAGGTCTCGGCAACTGGCTCGCTAAAGCCAAAAACCGGGCTTATCAATTCCCAGGTGATGTGGAAGATGGTCAGGATTGGTCTTGGGAAGGCCTCTGCCATGGCTGGGCACCTGCAGCTGTGATGGCCAAGGAACCGGCGCATGCCGTACGGGTAAGGATGAAACAAGACCTCCAGGGCAAAGCTCGGCAGCTCCTGTTTACCGAAGGCGACATCCGCGGTCTGCTGACCAAGTCGTGGGCTCAGGCGAGCAACAACGATATGTTCTTCATCGGCCGTCGCTGTGAGCAAAATGTTGCCGATGTCTCTTTGGGTGTTGAAAAGAATGCCAGTGGCCGCGGTGTGGGGGGCGAATTCACCCTCAATGATACGAAAACTCGTTTCACTTTAGTGCAGGAATATCCCCGAGCAAAAGGCGTAAAATCTCTCCTCCGGGTTGTGCTCGAGGACGAGTGGTCAGGCTCAACGCCAAGCTTTGCTTACCTTATCCAAGATCTCACCACAGGCATGGTCCATTTCACGCGTGAAGAGAAGAATGCCTTTGCTGCTATCGAAACTCAGGATGTTTCTAAGCTCACGGAAGCTCAGTACCTGCAGTTTTATGGCTGCTGGGATGTAAACCCTGCAAGCTTTCACACCGTACTCTTGGAAAACTTGGGAGGCAACAATCGCGGTTTTGTCATGGACCGCACCCAGTCAGGCCAAGTTTGGAACCAGCCTGTGTACAAGTCTCAATTTACGATAGGCGAGCTTATTCCTGTTGCTGAGTTCGATAAAAACGGCAAGAGTGATGTTGCTAAGGCCTATAGAGCACCAGGGACTGCATTTATCGCCAACGTAACAGCTCAGGTCTCTTGGGCTAGAGAACCCGACACAGCACATTTCACCTATAAAACCAACGACGGTTCGGATCTTGACGCGCAGAACATCGAGACCACCGAGTACACCTACTCACTCGAATTTGATGCTCAGCATAGACTCATCGGCGGCGAATGGGGGAGTTCTGACAGCTTCGAAGCCTATGAAAATCCAGACTTTCTCTTTGGTTTCCGACAGGCTTCAGAGCCTAAATTTCGCCGGGGTTCGGAGTATCTTCGCTTGGGCTACGAAAAAATCATAAAGAAGATTCATGACTGTTCGCTCAGCTCTCGCACAGATGGCGAGCTTAAACTCCCTGATCCGAGTGACGAGACAACTCAACTCACTTTGAAGTATACGGATTGTGCTCTCTGAGAGATATCCTCGATACAAAAAAGCCCCAGAGTAAATCTGGGGCTTTTTTTTTCATCGAATCTCTGTTCAGCGGTAAGTCGACTCAAAAATCTTATCTGCATTTGAAGTCACAAAGCCTTGGTAGTAAGAAGCCCATTGACCATCGTGAGTCTTGCCTGGCAAAGGATAGCGCTGAGCATACTCAACAAAACCATAGGGTACTTTGGAGACACCTTCCTGAAATTCGTAATCGAGATCGACAGCCATCGTCGAGATTTGCTCGAGCATCAGTTCAGGCGTTCCTTTGACCACCCCCCCACTATGATTCATTGGGATCTTCATATCTTGCTCAAGGAACTGAGCGAGACCTTGAATATGGGGAAAGGTTTTCATCAGGTGAACAGAGACAGTGAAGTGGTTGATCTGATGTCCAAAGAGCATCGTCCACGAGGCATACTCACTCTCCTGCTTCAACAGTTCGTACTCGCGCACACTCGGGCGACTCCAAGACGGAAGGGTTGTGAGCAGGCTCACACATTCCCTTACCAGCTCCTTTGCAGCGACAGGATCATCAGCCAAAACCTTAGCTTTCAGAGCCTTGATACGGGCCAAAGGCGAAGCTGTCACCTGCGAGGTATGACGGCGAACGATCTCTTGA
>CANGNB010000092.1 GCA_947454545.1 Oligoflexaceae bacterium
AGTTTCCAGCTTTTCTTGTTTCTGCCAGGATTTCAGATCTTTGCTCAATTTTTCCTACTCATTCTATCTGTGCTCTTGCTGGCATGGCCTGTACTCTTAGTGCAAAGCCCCAGAAAGCCTGTACTCACCCTCATGCGAGCTCTGAAGCTCACTTATGTGGAAGGTTCTGGGGTCAGCAAGTGGTCTGTTTTCTTCACACTCTTAACCTATCAGATGGCTCTCCTCACTCTGATCTCACTCATAAATCTTGGAGAGATATCTCTCGTTGAGCTTGATCAACGATTCAGCATCCCCCGGGCACTTTGGGTCCAAAGCTTGACTTTTGCACCTTTTGGAATCCCCGTTTTGTGCAGTCAGGTTATCGGATGGATCTTGCTGAGTGTTTGCTCAAGCACCTTTGCGGTGTTTAGCACCAGCTTTATTTTCGATATCAAGATTTCTGCTCTCAAAAGAATTTCTCGCATCGAAATCTTGGTATGAAGGAATTCTTGTCAGTCTAGAGAATGCGTTTCGCCGATCCGGCTTTTTATATGGGCAAGTTGCGATTCCTGAGCCGATAGAGCTTCCGTCTCCAGCTTAACTGTGACAATCGCTTGAAAATGACTTTTAAAGTGCTGCTCCCAATCGTCGACACTCAGAGCGCTCAGCTCTTCGAGGCCCATGAGAAATTCTCTGTGACTACGCCCCAGTCTGTAATCTGGCTCCGCTGAAGGGTGAGCTAGGTACCTTTCAATATCAGCAACACGCAGTTCGACTAAAATAGAAGCTTGATAGAGCAAATAATTGCGACTTCGAAACAGGGATGTTCCTGCTAACTTACGTTCTCCGGAAACTATATCTGAAAAACCTCTTTGGGAAAAAGAGCACTCTGGCAGCTTCATGTTTAGAGCATCAATGACCGATTGATTGAGCAGGTGAAAATAAAGATTGTTCTGATAGTAGTCACGCACCCAAGCGCCTACACTTACCACGAGACAACCGGGGTGCAGTAAAACAGTCCCTCCGCCTCCGAGACGTTTGACGATCGGAATTCCATCTTGATCGCAAATAGATTTTAATAGTTCGATAGACGCTTTGTTGCTGCGCCCCAAAACAACCATTCTTTCCTTAGGTTTCCATATGTTAAGAGCAATATCTTCCCCGCATCGGGCAAGCACTTCATCATCAATCCACATAGCGTTCACTATCCTTTTGCACAGCCTTCAATGTCCTTGCCTTGCAGCAGCGAAACTCGAAGAGCACATCTTTTCTAATGCAAGATCAGCAGATTCAGCCTGTTTCTCCGCTGTCTTTAGGTCATCCAAAAATCGACCTGCTTGAAAAGCTCCTAAACACCCCGCAGCTCGCTCGAAACCTGCGATATCTGGGCTATATAGGCTAGCCCCCAAAATAGACGCATTGTTCCAATCTTTGAGTTTCCAGTAGGTATACGCTGAGGTTTTAAGAGCCGGAAATTTTTGTTCTTTAAATTCAGCTATCACGCGATTTTTTTCTCGTAATTTTTCATCGTGACTCAAATCATTGCGCACGTATATGTCTTGCAGAGCACTCTTCATAGATTCAAGCCAACGTCGAACCTGCACTTGATCTTCGCGTTGTAACTTAAGCCCTTCAATGCCAGCACCTGCCTTGTTTTCTTCAAGGAACACCTGAGTGAGCTTGATAGAGACAAATTCAGCAAGATTTTCATTAAAGGTAACCGAACCCTTTGACCAAAAACTGCGATGTACAAGTTCGTGCAGGATCATCTGAACAAACTCCTCATCGCTGCGCTTCATCATGGATGCATAAATCGGATCATCAAACCACCCAAGACTTGAAAAAGCCCCAACACTTCCGAGACTTACATCATATCCCTGACGCCGCAAGGATTCGGCCTTAGCATCCCTTCTCTCCTTTTCAAAATATCCGAGATAAGGAACCGTACCCACAACAGGAAACCACCAAGTCACCGCTTCCAAGCGGTCTGCATAGGCTGCCTGAACTAAATGGCTTACCTGGGCATTTGCTTCAGGGATGAAATGCTGATAGGCATCTCCTGTGTTCAAGCCTTGCGAGCGAGCAAATGTGAGCACCTGCCGGCTCAATTCCAGCTTGTGCCGGAGATCGGGACTCAACTCCTTTGCTGACAACGCCCCATCGACCCGAACGCGACTATTGAAGGCATTGTTAAAATGATAGGCCTGCTCGATTGTGTAGCAAGATGACTGGCTAAACCAAAGTACGAAGAGAGCAAACAGTCTGTGCATGCGGTTTTCCCCGGTGCCCATTAGCTGTTATAGATGCATCTGTCGTAAAGTTTAGCAAAAAATGCTGCAGGGTTCGAGATGTGAAACATGCAGCACTTCAATCTCAGCTCCTTGGCATGCGCTTAAACCTTGCTTATACCGATAACAAGCCGATCATCGCCCACATCAAATTCACTTACAAATTCGGCTTTGGGCTGATCCGAGAAGTCCAGGTGTTCTCCCAAAGTTTCTTGAGAGATATAATTCTTGAAATGCTCCACAGCCTGTCTCAACTCACCTTGAGCAGAGACCTGAATACGAATTCTATCGGACACCTGAAGTCCGCTGTCTTTTCGGAAGTTTTGAATCCGATTGATGACTTCGCGCGCCAGACCTTCCAAAATCAGTTCAGGACTCAACTTGGTATCGAGCAATACCGTTATGCCTTGAGCTGTCGCAATCAGTCGCTCGTCTTTTGGGCCGCGATCGATGAGTAAGTCATCGATCGTAAGATCGTGGCCCATGACGTTTCCACTCTTTCCAGACTCGAGTGCCGCCAGTAGACTTGCGACCTCTTGAGGCTTTTGATTCATGCTTTCGAGGTGGGTCTTGAAAGCATTCAAGTCTTTGCCCAGTCTCTTTCCTAGAGATTTGAGGTTGGGCTTGATCGAGAGTTCTACATACTGCGTCTCATCGATTGAGAAGCTAACCTCTTTGAGGTTAAGTTCCGTTTTCAACAGATCTTGAGCACTTTCGATAAGCGCGACATCTTTCTGATCTCGAGCGATGACGAGCATCTCCCGCAAAACCTGACGCGTTTTGATTTGATGCTTAGCTCGCAAGGATCGGCCAAGCTCAGCAACAGTACGGATCATGTCCATCTGATGCTCCAACTCGCCAAGCACATGGGAAGCATCGGACATCGGCATATCACAGAGGTGTACCGAGATCGGAACGTCCTTCATGCCATCAACTAGACCACGATAGATCCGCTCTGAAACGAAGGGAGCAAAGGGTGCAAAGGCCTTTGAAAATTGGAGCAAGGTGTAATAAAGAGTCGCATAGGCCTCACGTGTATCTTGGCTCATCTGATCGCCACCCGCCCAGAAACGACGGCGATTGAGTCGGATGTACCAGTTGGTGAGATCCTCTATAAAGCTCAGGATTTTAGGAACGACATTGAAAAGCTTATAAGACTCCATTTCAGCATGAACGGCAGCCAAGAGAGTGTGCAGACGTGAAATGATCCAACGATCAAGATCGCCTTTGACATTGGGCACATGTCCAGCAGCCAGCTCTTGCGAAGGCGTCCACTTGTCTGCTTCAGCGTAAGTCGTGAGGAAGCTAAAAGCATTCCAGAGAGGTAGAATCACCGCTCGCGTCGTATCTTTAACTCCATCATTGGTGAAGCGAAGATCTTCAGCGCGCAAGACAGCTGAATTCAGCATGTACAGCCGCACACTGTCAGCACCGAATGCGTCGATCAACTCCACTGGTGGCGTATAGTTTTTCCAGCGCTTTGACATTTTCTTGCCATCTGCAGCAAGAATCAAACCGTTGACGACAACATTTTTGAAAGCAGGCTTACCAAAAAGAGCCGCGCTGAGAACACTGAGTGTATAGAACCAACCACGTGTCTGGTCCAGGCCCTCTGCTATAAAATCTGCGGGAAAGGCTTGTTCAAATCGCTCTTTATTTTCGAATGGGTAATGCAACTGGGCATAAGGCATGGCACCCGATTCAAACCAGCAATCGAATACTTCTGGGATGCGCTTCATTGTCCCTTGACAATGAGAACATGCAAATCTCAAGTGATCGATCTTGTGGATATGAAGATCATCAATTTTTTCTTTGGTTAGTTCTTCAAGCTCTGCGACACTGCCAATGCATTTGCGATGACTTTCATCTTTGTCACAAATGTAGATAGGTAGAGGCGTGCCCCAATAGCGGTTGCGACTGATCGCCCAATCACGTGCGTTCTTCAACCAGTTGCCCATACGACCCTGCTGGAGATGATCTGGGACCCAGTTGATTTCAAGATTGTTAGCGACGAGTTGATCTTTAATTGTCTCAACAGCCACAAACCACGAAGGTATAGCTCGATAGATTAAGGGAGCTCCCGTACGCTCACACAGCGGATAGCTGTGAACCAATGTTTCATGGCGCAAGAGTTTTCCCGATTCTTTCAAGGCTCGGATAATTTCCTTATCCGCATCCTTGATATACAAGCCTTTAAATTCTGCGATGTGCTCTTTGAACTTCGCTTCTTCATCGATCGGATCGATGAGCTCAATGCCTGCCTGTGCACACACTCGAAAGTCATCCTCGCCATAGGCTGGAGCCAAGTGAACCACACCAGTACCGTCATCTGTCGTCCCATAGGAGTCAACGAGTATTCGAAATGCATTCTTAGTCTGATGAAAATAGGAAAACAAAGGCTCATAGGTCTTACCTGCAAGATCTTGGGCGGTCAGCTCTGCAAGAACTTCATACCCAGGCTGCTCGCCTTTCTTGCCTTTCTTGAAAACTGCTTCAAGACGAGCTTTTGCGAGATAGTAAATCTCACCCGTCTCAACGGCTCGCACTTTTACATAGGTGATATCGGGACCTATGGCCAGAGCAAGGTTTGAGATAAGTGTCCAAGGGGTCGTGGTCCACGCTAGAACAAAGGCTTGTTCGTCGACCAGCTTGAACTTGATGGTGATGGCTGGATCTTGGACGTCCTGATAATTTTGATTCGCTTCAAAATTTGACAAGACAGCAGTGATGCGCGGCGAATACGGAACCACCTTGTGGCCCTGATAGACCAAACCACGATCGTAAAGCGTTTTAAAAACCCACCAGACTGACTCCATGAAGCTCTTATCCATGGTTCGGTACTGGTTGTTCCAATCCACCCAACGACCCAAGCGACGAATCGTCTTCTGCCACTCCCCGGCATAATGGAGAACAGATTCACGGCAAAGTTCGTTGAAGCGCGCCACGCCCATATCCAATATATCTTGGCGACCCTTCAATTCATGTTTTTTCTCGATTTCATATTCGACAGGAACACCGTGCGTGTCCCACCCAAAGCGTCTCTCGACCGCATAGCCTCGCATGTTCCAGTAGCGTGGCACCGTGTCTTTGATTGTATTTGCGAGCAAGTGTCCGTAATGGGGCAGACCGTTTGCGAAGGGAGGTCCGTCGTAGAATGCAAATTCTTTTTTACCTAGGCGTTGAGCGTTGGATTTGTAAAAAATCTGCTCCTTCTCCCAAAATGCCAGTTGTTCTTCTTCGACCTGGGGGAGGTTTACGTTGGAACCTGTTGCCTTCATACTATCCGCAACCTTTATAGAAATAATGGCGTTTTTTTAACAGCTTAAGGATGTTAAGACCCTAATCTTCTACACCTGAACAGCTTCCTTCACAACTGTCAAAGGCTTTAGAGTTCGTAGTGAGATCAAAACATCGCGCAAATCAGCTGTCACTTTTCGTGACAGGCGCCCCCTTCAAAGGGGAATTATTCCCTGAAATTACGAGATCCTACCAAAAACATCTCCACCCAGAAGTGGTACAAACCTTGCTCCCCAAGACTTAGCTTGACCTTTTCGACGGGAAATGGTTGATAGGCCTTACATTGGTGATTTTGACGCGGACCAAACAAGCATGACGAGTCGAGTGAAACTTACATCCTTGCCAGCGTTCACATGCCTTCATTTGGCGACCTCTTTGGTCTCTGAAGTGGCCTATGGGCGGGATATTAATGAAGCTTGGACGTCGAGCCGACTCCTGCTTTCTAGCCCTCTGCCAGCGGCCCCACAAACACATTACCCCGCTGTGGATTTATTTACTAAAATTGTGGTCCGATCCCTGAAAAACAAGGATCAGGCGAAAGAGCTTCTGAACCTACAGAATACCAAAGGTACACCTGCCCTGAGCTCTGCTCGTTCTATCTTAACTCCAGTAAGCTCTCAGGCTTCCCTCAAGGAACAAGAAAGAGAAAAAGTTTTCCATCAGGTGACCCACAAGCTGAGACTGTTTGTACAAAAGGAAACAAAAGGCGACTTTCTTCCAGATTCCTTGCGCCAGGGCATCAAGTTTAACGGAGCTGATTCCCGTACTGCTTCAGCCCCATTCATCAACGGCAGACCAGACTTGAAGTATGGCCTCGTCTTGAAGAACATCGAGCCCAGTACAAACTCGCTGAAAATGGCCTCAGTAGATCCCAATCTAGACTATCAAATGCTCGCGTATGCCCCCAAAGCCAAGGTCGCTTACACTATCGGCCCCGTTTACCCTGACGAATCAAACGAGCACTACCTTGTTGCCATCCCCGGTCCCACGCTTGTCGAAACGAGCTATTACGACTTACTTCCCAAACTACCCTCGCTTAAATTCAGGGGTAAGATCGCACCCAGCGGTACACCCACTCCTGGCAGCCCCATTCCCCCTCAACTTCTCACTCTTGAGCAGTATGATGGGTTTTACTTATTCGAAGCACGCCTTGAAAAGGGCCTATCGCCGAAGTCGATAACTCATAAGTTCCGGCTTCCCCTAATTGGCAAAACGACATACAAAGAAGAACGAAATAAATCCTTTGAAACGACTAAAATGACTTTGGAAAACCTTGCCCATGCAGGGCCATTTGCTCTTAATGCGGATCACTTTGTCACCGAAAAGCGTTATCAGCTCGGCTTCGCTTGGAAGCAACCCCTCCGGTCCATCGAGGCCATCGCCCATATCCCCGACTCCGCTCTCGAGAGAAATTTTTGGCCTCAGCACCGCTGGGAATTGAAAGCAGATATATCCTTTTAGACGTGGACGGTCTCGAGCTTCTTGCCTATAATGACTTTTGCATCAGCAAAAGAGCACGAAGAGGGAGTCGCTGTGGGGCGTGAATCAGGGGAAGACAGCGGAGCTGTGAGAAACCGTTCAGCGCGGTACCTTTCTCACGCTATCGTTGAGGTGCGTCGCTTTAGATGGATTCCCCTTTTCTGCCACAGCGCAGTTCTACTCGATGTCAGCAAATCAGGGTTCAAACTGGAATTTATGGGGGACCTGAAAGTCGCCCCTGGCCAGCAGTATTGGCTTCAGATTCCTCTCGCTCCCCTTGGAATCTCCGGATCCAAAAAGCTGTCGTGCCTTGCAGAGATTCGTTGGTTTGATGATCAGCGTCAACGTGTGGGTGGAGTTTTCCTGAATCCAAGCACTGCAGACCTCTCACTCATAGAACAGGTAGTCACGCGACTCAAGGCCAGAGGTCAAATTTAAACCCCCAGTTCCATCTGTTCCTCGTGCTAGATAGCTTTTAGACACTGAGTACAAGCGTTTCCTGAGTAGCACAGAACAAATGATGCTGATTGAAGCTACACAAAAGTCTTTTTCCGCAATTAACACAGAAGAAGGGTTTCTACCTCGATACGGGAAAAATCGTCTTGTGTAATCCAACAAAAATCACCACATTGAAGAATTCAAGCGAACCATAGGATGATTGGGAGATTATTATGTTACAAGTGACCAAGTATCGAACTCAGCTCCCTGAGGGAAACCGCAAAGCGGTCTTTGTCGATGGTATTCGAACCCCTTTCGTCAAATCATTTGGAGCTTTTGAGCATACGGATGCCCTTGAGCTTTACAGCCGCGTTGTTGAGGGCCTGCTACGCAAAACTGAGATTGACCCAAACATACTTGATGAAATCAATGCAGGGATTGTTGTCCCCCAGACCAAAAACGGCAACGTAGCGCGCGACGCCATCATCAATCTCGGGCTTCCCCCGCACATTCATGGCTACACGGTAAATAGAGCCTGCGCGAGTAGTCTACACACAATAGCTGATGCCGCTAAATCCATTGCTTTTGGACATCCCCTTTCAACTTTGGCTGGAGGCGTTGAGGTCCTATCGGACGTGCCCATCGTCTACTCAAAAGAGGCGCGGCAGTTCCTTCTCACCCTCAATAAGGCTAAAAGTCCTGCAGACAAGCTCGCCGTTCTTGCCAAGTTTTCTGCTAAAGACTGGCTCCCCGTGCCTCCAGGCCTTACCGAACCACTCACAGGCCTCAGCATGGGTGAAAGTGCTGAAATCATGGCGAAAATCAACGGTATCTCACGAGAGGCACAGGACCAATTTGCGATGGCCTCCCATGTGAAAGCGGCAGCAGCGCAAAAAGCAGGACGTTTTGATGATGAACTTATGCCAACATGGGCACAACCGCGCTTTGAGTGTGTCGATAAAGATAATATTGTGCGCGGCGAAACAACACTTGAAAAACTTTCCTCACTGAAACCGGCATTTGATAGACACTTTGGTAGCCTAACTGCCGGCAATTCATCAGCCCTTACTGATGGCGCAGCCATTGCCCTCATCATGGACGAGCAGGTTGCTCTGCAGCAAGGACTCAAGCCGAAATCACGCATTGTTGATTTTGTTTTTGTAGGAGTTAACCCCAAAGAACAGCTTCTCATTGGACCCGCAGTCGCCATACCTTATCTGCTCAAACGCAATAAAATGACGTTTTCGGACATAGACCGCTTCGAAATTCATGAGGCATTTGCTGCACAGGTTCTCAGCTGCTTACGTTCTATGGAATCAGCTGATTTCTGCGAACGCTACTTTGGTGATAGCAAAGGCTTTGGCTCGATTCCCGAAGACAAGCTCAACGTAAATGGTGGGTCTATAGCTATAGGGCACCCCTTTGGGGCAACAGGAGCGCGCCTGGTCACCACGCTTTCGAACGAACTGATCCGGAGCAATAAACAACTTGGATTGATTGCTATCTGCACTGCCGGCGGCATGTCTGGCGCAATGCTGATCGAACGCTACACATAAGCCAAGGAGAATTCACATGACACAATATTTTAAGATTGAAAAGACAAGCGACAACGTTCAGATACTTCGCATGGGTGCAGAAGAAAAATCAGTAACTGTACTCTGTGAACCACTACTCCGCGAACTCAATGATATTCTCGATGATCTGAGCCAAAAGAAAGACATCAAAGGCCTAGTCATTATAGGCAACAAAAAAGATTTCGCATTAGGTGCAGATATCGCTGATATCTCGCGCTTTGAAACAGCCGAAGAAACCCGCGATGGCTGCCAAAAAATGCAGGGCATCTTTGGAAAAATCGAACGACTACCCTTTCCAACTGTTGCAGCTATAGACGGACAGTGTCTCGGGGGAGGCCTCGAGCTCACCCTTGCATGCACATGGAGAATCGTTTCGGAAAATGCAACCCTTGCCCTTCCAGAAATCCAGTTGGGATTGATCCCCGGCGCAGGTGGAACTCAACGTCTACCAAGACTCATCGGTCTCCAGTCAGCTCTCGACATGATACTTACAGGCAAGCGAATACCTGGAAAGAAAGCTGTCAAACTAGGCTTGGCTGATGTCTGTGTACACGCTAGCCAGATTGAAAAAATTGCTCTTGAGTATGCATCCAAATCAAAGAAAAAGAAGAAATCCAGCCTATCACCAAAGAACCTCAGCAATGAGCTCCTTGTCTTGGCTACAGAGAGCAATCCCATTGGCCGCGCGATAGTCGAGAAAAAAGCCAAAGAAATGGTCGATAAAAACACCAAAGGTTTTTATCCAGCTGCCTACAAGGCCCTTGACGCAATCTTCGATGGATTCGATAAAAAGTTGGAAAAAGGCCTAGAAATTGAGGCTAAAGCTTTTTCTGAACTCGCTCATACTCGTGAAAGCAAAAGCCTGATTCATCTTTTTCACGCAACAACAGCTGCTAAACGCAATGCCAATGCTGATGCAGGCAAAGAAAAATTCGGCGAAGAACTTCCAAAATTGGTGGGAGTTGTTGGATCTGGCTTCATGGGAGCGGGAATAGCAACGGTTCTTGCTGATAAAGATATCCGCGTCATGCTTTCAGACCCGAATAAAGACTCAACGAAAAGAGCTTTGGCTAACGCCCAGAAATACTTCGCCAAAAAGGTGAAGCGTGGACGGCTCAAGCCCTTCGAGCTTTCACAAAAACTTGGTCATCTGTCGCCCGGCCTCAACACCGACGGCTTTGGTGCCGCAGATATTGTCATCGAAGCTGTATTTGAAGACATTGGCCTGAAGCAAGAAATCCTCTCTCAAGTTGAACAAAGAGCCCACCCTGATCAAGTATTCGCGAGCAACACATCTGCTCTACCCATAGGGAAAATCGCGGCTAAATCCAAGCATCCTGAACGAGTCCTTGGAATGCACTTTTTCTCCCCAGTCGAAAAGATGCCTCTCCTCGAGATCGTCGTGACCGACAAGACCGCTCCTTGGGCCATCGACCGCGCCTTTCGCATTGGCGCAAAAATGGGTAAACAGATCATAGTTGTTAAGGATAGCCCTGGTTTTTACACAACCCGAGCGCTAGCTTTTTTCCTGGCAGAAGCTGCCCTGATTCTCGAAGAAGGGGCCAACATTGAGGAAATCGATACGGCTCTTACGGATTTCGGCTTCCCCGTTGGCCCGATCACATTGATGGACGAAGTCGGTATCGATGTTGGCATTCATGTGCTTGACTCGATGAAAGAGGCTTTTTCTGACCGCATCCAAACCCCTGCTGGTCTCGGTGCCGTCGAGCAGTCCGGACGTCTGGGACGGAAGAACGGCAAAGGGTTTTTCCTCTATGCTGACGGGAAAAAAGGTGCGCCCGATGCCTCTATCTATGAAATGATGGGAGAACAGCGCAAATATAAGTTCATCCCGCCAGAGGATATTGCTAATCGCTGTGTGATGGTTTTTGTCAACGAAACGATTCGCTGCCTAGAAGAAGGTATTTTGCTCCACGCCTACGACGGCGATATCGGAGCTGTGTTTGGCTTAGGTTTTCCCCCATTTTTGGGCGGGCCTCTTAAGTATGTCGATCACCTGGGAGCAGAGAACGTCTTCAATACCCTGCGTTCGCTTGAAGAGCGCTATGGAAAACGCTTTGCACCCGCAGGCCTCTTGAAAAAAATGGTCGAAAAGAAAGAGCGTTTTTTCCCTGAGGAAAAGTAATCGAACTGCCTCCGACCCTCAAGGGTCGGAATTCAGGCCCTTTTGCTCGCAATCAAGAAGCTTGAGAGCGAGAAAGGGCTCGATAAAATCTGATTGAGAGCGCACCTAAAATCATTCCAAAAGCCATGCCAGCCAAGACATCAGATGGATAATGTACGCCCAAGTAGACTCGTGAAACAGCAACTAATATAGCCACTGAAAAGGCGAGAAAACCCTGACGTGCCCCATAGAGGAAAAACCACATCGTCGCAAACACAGCTGCATTAGACGCATGGTTTGAAGGAAGACCGTAAAGTCCCGCACAGCCATCAACAATATGGACAAGACCATCAACCTTGCATGGCCTTAATCGAGCGAGCCAAGGCTTGAATCCCTGCGCTGCCACTACATCACAAATGATCATCGTTCCTGCGATCCAAATAAATTCCTTTATTTTCAGCACATTGCGTTTCTTTAAGGCCCATGCCACGTACACTAAGGCTAGTAGGGCCCAAGGCCAATGTGCTGAAACCAAAAGCATAAAACTATCTAACCAAGACCTGCCCGACAACCCGTTCAAGCCAAGCAAAAGATCCCTATCAAAGTCCAAAAAGCTATTCAATGCAGAGGTTTCCATGAAAAAGCGGTTCATGAGAGAGAATTAAATTGACCAGCCAGCCAGCCTATGCTAGATACGAAACATAACACAGACAAAAAACTTTGGGTATGCCTGGCGGAAATTCGGGGGGGGACATCTGAGTGCCTCTAAGTCTGGAGACTAGCTAGCGACAAGAGCTAGCTTTCACCACTCGAAATCTCGCAGGGTATTCTCAGACTCTTTCAACTTCTTCCTGTAGTCAACATGAATAGGTTCATCCCTTCGCTTTACTTCCAAAACAGGCCGATCAAACGATACCCGTGGAACCGAGTACCGTCCCTTCACAGCCATCTTATCAAATACTATTCGCGATACTTGTTTTGGCTTCGCCAGACTTACTTCTGAATGTGATGAAGTGGTGGGTTTGAGGAGGACGGGCTTGGCTCCGAGGGGGATAGGGTCGCGCATGATGGACACCCCCTGTTTGGGAAGCGTCTCTCTGGGCAGAATCTCAACAGGTGAAGCTGGGTTTTGAAGTTCGATAAAATAAGTTCTTTTTCCAAGGGGAGGAAGCGACTTATCTGCAGAATAGGCTAGGCCTGACATCAGAAAAAACGAACACAAAAGATATGCCTTCATTTACGTACCTCCTGGTCACAGGGATTTTCTCCTGCCACCCAAAGCCCTTCGGCAGTCCATGTCAAAACTTTAGACGCTCATGTTTCCAATTCTTCCATCCGATAGCGTAACAGGTCGAAAAGAAGGGATGATATGGGTTTGGCTTTCCTCATAGTAGAACGAGGCGAAAATGCGGGTACGCGCATTGAGCTTCGTAGATTTCCTGTTTGCCTTGGGAGAGACCCAGGAAACGATGTCATCCTCCGAGATAGTGAAGCATCACGTAATCACCTGCGAATAAAAAAGCGAGGTCGACTCTTTATCCTAGAGGACCTTGATTCTCGAAACGGAACCTACATTAATGGTGACAGAGTCATCAATTCTACCTTAGAAACCGGCGATCGAATTCTTGTGGGTTCCACTGAACTGACATTCGTGGCACCTGATAGTGGCATCCACATAGCGACAGACTTACTTCCCTTTGACATGCAAATTGATGAATCGGGTGGCATTAAAGGTCCCATCGACATGGATCACCCCCATAAACAGCACATCCGCCGCGCTATTCGGCTGGATCCAAGCATCTTAGCCAATAATGTGATGAACAACACGAATGCCATCAGCGACATATTCAACTATCATAGCAATCTTATTGTAATCAAAGATCTGAGTGAGAGCTGTAATACCCTTCTTAAAAGCATCGGCAAACTCATTTCGAATGCCTCAAGAGCAGCTATCTTTATATGGTCTGAGCCTAATCGACAGCTGATTCCTTACGCTATTAAAAATTTCAGGGAATCCAAAGGTGGGTTTCTCATTAGCAAAACGGCTTTCGAAGATTCCTTGTCCAGACGTCAGGGGATCCTCCTAAACGCAGATACGAGAGCAACGCAAGCAGGACGAAATAGGGTTATTCTCCCCGTCCTTCATAGCGACGATATCATTGCACTCATTCATGTGGAATCAGACAATCCCAAAGATACGTTTGCCATGCAAGAATTGGAGACCGTACAGGCTCTCTTGCAGAGAGCTTCTCCCATTCTCGAATCTATGCTTTTACGCAAAGAGCTCGATTCCTGGCTGTTTGGAATCATAGATACCATGATGAGCACGATTGAAGCAAAAGACACATATACGAGAGGTCATTCGGAGAGGGTTTCCAGTTACAGCATGGCTATTGCCGACGAGCTTAAACTC
>CANGNB010000093.1 GCA_947454545.1 Oligoflexaceae bacterium
GACAAATTTGGTATCGATATACTTGGCGTCGAGCGGGAGCGATTTCGCCTTATTTGTCGTCCAGCCCTTAACAGATAGGAGTTTTGTCGTTTCAGGGTTCCAGACGCGTTCGCTGGTCCCAACCGAATCTCTCGCATCGTCTCGAAGGATCTCGGTCACTGTTGTGTCGCTGAGCTCAAAGCTTCCATCTTTGGCTACATGGTATTCCTTTTCGTTGGTAAGAATGCGAGCGTTTGCCGTGTCAGGCTTCCTCCATTCGGCACGAGCGCTCACGCTGAAACTCACTAGAACTGCGAAAGAAAAGCAGAGTATTCCGATTCGCAAAGCCTTGCGCACGTTGCTCAAGGCACGGGTGAAAGTGTGCATGTGATCTCCAGTTTATCTTGGGTACGGACATTCTAAATCTTGAGAACAGGGTCGGAGGCCCATCATGAAACTTAAAAAAAAGTCTGAAATTCTTTCGACCCTGGAGAGTCACGGAAAATATTGATGGAAGTGATCGAAGTAAAGTGGAGCGGAGTAGGAGTTTCACAGAAACTCCCGTTCTTAGCGGAGCGTTTAGCCCAAAGCGTCAGGCTTGCTTTCCCTTAAAGCCCTTTATTCTCCGACCCGAGTGATCACGATACAGGCACCACTGTGGGGGTTATAAGCCTGAAACGTGACATACTGACTTTCAGAGAGGAGATCTTTTAACCAATGCTTTCCAATATCCGAAGTAAAATAGCTGTCCTCTTTTTTCCCAGGAAAGATCCAGGCTGTAGCATTGGTGTTGTACTGCTGAATGCAAGAAGGTTCACTCCCTCCCACCGCACGATCGCGCCAAGCGCATTGTCCTGGCTCAAGTCCTTCACTTGCGGGGCCTGATGTTTTTGAAAAGTGAAAGGCTGCATTGTTGTTCGAAGTGCTGAGTCTCAAGGAGCCCGCACCGCCGCGACAGATTATTGGCAAGGAAGGCGGAACGGCCCACGCTGCCCCGCTGAAAGCAGCTGAAAAAAGCAATGTAGCGGTCAAGAAAGTATTAGCAGAAAAGTTTTTCATAAGTATCTCCACCCATGTTGAAACGAAACAGCAGTGCTCCTGGCGAGCAAAAGTCCTCTCATCTTCCCTGAGAGGAGGATCCGGATCGTAACATTGTTTACGAATTTAACAATTAAATATTCTGCAAAGAAAGGGTGGCGACAGGTAGGGAATCCTCACTTTTTACTGCCGTTTTGTACCGGATCTTGGCAAAGGTTACAGGGAGCGGGTGTAGGAGGAACTGGAACAGGCTGTGGCTTCATCGGATCACAGATCTCTATGATCAGATCACCGGTCGTCGCCTTTGAAGGCGCATCGAGAGCAATCTTAACATGAGACGTTCCTCCCGCGACGATATCCGCAGTGCCCGAACCTTTTTGAAGGATTTTGGTCCCGCTTTGATCGAGAATTTCCAATTGTATCTGATAGTGCCCTGGTTTCAGTTTGGGTATGCTCAGCTGTTTATCAGCGATGGAAAACATGTAGGTTTTCAGCTCTAAGCTGCAGGGAGCACCTATCTGAGGATTGCTCGGACAATTTGCAAAACCAAGTGTCACCCGGATCTGCTTGGCATCTGCAGGCAGCGCCGCGGCATCGAGAGCAAAGCTCAGAGTCGCCTCTTGCTCAGCTACAGTGTCCAGGGTTTCATACTGGACATCCCGTGTCGAAGTCGCTTCGTTGGTGCGGACATCGACACCACAGGCGGTGAGTTGAGATAGGAGCAAAGCTAAAAACAACGCGGGACGATGGCTGCTGATCATAAGGTCTCCTCCAGAGGATTTTGTTAAGCCAAGGTCTTGGTCTCGGCCCTTGAAGTCCTCTTATCGGCTCCTCGACGATCCCCCAGGAGACACCAAGGCGACAAAGCGTATCCTGGTGTATGCAAGTCAAGACGGGGACTTAGCTCACCCTGAAATGTCATCTTCATTTCACGCACGCAGAGTATAGTATCTTTCTGATAGGTGCGCTTTTGCGTGAGTAACTCCTGTCATTCAAGCCAAACTTTGAGCTGCATAAGCAACGAGCGCAGTATGTTCAAAGAAAGCTCTAGGGAGTGAGTTTCAAGGGAATGATCGGCATCCTCGAATACAATCGAATGAGCTGGCACATGATGCTTTGCCGTCTCGAATAAGGGATCCTTGGCACCTATAGCTACAAAAGACTTTTTGTGACTTGAAGATAACACGTGCCACTTATCGTTAAGAGAGGGAGTCAGCCAGACGAGTTGCTTGATGTGATCTGATGGAAAACTCTCCAATATTGACGCGATGCCGTAGGTGCCTAGAGATTTGCCAACAAAAGTAAATTCTGTGTATTTTGATTCAGATAGAATTGTTTGCCAAACTGATAGAGCTCTTTTTGCAGCAAAACTTAACCTTTGTTCTTTGCTTAAGCTTAACCAATACTCGTCTCTTGAAAGTCTATCTTCGATCAGCGCAACACTATAGTTTTTGCTCAGAAGGACTTCTGTTGCATAGTAAAGGAGTGGCCTATCACAGGTATAATCGGCGCCAGGAAAAACAACTGCTAGACGGCTCCCCTGAGGGCACGGTTCCAAAAACTGAATAGATACTCTTCTATTATCTGCTTCTGAAAAGATGATTCTTTGACTTAATCCGTCCATCTAAGCTTCTCTCTATGTGTTAACCAGTACCTGGGGACTCTAAATTGACCTGATCTAATCAGGTCATAAATTGACCCGATTATCTCCTCTATTCAGGTCATTCCTCAGGTAGCACGGGCTCTTACTAGCTGCTATAATCAGGTCATAACTTGACCCGATTAAGTCCTCTCTTCGGGTCATGGACTAAACCGCTCTCATCATACGATATAAGGCTCAGAAATTATGTCTCTTTATATATGGGAACAGCGAAACTGGTGGCAGTTCAGCTGGGACAGCGAGGCGCTCCTGAAGCCACTCGCTCAGGCTCGAAAGGTTCAAGGTCAATTATTGGCCAAGGCTGATGCCCTCGGCTTGAAGGCAGAGGCGGATTTCTATGTCGAAGAAATCTATCACACCAGCCAAATAGAGGGTGAGCACTTGGCCCAGGATGACATCCGCTCGTCTATTGCTGAGCGCTTGGGTCTTCCTCTCGAACATCGCAAATCCCCCAGTCGAACGGTAGAAGGATTGGTCAGTATCATGCTTGATATCGTGAGGGAGATAGACCGCCCCCTGACTACGGAACGTCTGCATGCTTGGCAAGCCGCTCTCTTTCCCCATGGGCGATCGGGGCTACGTGGGATTCAAGTGGGAGCCTATAGGGAATCTACAACGCCCATGGAGGTCATATCAGGGCCGATGGGGCGAGAGAAGGTTCATTATCGAGCCCCACCTTCAAACGATGTCCCTCGATTGATGGAACAATTTTTATTTTGGTTCGAAGGCTCATCGCGAGCGCTCGATGGTCTCTTAAGAGCCGCTCTGGCTCACTTTTGGTTTGTCACGATTCATCCCTACGAAGATGGGAATGGTCGCCTTGCTCGTGCTTTGTGCGACCTTGCGCTGGCGCAAGATGAGCGTTCGTCGCGCCGCCTTTACAGTCTATCGGCCCAGATTATGAAGCGTCGTAAAAGCTACTATGAAATTCTCGAAGCTTGCCAAACCCAGAAGGCAGGGATAACGGAATGGCTGCTTTGGTTTCTCGACACATTTGTCGCCACACTTGAGGATTCGGAGCGGGTCATTCAACGTTCCGAAGAGGTGAGGAAATTTTATAAACGCATTGCGGAAGTTTCACTCTCGGAGCGACAGCTTAAAGTCTTGCGTAAGATCTTGGAAATCTTTCCTGATGAATTTCAAGGGGGACTCAATAACCGTAAGTATGTGGCGATGACGGGAGTGAGTTCTGAGACAGCTAAGCGAGATTTGAGTGATCTCGTAGAAAAAGGACTTTTGATTAGGGGTATAGGGGGTGGCCGTTCCGTAAGCTATCAGCTGAATCGGAATGGGCTTGAGAATAGGAACACGTAGAGGCTGCACCGCTCTCTTGGCCTTCTTCTGCCAAGTGCTGATCAGACAGCGGTCTTCCATTCCAAAGCGCGCAAAAAAACTGGCTACAAAAGACCACGATTCAACTCACACTCTCGCCTAGTGCACCCCCTCGCTCACCAGGCGCCCCCCATCTTCCCCAGATCCCGGCCCCAGCCGAATCACCCAATCGGCAGCAGCGATCACCTGAGCATCGTGCTCCAAGATAATCACACTCACCCCCTGATCGATCAAGACTTCCAAACTCTGCAGCAAACGTTCAACATCACGCACGTGCAGGCCGGCGGTCGGCTCATCCATGATCAAAAGGGTACCAGGCTGCGGTTTTTTACTGAGATAGGGCGAGAGCTTGAGACGTTGGGACTCACCCCCCGACAGACTGGAGCTCGGTTGCCCCAGCTTCAGATAGCCCAGACCTAGGTCCACCGCAGGACGCAGGCGACGCTCGAGGAGACGATGATGTTTGAAGGTCTCGTAAGCTTCGGCAATCGACAGATCCAGAACATCGGCCATATTCAAGCCCGAATAGCGAACATCGAGCAGATGCGGCTTATAGCGCTTCCCTTGACAGAGGGGACATTCCACTGTGGCATCAGCCAAAAAGCGCATGGTCAGCTGCTGCCGACCTTTGCCTTTGCATTCGCCGCAGCGCCCTTCTTCTTGGGAGAGCGAGAAGGAGCTCGCGCTGAGTCCGTAGATCTGCGCTTCGGGCACAGAGGCGAAGAGATTGCGGAGCTCGGTAAAGATATCGAGGTAGGTCGCAGGCATACTCACCGAAGACTTGGCGATCGGCTTGCGAGTAATCAGGGTGCAGGCACCCAAGGCTTCTATGCCTTTGAGGTCTTTACAGGCATAGAGAGGCGCGGCTTTTTTGCTCTTGCTGCCGAGCTGTGCGGCGAGGTTGCGATAGAGCGTTTGCAGAACGAGGGTATTCTTGCCAGCACCGCTTGGCCCAGTGACCACAGTCAATGCCCCAAGGGGAAAACGTACCTTCGGGATATCGACTGTATGCAGTTTGACCTTTTCCAGAGTGAGCCACGAGCTATCTGAACTCACGCGGCTTTTGCTCTTGGGCCGCAGCTCAGCCTTTTCCAAAAGATAGCGAGCCGTCAGTGAATCCTGAGCATAGCGAGCCGCATCCTGAGGCGCAAATTGGGCCATCAGATGACCGCCTTCACTGCCCCCGCTGGGCCCCAGATCGATGATCCAGTCGGCACGACGAATGATATCGGGATCATGATCGACGATAAGCAGGGTGTTGCCCTGCTGTTTGAGGCGCGCAAAAGCGTCCCAGATCGAGGCAATTTCTGTAGGATGCAGGCCCTGGCTCGGCTCATCGAGCACGTAGAGCACGCCTCGCAGCTGTTCCCCGAGTATACTGGAAAGCCGCAAGCGTTGCGCTTCCCCATGCGAGAGACTGCGAATACGACGACTGAGCTGCAGGTAGCCAAGACCGATGTCGAGCATGCGATCCAGATGGCCCTTGATGTGTTCGAGCACGACGCGGGTGGCGCTCGGCTCGGGTGCGAGCGTCTCGAGGCTTTCCCGAATAAAAGCCTGAAGCTCACGCACACTGCTCTGGTAATGGCGATGCAGCGAGCGACCTCGATAGAGGATGGCGCGAAGATCGGGCATCAGGCCTGTCCCCTGACAGACTTTGCAGGGCTCGAGCGGGGCGCCGAGTTCATCGTCGCTCGCTTCACCTTCGTCCTCCCAATCTTCGATCACGCCACGTCCATCACAGGTCGGGCAACGACCGAGAGAGTTCGCAGAGAAATGCCTAGAATCGAGACGAGGCCAGCTAAAGGCACAGGTCGGACAACCCGCTTCTTTGGACAGATGCTGAACGCTTTTGGGGTCGATCTGCCCTTTGGCATCGGCGAGGTAAAGACTCACAATACCCTCCCCTAGCTTGAGGGCCATTTCCAGAGAACTCTTCAGGCGTGCCTCGCGACTGGGATCGACTTTCAGAGCATCGATGATGATGGCAATATCATGCTTCTCATCTTTGTTGAGTTGAGGGATGGGGTCGAGGGCCACCATCGCTCCATCGACATAGGCACGCGCAAAGCCTTTCTTGGCGAAATCTTCGAACTGCTTGCGAAACTGGCCTTTTTTGGCCTGGGCTAAGGTCACAGTCACCAAAAGATTGCGCCCAAAGTATTGGCTGCGCACATGAGCACACATTTCGTCCACGCTGCGCGCTTCGGTTGGAAGATCATGCTTAGGGCAACGCTTTTCTGCAAAGCGCGCATAGAGCACACCCAGCAATTCCCCAAGATCGGTGAGACTTGCGACCGTCGCCCGAACGGATGGCTGGGTCTCGTTTTGAGCCAGAGCAATCGCGGGGGATAGACCGCTCGCTGACCGCAAGGCTGGGCGTGATCCCAAGTCCAAAAATTGTCGCGAATAGTGCGAAAGCGTATAGAAAAAGCGGCGATTGGCTTCCGCCAAAACGGTGTCGAAAGCTAAGGAGCTTTTGCCCGAACCGCTGACGCCGGTGACCACAGTGATCTGAGCTCGGGGAATCGAGAGATCCAGATGCTTGAGATTATGCTCGTGGGCACCTCGGATCTCGATCGTATTACGTTCTTGCATCAGCTTCTCCCTCTTTGAGGTAGCGCAGGGCCAGGGTCAGCGCCATGCGAAAACTGTCTTCACGGGCCGCATCGGTTCCGTAGAGTTCACTCGCCGGCCCGTGATCTGGAGAGATACGCAAGGCCGAGAGACCACCTGTGATATTGACTGCATCGTAGAAGTGGACGGTTTTGAGGGGAGCGAGCCCCTGGTCATGATACATCGCCAAGACCGCATCAAAGGCGCCTTCGTAGGCTCTAAAAAAAACGGTATCAGCAGGCAAAGGCCCACTGACAGCAAGGCCCTGTTTTTGGAGGGCTGCTATAGCTGGCTCGAGGATCATTTGATCTTCGTTCCCAAAAAGGCCCCGATCCCCCGCATGTGGGTTCAGGGCGGCAACGCCGATGCGTGGGTGAGGCAGATGGAAAATCTCCTGCAGAGCTTTTTGCAACAGTTTGACTTTGCGCTCAATGAGAGCCGAGGTGATCTGACCCGGAACATCTTTCAAAGCGAGATGATTGGTGGCTAGAGCAACCCGCAAGCGAGGTCCTGCGAGGATCATCACACCATCCTCTTGCCACAGATCCATAAAAAACTCGGTCTGCCCAGGAAAGCGAAAACCTGCTAAGGCACAGACTTTTTTATCAATCGGAGCAGTCACGACAGCCAGGCGCTGGGTCGGACTTCGTGTGAGGCTTCGCAAGCTTTCGAGAGCCCGCGTCGCGAGAGCGCCGCGTTGTTTCTCCGGCAATTGAGGGGCAGGCACAGCTGGCTCGTCCCCATCGATCGCATAAAAATAAAGGCCTGGACCTTTGATCGCCTCCCAATCAGCAATAACTCTCCAAGGTGGCACCTCCCAAGCCCGATCCCGAGCCTGAACTTGCCATTGTGTCAGCGAACCGACCAGCACAATGCTTTGGGCTGGCACGGCCTGCCAAAGCTCTTTGAGGCGCATCAGACAGGTCTGCGTGATACTCCAGGGATCACCCAAGGTCACGACCAGCATAGTCAGCTCCATTCTTCTAAGATATAGGTCGGACGCGGATCGTCAGCGCTCGGCTGCCAGGTCCGCACATTCACGAGACCCGTTCCCACTAAAAGCGAATCGAGGCCAAAATTCTGCGCCCCGCGAATATCCGTTTCGAGCTGATCGCCGACCATCAGGAGCGATGAAGTCCCAGCGCGACGCACAGCCTCAGCATAAATACGAGGAAAAGGCTTACCTAATCGCTCAAAGCGAGGCGTCGCAGGTCCGAGACGGGCGCGCAGGGCTGCTTCGATAAGAAGCGCGACACAGCCGGCTGTGAAACCATACTGACCCCGATCTTTGGGATAGATAAAGTCAGGATTGGTGAGAATAAGGGTACAGCTTAAGCCTCTATCGTAACGTTCTAGAATACGGCTAATCACCTGATCCAAGGTTGGAACAAAGGGGTAATCCCCCTGATTCGCAACCACCAGGACTTCAAAATCATCCTTGAGAGGATCAACACACATTGCTCCTGCAGCCGAGACATAGCTTGCTGAGCTCGCTGTGCCTAGGACAGCTGTGCGAGATCCCTGAAGACCCTGCTCCGCTATAAAGTCCCCAAGCAAAGAGGCCGAATTGATGATCTGCTCCTCGGAGACATCAAGACCCTTGGCTCTGTAAGCTGCAGCTGCTTCAGCAACAGTCTTAGAACTGCCATTGGTCAGTATCCAAAGCGACTTACCCTGGAGCTTGAGCTGCTCCCAGACCTCTTTGGCACCAGAAATCATCTGCCTGTCATCGAAGAGAACACCATAAGCATCAAAGAGAAAGCCCTCATACTGCCCGCTTATCTCATCTACTTTTGTGATGACACGTGTCATACAGCCCTTCTTGCAGTTGCCTTTGCTCTAGAGCTCCCCTATGATGGGGCGCCTAGGGGAAAACCCCGTCACACATTCATGGAGATCCCGCGTGGATGCCTATCTCCTCGGCCTTGGTTCAAACCTTGGCGATCGAGAGTATTACATAGATCAAGCTATCGATGCTATCCGCTCTAAATGCGGAGAGGTGACGGCTATCGCGCCTCTGCTCGAGACGGCCCCTTGGGGGGGAACTGCGGATCTGAGCTTTCTCAATACGGCTATCATCTGTGAAACAAGCCTGCAGCCCCTGGCCATGCTCGATCAGCTCCTCGCTATCGAGAGCGACTTAGGACGTATTCGCAGCGAGCGCTGGGGCAACCGCACCCTCGACTGTGACATCATCCTCTGGCGTCGAGCCCCGGGGGATTACCCTTGTTTTAAAGACGCCCGCCTCAGCATTCCGCACCCCGAAGCCAAGCATCGCAGCTTCGTTCTTGAGCCGTGTGCGGCCATTGCCGGTGATTGGATCCATCCCGAAGCAGGGCTGAGCCTAAAAGAACTCTGGGTAAACCTAGCCAAATCTTCGCAGCAGTCCCCATAAAAAAAAAGCAGCCCCGAAGGACTGCTCTCTCCAATTCAGCTATGAGACCCCTTTCTGAAGGGGGGCCCAAGTCTTTTCAGACCATGTCTTTCAGAGCTTTCAAAGGACGAACTTTAACAACGTTACGAGCAGGTTTTGCTTTGAACGTCATTTCTTCGCCAGTGAAAGGGTTGGTGCCTTTGCGAGCTTTGGTCGCAGGCTTGCGTACAACAGTAACTTTCAAGAGACCGGGAACGGTGAAAGTTCCTGGGCCTTTTTTCAAATCGTTGCCGATCAACTCGCCAAGAGTTGAGAAAACAACGCTGATTTCTTTTTTGGAAAGGCCAGTGTTGTCCGAGAGAGTAGCCAAAACTTGGCTCTTCGTGCGAGGCTTGCTCACTTTTTCGAAGTTCTTAGGACCAGTGACCAAAGTCCTGGTTTCTTTTTTTGCAGCTTTAGCTTTGGGAGCAGCAGCTTTTTTAGCTGGTTTTTTACCTGCTTTTGCTTTAGCAGCGGCTTTCTTCTTAGCCATAAAAACTCGACCTCCTAAAATTTTTTAAAATGCGACGAGTGCATACCCTATAAATTACGTTATACGAGTGGAAAAAATCAAGCGCGTCTTGAAGATTCTCTCGATAAACAGAGAGATTCCCTTACCTCAGTTCTTTTAAGAGAAGCAAGAACTTTAGAAGAAAACCTACGTTTTTTCGTGAAAATCGTCGTTTTTGGGGGCAAAAAAGGGCCCCCGGGGTAGCTCACGTCAGCAGGTCGTCGCAAGCTCTTCTAAGGGCAGACGCTCGCTTTGCTCAGGTCCTAAGGCCGTTTTTGGCCAGATTTTGGTATTCTTCGAGACATTCCGGGTTGGCTATCGCTGCAAGGTTATCGATTCCCTGACCATTCAAAATGCGGGTAACGGCTATTTCCAGCTTCTTTCCACTGCGTGTATACGGAATATCTTGGATCGAAAAGATCGCCGCAGGGACATGCCGAGGGGAAAGTTGAGTTCTGAGCAGACTCCGAATCTGCTGCGTTTTCCCTGCATCGAGGGTGTGTCCGTCCCTCAAACGCACAAAAAGGAGCATCTCAGCATCACCATCCCGATCATGAGAAACAGCCAAAGAATCTTGGACATAAGGCAAGGATTCGACCTGACGATAGATTTCTGCTGTTCCAATCCGCACACCCCCTGGATTGAGAGTTGCGTCTGATCGACCATAAACAAGAATGCCTCCACGCTCATTTATTTCGATAAAATCCCCATGGCGCCAAACCTGAGTGTGGGTATAGAAGTTGAAGTAGGCTTCACGGTATTTTTCACCCGCGTCCTTCCAAAACCCGAGAGGCATAGAGGGAAAGGGCTTGGTACACACCAGTTCCCCCTTGTGCTGACGCAGAGCTCTGCCCTCTGCATCCCAACAGTCCACGGCCATGCCAAGGCCCGGCCCTTGAATTTCCCCCGCCCAGACCGGAGATAGGGGATTACCGAGCATAAAGCAGGAGATGATATCCGTCCCCCCAGAGATCGACGCCAGGTGCACATCGGCCGCTACGGATTCGTAGACCCATGTAAACTGCTCAGGCATCAAGGGGGAGCCTGTAGACAAGAGGGTGCGGAGTTTTTTAAGGGGAAAACGCGCCTTCGGGACTAAGCCCGCTTTTTCTGTCGCAGCTAAAAACTTGGGGCTGGTTCCAAAGCACGTGACCTCGTGCTCGTCAACGGCTCGCCACAGGACGGCAAAATCTTCGCGGGCTATCGACCCTTCGAAAAGGACAAGACTGGCGCCAACACTGAGGCCCGAGACCATCCAATTCCACATCATCCAACCACAGGTAGTAAAGTAAAGCAGACGTTGTCCCGGACCGAGATCGCTGTGCAGCATGAGCTCTTTTTTGTGCTGGAGCAACGTACCTCCAACCGAATGGACAATACACTTCGGCTTGCCAGTGGTACCGGAGGAATAAAGGATATAAAGCGGGTGATCGAAGCTCGTCGCGAGGCAGGTAAAAGTGTCGACGGCCCCTGCCTCGATCGAAGCCAAGGCTGTTTTCCAATCGACCCAGGGGCTAGCGATAGCTCCCTGCTCCAAGGGGTCGATCATGAGTGCCCCCCGCACAGACGGCAACTGCTCGAGCACGGCTGCGGCTGCATCACGACAGTCGAAGGTTTTACCTCCATATACATAGGATCGGGTCATGATCAGAAGACTCGGTTCGATCTGCGCAAAGCGATCCACGATCCCTGCAATCCCAAAATCGGGAGAACAGGACGACCACACAGCCCCGAGCGCTGTCGCCGCCAACATTGCAATGATGGCTTCTCCCGTATTGGGAACGACTGCGGCCACGCGATCACCGGACCGGAGACCCAGAGAGCGAAAATAGGCAGCACAGCGAGCTACGGCCTCGTACAGCTGGGCGCCTGTATAAATAATTGGCTGCTCGCGACCTTCTATTATAGATATGATCTTGGTAGCCTGGTCATGTCGTTGCGGCAGAAGGTTCTCGGTCCAGCTCAGCGTGCTCCCCGGAAACCATTGTCCCCCTAGCATCTGTGACTCGGGTCCTGGCTGATAAACTGTTTCGGCGCGATGATGCCAGCGCAGGTCCAGAAATTTTGCAGCAAGGTCCCAAAAGACCTGGATGTCTCTCACTGAAAAAGAGTGTAAATCTTTGTACCCAGAAAAAGAGAGTCCCGTCTGTGCACTCACGAACTCTTGAAAGCGACCCATAGCGCTCGAGGCTTTGCGTGCCTCGTCAGGTTTCCAAAGTGCTTGATCTGCCATGCCGCTGCTTACCCTCGACTTGGAAGTGGGAAGATGCTCACAAGTTCTTTGTGACTTGTCAGCCCTCGAAACTACCGTTGTCCTACAGGAATGTAAAGAATTCGGTGCAAGGCCATCGGAGCATGGCTCAGCGGGTGGAAAGAGGAGGCCTCCTTAAGTATCGACCGAACGATCTATTTTCTTGGCGAGTTCACGCAAACGTTTCAAACCGTCACCAGCACCTTGCGTTGCCTTCTCTGTTGCAGCCGAAGCGGGAACTCGCGCACCTTCATTTTTATAGCTTCGCGATGCAACGCTCTGCTGAACTCGAGCTAAGCTCGATGCCTTTTCTGGAGCTTTGCTCTTGGGTTTACTTTCGGAAGTGACCGACGCGCGCTGAGCGGCTGGTTTTGCAGACGCTGCGGATGGAGGCACGACTTCTGGCTTTGCCAAATCTTCACTTGCTTCAAGCTCCGACGGGAGCACGCGCAGCTGTGCCAAACGAAGGTTTAGCAAGGCCTGAGGCACATGGAAAAAGGCTGCACAATTCTCTGGGCTCTTAAGCGCTTGGTAAGCTTTCTTCACCATTCCCGAGGGCATGAGCAAAGCCAGTGCAAACAGATCCGCGGCGGCGACCTTGGCAAAGTCTACCTTGGTGCGCTGCAACAGCTTTTGGAGCACCGAACTCTCAAGCTGATAGGCTTCAGCGCTCAGCTCAGCTTCAGCCATGAGGGGTAAGTAGACATTCAAAAAATATCCAAGGAGGTGAGCCTGGGTATAGTTAAGCTCCCGCGTATCGGTCAAACGATCGGATGTGCTCAGAGAAATTCTGTACTGACCCCGATGATCCATCACTTGAATACGTGCACAGTAAGGAACTGGCTCGCGGCTGCTGTGCACACCGAGAGATCCAAGCAGGGGTTCGATCCTCAGTCTGGGTGCATACACATCATTGCCTGCGAAGTATTTGCGAATGAGACAGGCTAGGCTTTCCTGATCCTGCCTTGCGGCGGCGTGGAGTATCTCGGGAAAGATTGCAAACATAGGCTGTGTCCTCCAAATTCCAAGTTCTATTGTACCTCGTTTATTCACGAAAGCGGGATGAGGAGAAAGGGTCAAAACTTTGACTGCCCGGCACCTCGCCAAGCAGACTTTAAATCTTTTTTATCTCAATGATTTTGTTAGTGATTTAAGGCTCTATGAAATACCAAAGGGGGGCTCCGATAAGAAGGAACGGTCGTGGACCGAGAACAGGAGTTAAGGATGGGGGTCCCTGCTTTCTTAGAACAAAGGCGCATGCAAAGGCGCCATGTGACGACGTTACTTCCTGGAACTTTGCTCGATGCCGAGCAGAGGGTGCTGCAATGCAAGCCGGTAGATATCTCTCCCGAAGGCCTCTCTATCCTCTCGGGCGCTGTCCTCCCTGTGGGCACTGCCCTTGAGCTGAAGACTCATAACGCTTCGATCGCCTTCGAAGTCATCTGGCAGAAACCCGATTTTGGAAAAAAAGGGTTGGTTCGCTACGGACTGAAGGCCTGTGACCCTGCCGTTGATCTCGAAACTTTATTCCGTGATGCTGGCTGCCTCAAAACCTTGTGACTCAAGCTCTTCATCATATTTTGAGCACGACGGCTCGCACCCTTCGCGAGCTCGGCTGTGAATTTTTTTCTTCGAACTTTCTTGCAAAGTTTTTTTTGTAAGATTAAATATTGAAATGGAATGAATTTTTCTGTAACACTATACGTATCACAGTCACGCGACAGCTCAACTCTTAGGAGAA
>CANGNB010000094.1 GCA_947454545.1 Oligoflexaceae bacterium
GCACCTCTGCAGCTTTGGCCCGCTCCTCAAGACTCTTTGCCAGTTTGCCGTAATCCGCTAGCCCGTAGGCCCCAGCATTCCCCGAAATTTTATGTCCCATACTGGCCAGTGCTGCCAGATCCGGAACGTCCACAAGGTCTCGCATCGTCTTTATGTCTCGACGTCGTGCTTCAAGATAGCGTGGAAAAAGATCTTGAAGATCCTTATCGATCTCGATGATCATAACTATCATTCCTCACGAAGCTTTTTCTGGATCCCATTATAGCTCAGGCACAGGAATCTGCGTTTTTTTTCATCGGACGGGCCGCTGAGCCCCATTCGGCGTCAAGCTCCCGTTGACAAAGGCAGAAGAGCTTTTATAATTTGCGAACTTTTCCTGGTGGCTGACAGCTGTGACCGTCTGCCGCCACTTGCACTCTAAAGAGGTCAGAATGAAGGCTCTCGTTGAAGAAGTGAATACGGTCCAACGTCGTATCCGCGTTGAAGTTCCCTCGAACGATGTCAAAACTGCATTTGACAGTGTGTACCGCAATCTCCAGAAGAAAGCCCGCATCAATGGCTTTCGCCCAGGCAAAGCACCATTGACTGTCATCCGTAAGCTCTACGGTCAGTCTGTTGCATATGACGTAGTTGAACAGCTGGTAAGCCGCCATCTTTCCTCAGCTATCGAGAAGGAATCCATCCGTCCGATCGCAACTCCTGTGCTCGAAACAGTTGACCTTCCGAAAGAAGACGCTGACTACACCTTCAGCGTCCTCGTTGATATCTTGCCCCCTCTAACCATCGAAGGCTACAAAGGCCTCGAGCTGACCTGCAAAGTCGTGGCTGTAGGTGAAGCAGAAGTTCAACGCGAACTGGAATTCGTCCAGCGCCGTCATGCGAAGACGCGCGAAGCAGAGCCAGGAACAGCTGCTGCCCCAGGCCAAGTGGTCAAGATCAGCCAAAAAGCCACAATCAACGACGAAGTCTTCGATGAATTTACTTTCGATGACGTTCCCGTCGAACTGGGCAAGAAATACCTCCTCCCCGAGCTTGAAGAAGGCCTTATTGGCATGAAAGTCGGTGATGAGAAAAGCCTTGAGATCACGATCCCTGATCACATCCAGGACAAGAGCAAGATCGGTATGCGTGCCCTTGCAGCGGTTCGTGTGGAAGGCATCATGGAGATGACTCTCCCTGAACTGAACGATGAATTGGCCAAAGACATGGGCCTCGACACCCTCGACGCTTTGACCAAGAGCATTCGCGAGCGTCTTGAGCGCCAAGCTGACAGCTATCGCCGCAATCAGCTCGAAACAGCTATTTTTCAGCAACTTTCTGAGAAAAATCAGTTTGAAGTCCCACCTTCGATGGTCGACCAAGTGATCGACAGCATCTTCGATGAGATGGAATTCGAATCGGACAAGGAACGTAAGGCTGCTAAGGCTAATGGCGAGCAGCGTCGCCGCTTGCTGCAAACGGCAAAGGATCGTGCGCGTAACACCCTGATCCTTTCTGAAGTCATCAAGAACGAGAGCGTTTCGGTCAATGACGAAGATTTTGATGCCTATGTCCGCGAGCTGATCAACGGCAGCAACCTGGGTCAGAATCTTGACGCAAAACTGGTGGAAAGCATCAAGGCTTCGATGGGTCCTCACGCTCGTGAGTCGCTCCTCTTCAAGAAAGCCCTGGACTTCATCATCAGCCATGCAAAAGTTACCGAGACGAAAGAAGAGTCTGCTGCAGCAAAATAATTGCTGCAGAGAGCTCAACGCGGTCGAGAATCGCATCTGACTTTAAACACAGACGCTCTCAACCGCCCCGTCTCTATGATACAATCCTTCCTTATGGGTACTTTACCCTGAGGAAGGATTTTTTTTTCTAAAGACTTCCTCAATTCGGACGAAAGGCACCGTGGAAGCTTCTTGTTTTTGCTTCCGTAGTAGCTTAAGTTAATCTTTGTATGTATTGACAACTGCAAAGAAAATTGCGGTTCGATACAAAAGTCTTCAAACCTGTGCTGAATAAGGATGTTGCAATGGCACTAGTACCCGTTGTCGTTGAGCAGACGAACCGAGGCGAGCGATCGTGGGACATCTACTCGCGCTTGCTTCAGGAACGCATCGTCATGTTGGGCTCCCCTATCTATGACGAAATCGCGAACGTCATTGTTGCACAGTTGCTCTATCTCGAAAGTGTCGATCCTGATAAGGACATCATGTTCTATATCAATTCGCCTGGTGGCTCTGTCACTGCAGGCATGGCCATCTATGACTGTATGCAGCTGATTCGCCCCGACGTGCGAACCTACTGCATCGGCCAGTGTGCAAGCATGGGAGCATGGTTGCTCGCAGCGGGTGCCCCTGGCAAACGCCATGCGCTGCCTAATTCTCGCATCATGATCCACCAGCCCCTCGGTGGCGCTGGCGGTCAGGCGACAGATATCGACATCCAAGCTCAGGAGATCATCAACCTGAAGCAAAAAATGGCGGGCATCTTGTCCTCGCATACTGGAAAGACGCCTCAGCAGATCATCAAAGACATCGATCGCGATTATTTCATGAGTGCAGAGCAGGCAAAAGAATACGGAATTGTGGATAGCATTATCTCTCCGGTGAAAAAACCGAAGAAGGACTAACGTGTGAGCCGCCGAGGCTAGCCTTTAACTCCAAGCGGGCGGCTTGGAGTGGGACCTCGAAGCAGATCCTGAAGGGAGATCGAATTTATGGCCAGCAAGGACAGTGGTCTGCACTGCAGCTTCTGTGGCAAGAGTCAAAAAGAAGTCAAAAAGTTGATTGCAGGTCCAAACGTATACATTTGCGACGAGTGCATTCAGCTTTGCAATGACATCATCGCCGAAGAAGTGGAAAAAGAAGAGTTACTGAATCCTGGGAACAAAATTCCCAACCCCAAAGATATCAAGCGCATTCTCGACGAGTATGTGATCGGCCAAGAACGGGCGAAAAAGATTTTGTCCGTAGCTGTTCACAACCACTACAAGCGTATCGATCACAAGGGTTCGTCTGACGAGATCGAGCTCACAAAGTCGAACATCCTCCTGATCGGTCCGACGGGGAGCGGGAAAACCCTGCTAGCCCAAACGCTTGCTCGTATCCTGAACGTGCCTTTCACCATCTCCGATGCAACCAACCTTACAGAGGCCGGGTATGTAGGCGAAGATGTGGAAAACATCATTCTCAACCTTTTGCAAAATGCCGACTACGATGTTGAGCTCGCTCAACGCGGTATAGGCTATATCGATGAAATCGACAAGATCGCCCGCAAAGGGGATAACCCCTCCATCACCCGTGACGTTTCGGGCGAAGGGGTTCAGCAAGCCCTCTTGAAAATTATTGAAGGTACGATTGCCAACGTTCCTCCGCGCGGCGGCCGCAAGCATCCGCAGCAGGAATTCTTGCAAGTCGACACGACGAACGTGCTCTTCATCTGCGGGGGTGCTTTTGCCGGCCTTGAAGACATCGTCGCTCAAAGGATCGAGACATCTTCGCTAGGCTTTGGCGCAGAGATCTTGTCCAAACGCGAACGCAACGTGACAGACCTGCTCAACAAGGTGACGACTGCGGACTTGGCCAAGTTTGGTTTGATTCCTGAATTCATCGGTCGTCTGCCCGTGATCTGCTCTCTTGCGCAGCTGACAGAAGATGCCATGATTGATATCTTGACCAAGCCCAAGAATGCGATTGTGAAGCAGTTTCAGAAGCTTTTTGATTTTGAAAGTGTGCAGCTAAAGTTCACCGAAGGCGCCCTGCGCGCTGTTGTGAAGGAAGCTATCAAGCGCAAAACGGGAGCGCGCGGTCTGCGTGCGATTTTGGAAGAATCGATGCTGGAGATCATGTATGAAATCCCTTCGGAGAAGTCGATTAAAGAAGTCGTCATCACCGAAGAGTTGATTATCAACAATTCCCAGCCCATCATCGTGTATAGAACCCCAGAAGAGCTGGCTGCTATCCAAGCTGCCGCTGCAAGGGAGACTAAGGAACGCGATTTTGGAACAGGTGGTAACTAAAACACCGCAGGTTTCCTACAAAAAGCTCTAAAAGAAGGCTCTTAGGAGCCTTTTTTTGCGGGCTTGGCTTCTCTCTTTGCACTTCAAACCAAAGACTAGACCATCGGAGCGAGGCAAATTTTTCTAGGCCGCTAGAGCCCTTAAGGGTTCTGCATTCGCCATCTCGCCACAATAAGGACTGACATCCCCCCGCATCTTGCGTTAAGATAAAGATATGAGATCATCAAACAGCATCGAACACACGCGGCCCTAGGTTGAGCCTAGTCTCTGTGATTTCGTACCCATGAGGAGGGAGACTGTATGTCGGATGAGTCAAAAGACCCGAAGACCAAGCCCGAGGCCGTGAAAATTCCCCTGCTCCCTCTTCGTGACATCCTCGTCTTTCCATCCACCGTGGTGCCGCTCTTTGTGGGTCGAGAAAAATCGATCCAGGCTTTAGAACAAGCCATGAGTGGCAACAAGGAAATCCTGCTGGCAGCTCAGGTGAAAGCCAAGACGAATGAGCCAGCTCCCGAGGATATCTATACTGTTGGGACCATCTCCACGATACTCCAGTTGCTCCGTCTTCCCGATGGAACGGTCAAGGTCTTGGTCGAAGGCCAAAGACGTGCGCGCATCACCGAGTTTGTGCAAACGGATGCCTACTTTCTTGTCAAAGCCGAGGCTTTACCGGAAGCAAAAAGCCAAGGTGTTGAAAACGAAGCTCTCGTGCGCACGGTAAAAATGGCCTTTGATAACTACGTTCGCTTGAATAAGCGGATTCCCCCTGAGATGCTCCTCTCCATCGCTTCGATGGAAGATGAGTCTAAGCTGGCCGATACTCTCGTCGCCCATCTCAGCAATCTGAAACTTCAAGACAAACAACGCCTTCTTGAAGAAACCAATCCTGCCAAACGTCTCGAAGATCTGTATGGCTACATCCAATCTGAAATCGAAATCATGCGCGTCGAAAAGAAAATTCGCGCTCGCGTGAAACGTCAGATGGAAAAAACCCAAAAAGAGTACTATCTCAACGAGCAGATGCAGGCGATTCAAAAAGAGCTCGGCGATCGCGATGACGGCCGCGCAGAAATCGCAGAGATCGAAAACCAGATCAAGCATAAAAAGCTCTCTGAAGAAGCCCGAGAAAAACTCACTAAAGAGCTCAAAAAGCTCAAGCATATGTCGCCGATGTCCGCTGAGGCGACGGTCGTTCGCAACTATATCGATACTGTCCTCAATCTGCCTTGGAATGATTATTCCGAAGATATTCGCGACTCCCACTTTGCTGAAGAAGTCCTCAATAAAGATCACTTTGGTCTCGAAAAGGTCAAAGATCGTATCCTTGAGTACCTATCCGTGCGCACACTCGTCGACAACATGAAAGGCCCCATCCTCTGTCTGGTAGGCCCTCCAGGTGTGGGTAAAACCTCGTTGGCCCGCAGCGTCGCAACCGCTACCGGCCGAAGCTTTGTACGCGTTGCCCTAGGCGGTGTTCGTGACGAAGCCGAAATCCGCGGTCATCGCCGAACTTATATCGGTTCGATGCCTGGCAAGGTGATTCACGCTCTCAAAAAAGCTGGCAAGTCGAATCCGGTTATCCTCCTCGATGAGATCGATAAGCTGTCCCAAGACTTTCGTGGCGATCCTTCTTCGGCACTGCTTGAGGTTCTCGATCCAGAACAGAATCATACCTTCAACGATCACTATCTCGATCTCGACTACGATCTTTCGAAGGTCCTATTCTTGGCAACGGCTAACTCTCTTCACACCATTCCGCGTCCCCTTCTGGATCGTATGGAAGTCATCAGCCTCGCTGGTTACACTGAAGAAGAGAAGCACTCAATAGCCAATCAGTACTTAGTCCCAAAACAGCTCAAAGAAAATGGGCTGGAACATCAGGATGTTCAGTTCGGCTCTAAGGCCATTCACGAGCTTCTTCGCTACTATACTCGGGAATCAGGCGTTCGGAGTCTGGAGCGAGAAATTGCTTCGGTCTGTCGGAAACTTGCCCGCAAACACATGAAAAAATTTGAAGAAGATGCTCTGGCAGCTGCCAAGGCTAAAAATGACGGCAAGGATGCAGGGCCACTCAAGGATCGCCTCAAGCTCGAGCCCAATTCGATCAGCGAAAAAGTGAATGAAAAAAGCATCAATAAATACCTCGGGCCTCGCAAGTATCGCATCGGCCTTCAAAATGACCACCACGAAGTGGGCATATGTACAGGGATGGCCTGGACTGAGGTCGGTGGTGACTTGCTCGTCTCGGAAGTCGCTGTCGTTCCAGGAAATGGCAAGCTGATCATCACGGGTAAGCTCGGCGAAGTTATGCAAGAGTCGGCTCAGGCTGCCTTCAGCTACGTCCGCTCGCGAGCTAAGTTTCTCAATATCGCCGAAGACTTTTACACAAAAGTCGATCTTCATATCCACGTGCCTGAGGGCGCTATCCCTAAAGATGGCCCCAGTGCCGGGATCACGATGGCTACCGCATTGACCAGCGCGCTTACCCAGCGTCCTGTCAGCAAAGATGTGTCCATGACCGGTGAAATCACCCTACGTGGTCGCGTCCTTGCCATCGGTGGCCTCAAAGAGAAGATCCTTGCAGCACACCGTGGTGGTATCACCAAAATCATCATTCCTAAAGAGAATGAAAAAGACTTGATCGATATCCCTAAAAACATACTCAAAGACCTCACCATTGTTCCTGTTGAACACATGGACGCTGTCTTGATGCATGCTTTGGTATGGAAACATCCCAACGATGTGGATGGACAGGACGAGCTCTTTGAAAAGCTCAAAAAAGTCACGGAAGCGGAAACCGATCAGCTATCTTTTGCACACTGATCTCTGAGAGGGGCAGCTTCTGTTTTGGGATTGCACAATCCTAAAGCGGGAGCTGCCCTCCTCATTTTATGGCTTCTCAGCACTGCTCTTAGCTCTTTTGAGCCTCAGCAAAAGACGCGGATGAGGCGCCTGGACATCACAGTCCAGCGATCCCCCGGCCTCTTCTACCAATTTTTTGCTGATCTTGAGCCCCAGCCCTGACCCATCACCCAGAGTTTTGCTCTCACTCGCTGGGGCTGCTGCCCATCGCCGCATGACCTCAGATATCGGACCACCATTCGCAATTTCCAGTTCAACCCATTCCAGCGAGCTTTTCACACCAACAGTGACCCAACGCTCCTCGCGCGACAGGTTCTGGACATAGTCTGTGGCGTTGCCAAGGAGATTAAGGAGGATTTGGAGGAGAGCCGTCTCTTTGATCGCAAGCAGTTCCGTCTGCTGAGGCCACTTTAGGCTCACGTGAAGGCGCTGGCTTCGGGCGCGTAAAAGGCGTTCAAGAGCTCGACACACTTGCCCCACATCGCTGACCTCTTGCCCCGAGGAGCGATGCATACGCCGCATGCTGCTCACGAGCTCTCGCGCCAGAGATAGCTGTTCCTGGGCCATACGAAGCTGTTGAAGGAGCTTTAATAGACTTTCCAAACTTCTCTGCTGATCCTGGGTCAGCCTTTGGATCTCTCCCCAAAGCTCTTGTTTATCCTTCGCTGCCATGGCCCAATAGCTCAGACGTAAGCGCAAGGCAGCTAGACTGGGAGACGCTTCTGTTGGCAGGCTTAAGAAAGCCTCAGATCCTGTATCCAAGCTCCGTTCATCGGCCTGCAAACACTCCTGCGCCTTGGCCCAAGACTCACTTTGGAGCGGCACGAAACGGAGCACCGCACGCTGATCCTCTCCAAAAAAATCAGCTGCTTCCGAGTAATGAAAGATATTTTTCAGCTCATGACTCAAATCCTGCAGAAGACGCCCCATCTGTAGGAATTTTTCGTCCTCTTCCGATCGTACGGCACGCCGGTGAAGGCGCAAGCGTCCCAGCAGATTTCCGACCCGAAACAAAAGCTCCTCAGCTTGAATCGGCTTGGCAAGATAATCGTCTGCCCCCAAACTCAAGCCATGGACCCGATCGCTCTCACTGGCCCTTGCGGTCAAGAGGATCACGGGAATTTCCGCTAAACTTTCCTCTTGGCGCAGAGCGAGCAAGACATCTTCTCCCGACATTTCCGGCATCATCACATCGAGCAAAATGAGATCGGGCCGCTCTCTCCTTGCCTTCGCCAGAGCCTCACGCCCCCCATAGGCGCTGATGACCTGATAAGAGTTCTGCTCGAGAATATGTTCAACGACTTCACAGTTGAGCTCATGATCATCGACAACTAAAATTTTAGCTGCTTCAAGCTGATAGCCTGCTTGCAAAGATCGCTTTTTGGGAGGAATTTTGAGCTCGCTCCCTGAACTTCTCTCAGGCAGCAGGGCCGATTCTCTCTCAACTTGAAAGATCTGCGCTTCGTGTTCCGAACTTTCTGGAATCCAAATCTTAAACGTCGAGCCTTGATCCAGAGTCGACTGAACCTCTATACGGCCCCCCATAAGCTGCACCAAATCCTTAACCAGCGCCAAGCCAAGACCCGTCCCTTCGTAGCGGCGACGAGCATCACTCGCGAGCTGGCTAAACTCTTCAAAAATTTTATCCACCTGATGGGGTGGGATCCCTATGCCTGTGTCTTTGACTTCGCACTCCAGTCCCTGCGATGTTTTCGACATTTTGAGTTGCACCTGATTTAAGCGCTTGGGGTCTGAGAATTTAAAAGCATTTCCAATCAGGTTACGAAGAATAGTTGCACACTTCTCTCGGTCGCCAATAAAAACGATCTGTTCATCAAACGAAGACTCCGAGGTAAAGAGAGAAGAACCTCTCCTGAGCTGAAGACCTTCCGCCAAATCCTGCATCTCAGCTTTGAGTTCAGCCAGTCGAAACACTTGGCAGTTGAGGCGCAAAGTGCCACGACGCGACTTTGCGAGATCCAAAATGGTATTTACCTGTAGTGTCAGAGACTCGGCAAGGCGTATACATTTGCCCAATTGAGTCCGTGCTGCTTCCGTCTGAACACCGAAATGTTCTGCTAGTAAAAGCCGCAGAAACCCAAGGATGCCGTTCAGAGGTGTTCGCAGCTCGTGCGAAGTATTATGAAAAAAGGTTGTGCGAGCCCGCTCCTGTTCTTGAATTTCCTGAAGCAGCTGCTCGTTGTGTTCAAAGGTTCGAGCAAACCTTCGCCCCGTCACCAAACTCTGCGAAAAGGCAAAAACTAAGGTCGCATAGTGGGTAAGATAGATGCTGGGCCATTGTAAAAAATAGATCCCGTAATCATTGATGCCAGCAAAGGCCAAACCACTCACACCTGCTACTATCCACCCCACATCCTGAGCACGACGTTTGACCAAGTAGACGATAGATAGCAAAAGCATCGGCGTGTGAATAAGAATGACGGCGAGAAGGACCCGATCCGCCGATGCCATCATCCTTGATAATCCCAGGAAGGGGTGCAAGACAAAGTAAAGTCCAAACGTTCCGAGAGTGAGATGGAAGATCCGACGCAAAAGGGGCCAAGGATAGAGGGTCGAAAGGATAGCAGTTACACACAAAGTGGCTAGGAGCGTGAGATCCGTCATGGCTACGGCATTATAGGCCTCGTTCCAATAGGGTGATTCGAGCCAAAGCGATAGCATCCACTCCGTACAAAGGTAGCGAAAAAGGAGGGTAAGGGCCAAGCACCCCACCCAAAAATTGGCTCGATCGACGGGCCTTTGCCACCACAAACAGCAGGCATACAAAAAGATCATGAAAAAGCCTCCAACCAGTACGGCTCTTTCCATCTGGGCCCGAAGATGCCCACGCAAAAGCTCATCCCATCGACCTATCTGTGGGACCTCTCGCACAATAGGAGCTATGTGAAACGAACTTATGAGCAGCACCCATCGCACTCTTTCTCCAACCCGCAGATCCTGAGGGAGAGGTACCACCTGTTCGAGCATCTGAAACTCGGTATTTTCTGCTTTTGTTCCGACTCGACCACTTTGAGCAAGGAGCTGAGGTGGACCTTCTTCACGGACGAGCCAGAGCTGGTAGGCTCCAAAAATTGCCCAGACCTTGAGACCAAGACCCTTTGCCTCTGTCTGCCACTGCTGATCTTTCCAGAGCGTCGCAAAGGAAGGTGCTTGGCCCTCCCCTGTGCGGAGGGCTCCCGGCAGAGTGAGCGGCGAGCCCTCGCCTCTCTCAGTCCATGTCGGTAACTCGAGACGTTCGGGTTCAAAGTGCCACTCGCCCTTCAATGAGGGCTCCTGCATGCCCATGCAAAAAGCCCCCCAAAGCCAAAGGCTGAGTAGGACTCCTCTTTGAATGACACACCGCAGGGTCTGATACACAAACGTCCCTCCCTATCTCCTAAGATCGGCGTTCTGACTCTCGAACTAAGCAGGGCTCTAGGCAAGAATTTCCCATCGAGAGATCCCTCGAGTCACCGATAGGACGAGGGTCGCAGATTTCCTTAGCAGAAGGTGACTATGGGACAGCCAGCATCGTCAGACAAAAGCAGTATAGCCTTCGTCGAGGGCCTCAAAAGACGTTGGATGGCCACGGTCGATGCCATCGTCGATCCTTTGATGCTTATCGATAAAGACTTTCGTATTCTTCAGACCAACAAAGCCATGGCTCAGCATGCCCAGCGTGATATCAAAACCCTGGTGGGTGCACGCTGCTTTGAGGTCTTTGCGGAACGCCAGAGTCCATGCGCGAACTGTTCTCTCCAAACCTGTCTGAGCACCAAAGAATCTCACACGTTTGAACTCAGCAAAGTTCATGGAGACCGGACTTTTGAGGTGACGACTCAGCCCATCTTCGATGCCCACGGAGTCCTCGAAGGATCCTTGCATATCTACCGAGATCGTACCGAAGCCAAGCAGATGGAAAAACAGCTCCTTCAACATGAGAAACTGGCCTCAATAGGTCTTCTGGCTGGAGGGATCGCCCACGAGCTCAATAATCCTCTGGCAGGCATCCTGCTCTTTGCTCAAATGTTGCTCCGCAATCTGCCCAAAGAAGGTGAAAACTATCTCGACGTTATTGAAATCGAAGCTGCCGCCAACCGCTGTAAGCAGATCGTCGAAAGCCTCCTTGACTTCGCTCGCATGCAACCGACCCAGGACGAAGCGAAAAAGGCCGAAGCCTTTGACATACGAGAAGTCCTGCAATCGGCTCTCCGCTTTTGTACAGTCGGAGGAGCCGCCGATAGCATAGAGATCAGCGAGGAATGGAACGAACAAGCTATCGTCCATACCAACCGCAATAAGCTGATCCAAGTCTTTCTCAATCTCATCCAAAATGCGCTTCAGGCTATGCCTCAGGGAGGGCACCTCACCCTACGCTCCTCTATCGAGCTCAATGAGGCGGGGACACGCTTCGCTGTAGCAGACATTCAAGACACGGGTGTAGGCATTCCTGCTCACGATCTTAAAAAGATCTTTGACCCTTTCTTTACCAGCAAAGCTGAGGGCGAAGGAACAGGCCTTGGTCTTTCGATATGTCATGGCATAGTCCAGGATATGGGCGGGCACATCGAAGTCACAAGCGAGCTCCAAAAGGGAAGCTGCTTTCGTGTGTTCCTTCCCACAGAGCCTATGAGCCTGAAAAAAGGAAGTTAGAATGAACTTAGGGCAGAAGTTAAACCTGAGAAACGACCAAAAGCTACTCATCGCAGTCGCTTCAGGCCTACTTTTGCTCAGTTTAGCTGCCACGAGCTACTTTCAGTGGCATACCCTTGCCCAGCGAAGTGGTCGTTTGTTTTGGTCCTTCTGCTTTTTCAGTCAGTTTTTTGGCTCGCTTGCCGCCATTCTCCTGAGCTTTGCGTGCCTTTTTCGTCGTGGGTCTTGGCCGAGACTGCAAGCTGCCATTTGCTTTCTCGCCTGCTTGCAGTTAGCTCAAGCATGCCTGCAACTTTTTGCGGATCTGCCAACAGCCAGCTCTCTTCTCATCTATGGATGCTTGGCAAGTCTCCTCGGAGCGAAGGTTGCTCTGCAGATTTCCTTGCGTCTGATCACCCTGCCCTTACCTGCAAAAATCAGCCTAGGCATGCACCTCTGTGGTTTTGCTATCGGTGCCACACTCGTCGCTACAGCCTACCAGAACAACATAGTCTTTGGCATCGAACGCGCCAGCAACAGTCTGAGTCTCTGGCTTCATGTCTTCAGTCTTTGCTTCCCGCTATTACTCGCAGGCTTGCAGCTCTATCACTATAAAAGCGAACTCGCCGTGCTGCCGGCATGGCAGAACATCCCTATCATCCCCTGGGTCGGTCCTCTGCGTTTTGATTTTTATTTGGCGGTTCTCCTCCTTGGCAATGCCTTGTTTCACCTGATAGTCAGGCTGATTTTGTCTCAGGATCCTTTTGAAGAAGCCCCCGCTCAGGTGCTCTTTTTGAATCTCGCCGACCTCAGTCCCTGGATCGCCTGTGCCTGGAGTGCCCGCAGCTGGTGGCTTTGCAGCAAAGTTCCGCGCCGCATCAACTCCCCCTTCCTTATGGACAAGGGCCAGGTCAGCCGGATCTTCCGTCGTTTTCAGAGCTCCGGCAGCGACCTTCAACGGCACAATATCGGTTTTCGAACCGCTGTCCTTATGCTCGATCATGATCCCAATGAAGACTGTCGCAGCCAGCTGCCTGCTTTTCTGTTTCGTGCCCGGCAGATGCAGTGTGAGCATATCATCCGCAAAACTTTTAGTGACTACCTGCTGAGTATGGAGGGTCACTCGTCCCAGCTGACCATGGCTATCGATAGCGCCGTGAGCAGCACTCCGTGTATCCAAGCTCTCCTGATCTTATCGATCATTCACCTCGATGGTCTGCCTCTGATCGAACAGCGCCTGCGACTCTTAGCCAAACTGTTTCCACTTCTTGATCCTGATTTGGCGGATCACATCGATGTCAGTCGCCTGGACAACCTCTTTGGTAAGCTTTCCAGCTTTTACTATCTCGACTTCAACTGGGTCGATCAGTCCCTTTCCGCTATGGGCGATGAAGCCTTTTTGGATATTCGTCTCGAAAAACTCAATCTCAGCGAGCGCCAGAGCGTCCTAGCCCAGCTTCGTTCGGCGCAGTGGTTAGGCAATTTTATCTGGATTAGTGAGGGAGCTTTTGAACGCCTGGCGATGGAATCCCCCTACCTCCACACGATCATGGAGACCATCTCGATTCGCCTGGAAAATATCCGTAGCAAACGCAGCACCTACAATATTCACTTGATCAAATTCGAAAACCTTATCCCGCGTCTTCAGAGATATTACGATCTCGAAAGCTTTCGCACTAAACTTGCTAACCTCCCCATCGAAGAGCTCACATCGCAGCGCCTCCAGCATATCAAGAGCAGCCTTGAATTTGATGGTGGTCTCAGCAATCTCGCTTTTGCCATCAATGAGCTCAATGAACTCAACTTTGTAGGATTCAAATCCAAAGATGCTGCTCTCGAGCTCTTGGTTCTCATCGTAAAAAAGGCCGAATCACTCTACCTGACCAAGCGCGTCAATGAATTTGAACTCGAGCAGCTCTTTCAGCAGTGCAAAGGCATGGTGCAGTCGATAGGCTATCCC
>CANGNB010000095.1 GCA_947454545.1 Oligoflexaceae bacterium
CTTCCCTACTCCCACCTGTGCTATAAGAAAGGTCCAGTTAGTCCGGACGCCATCTTCTTTAGCATAGGGGCCCCTACAGATGCCAACACTTTACTTGGCCAGCAAAAACGCACACAAAGCTGACGAAATTCAGATGATTTTGGGCACCCATTGGACCGTCAGCTCATGCCAAGAGCTCAGTCCCAGCATTCACTGGAATGAAACCGCGTCCACTTTTCGTGGCAACGCTTTGATCAAAGCACAAGCCCTCGTCGCCCACACTCCGGCCGGGGTTTTGGCTGATGATTCTGGCCTTGAAGTTGAAGTTTTGAATGGATCACCAGGAGTATATTCAGCACGCTATGCCGGCCCTGAGGCCTCGGACCGTGACAATTTGCAAAAGCTTTTAAAGGTCCTTCGTGGCATACCACACAGCGAACGTCGAGCGCGCTTTGTTTGCGTCCTTTGCTATATTGACGAAGCGCGATCGGTCCATTACTTCGAAGGCTACTGTCCCGGCGTGATTATCGAGGAAGCACGAGGGGGAGAAGGATTTGGTTATGACCCTATCTTTGTGCCCGACGGCTACGATAGAACCTTTGCCGAACTCAGCGCTGCCGAGAAGCATCAGATCAGCCACAGAGGGCAGGCTATGGCTGCTTTCCAAACTTTTTTACACGAGCAAAGCTGAGCGTTCACTGAGAGCTTCGGAGAAGCTTGCGAGCTTGGCTTTCATAGGTGAGGTAGGCCTTATCTGTGCGAATGCCACCAAAGTCTGCATGACTCAAAGATTCGGCGATTTCTCTTTGAAATTTTTTAGGTTCGACCAAAAAACTCTTGAGTACCATGACCGAGTCGCCCGGCTGCCCCATCATCGCATAGCAACGGGCAAGGAGCATGGTTCCTTTGCGAATATAAACCTCATCATCAGCCCAAAAATTGCTCTTCTCAAACTTTGAAAAAATAGCCTCGAGAGGAGGAATAGCCCGAGGACACTCATCGAGCTCTCGGTAGCTAGCTCCCAAGAGAAATTCGCCTTGAGTATCGATCATCCTCTTCTCGCGCAGACTTTCCAAAATTTTAGCAGCTCCCTGGAAATCGTGCTTGGCCATGGCAGCAGCCGCTTGCTGATAGCCTTGTTTCGCAGCCCCCTGAGCCCGAATACTATGCTTACCAACAACTGTCGCAGCCCCAGTGGTCTGCGGCTTATTCAAAATATATCCCGTCCCCAAGAGGCAAGGAGCGACTCCCCCTCCCTCACAGCAGATCTGATCTAACTGTCCCTGGACTCGTTTGCCATTGACCGCATTGCAATCGGTAACCTTCGGAGCGATAAATACACTTACGACTTCCCCACCCAAGGCGCCCTGTTCAGGACTTAAACCACTGCGCACAGCCATGGAGCGCACGACTTTTCCACGCAGGATAAGACCTCGATAGGTGTCGAGATACTGAGCCCGATTGCTGGGAGGGAGGTCTCGAATAAAAGCATAGCGAGGGTCAGTAAAAGGAAAACTCTGTTCGGGACTCACGGCAATACACTGCTGCACATCGAAAGCGATCGGTCCACGCACCAGGGTCTCACAAGCCCCATATGTGTGACTGTTGATGCCCATGATACCCAAAAAAACCAGTGGGAATAAGCTTCTCACAATTCTGACTCCTCGTGCGTCCAGTCCTGTGGCATGATAGGTGTAACTGGCAGGAGTTCAACACGATGCCAATACCTTCACCCCATGCTCTGCATGTTTGCCCGAAGGAGGTCGCTTGTGTCCCTTGACGCAATCGTACGCCCAGTGGACCAAATCGTCCGCCCCCTGATCTTGGTACTGGGTCATTATACATCTTTTGTCATACGCAGTGTACGGCGCTGTTTCCAACCTCCCGTCAATCGTGAACTGCTCTTGGCGCAGATGGAGTTTGTGGGCAATCGCAGTTTTCTCATCACGATGCTTGCAGGGGTGATGATAGGCGGTATTTTTGCTCTTCAACTTGGCGAGATTTTCCGCATCTTCGGAACCGAATCGCTCATTGGAGCCTCGACAGGATTCGCTCTTGCGCGAGAGTTAGCCCCCGTAGTGGGAGCCTTTCTGGTGACGGCCCGCGCAGGATCAGCCATGACGGCGGAAATTGGCTCCATGAAGGTCAATGAACAAATAGACGCGATGCGCGTGATGGCTGTAGACCCCTTTGGCTACCTGATGGCCCCGCGTATTCTAGCGAGTACGCTGATGATGCCTCTTATCACATCTCTTATGGTCTTTGCTGGCGTAGCAACGGCCTTTCTCGTCGGTTTTTTCTACTATCAGGTCGATGTTGCTGATTTTTTTAGCAAGTTGGAGTGGGTCATCGATACTGAAGATCTCTTTATGGGCATGCAGAAAGCCGGCCTCTTCGGCTTTGTCTTCTCCACTATTGGGTGCTTTGAAGGCTACCGCACCTCTGGGGGCGCCAAGGGTGTTGGACGCGCCACAACACGAGCCGTGGTGAGTTCGTATGTTGCAATTTTGATCCTCGACTTTTTTATCACCTACATCCAGTTCAAGTTCCAAAAAGGCTGATCCTCAGCTGTCATCACCCGTCGGACTGAACAGGCCCGAACGGAAGGCTTATCTTGGGCGGATCAGTGGCGTCTGTTGAGACGTCAAGCTCTTCTGTGCTAAGGTGTAGGCTTTCGTCTGTACCGAAGTTGGCGCTAAGGAGGCCGGGGCATGTCCCAAGAACAGAACCACACGGAATACGATCCAAAGTCCTTAGAAAAAAAGTGGCAGGACTTTTGGCTCAAGCAAAAAACTTTCAAGACTCCGGATACGTCCGACAAGCCAAAATACTACGTGCTCGATATGTTTCCCTATCCCTCCGGGTCGGGGCTGCACGTCGGACACCCTGAGGGCTATACCGCTACGGATATCATGGCGCGCTATAAGCGCATGAAGGGGTTTAATGTCTTGCATCCCATGGGTTGGGATGCCTTCGGCTTGCCTGCTGAACAGCACGCCGTGAAAACCGGAACCCACCCTCGAGACACAACGAAGAAGAATATCGATAATTTCCGTCGTCAGATCCAATCGATCGGTCTCTCTTACGACTGGGATCGTGAAATCAATACGACTGATCCCAATTATTACAAATGGACTCAATGGATCTTTCTCAAGCTCTACGAAAAGGGTCTCGCCTACCAAGCGGAACAGGCCGTAAACTGGTGCGAAGAACTCGGCACAGTCTTAGCCAATGAAGAAGTGATCGATGGCAAATCAGAAGTCGGTGGCTTTCCAGTTATCAAAAAACCCATGCGCCAGTGGATTTTGAAAATCACGGCTTATGCGGAACGCCTGCTCGAAGACCTCGACCTCCTCGACTGGCCGGAATCTATCAAGGAAATGCAACGCAATTGGATCGGTAAAAGCACAGGAGCTGAGATCCATTTTGCGATCAAAGGGCACGAAGATAGACTCACCGTTTTCACAACGCGCCCTGACACTCTCTATGGCGCCACGTTCTTTGTCCTCGCACCAGAGCATCCCCTCCTTGCTAAAATTACCAGCAAGGAACAGAAGGCCGCTGTCGATGCTTACGTTCAAGCGACATTGAACAAAGCTGACCGCGATCGGATTGCCGACACTGCAAAAACCGGTGTTTTCACTGGCGCCTATGCTATCAATCCAGTCAATCAGGAACTCCTTCCCGTCTATATCAGCGATTATGTGCTGATGTCCTACGGCCATGGAGCAATCATGGCAGTCCCTGGTCATGACGAGCGCGATCATGCGTTCGCACGCGCTTATCAGCTGCCGATCAAGCGCGTTCTTGAAGGCGGTGACAAGGCCATCGAAGAAGCTGCCCATGTCGGCGATGGAGTTCTGGTCAATTCGGGCTTTCTGGATGGACTCCGCAAGGATGCAGCCATTGAAGCTATGGTCAAAAAACTCGAAGAGCTCGGCCAAGGCAAACGCATGGTGACCTATAAGCTGCGAGATTGGCTCTTTTCTCGCCAACGCTACTGGGGTGAACCGATTCCTATCGCCTTGAGTCACACAGGCGAAGAGGTTGCTATACAGGAGTCCGAGCTCCCACTTATCTTGCCCGAACTCGATGACTTTAAACCAAGTCACACGGGTGAATCTCCTTTGGCTCGCGCAGAATCTTGGCTGCCCTATACGCAGAAAGGTCAAACCTATCGGCGGGAAACCAACACAATGCCGCAATGGGCGGGTTCGTGCTGGTACTATCTCCGCTTCATCGATCCCCTGAACAACCATCAGGCTTGGGCCGCTGAGAAAGAAAAGTATTGGATGCCCGTCGATCTTTATGTCGGTGGCGTCGAACATGCTGTTCTCCACCTCCTCTATGCCCGTTTCTGGCATAAAGTGCTCTTTGACTGCGGTCTTGTTTCCACTAAAGAACCTTTCCAACGCCTCGTAAACCAGGGCATGATCCTCGGTGAAAATGGCGAAAAAATGTCCAAAAGCCGAGGCAATGTTGTCAATCCCGATGAGGTTATCGACCGTTGGGGCGCTGATGCCTTCCGTCTCTATGAGATGTTTATGGGCCCCCTCGAGCAGGTGAAGCCTTGGAAATCTGATGGTATCGTTGGTACCCATCGCTTCTTGAGCCGTTTTTGGCGCCTTCTCATCCAAGCAGATGGCAAGGCTTCTCAAGGACCTAGCCAATCCACTGAGGCTTTTGAAAAGGTTCTTCATAAAACGATCAAAAAGGTCGGAGAAGATACCGAAGGCATGCGCTTCAATACGGCTATTGCTGCCATGATGGAACTTGTCAATGCTGGTCTAAAAGAAAGCTCAATCGGTGCTTCTGCAGCCAAGACAATGATCCTTCTGCTCTCTGCCTACGCCCCCCACATGGCAGAGGAGCTGTGGCAACGCTATGGTGGTCAGGGATCGCTGGCCTATGAACCTTTCCCGAGCTTTGACCCTCAAAAAGTCATCGATGATACCATCACCCTATCTATTCAGGTGAACGGCAAACTCCGCGGGACAATCGATGTTGCCAAAACAATCGACCAAGCGACAGCTCTCACGTTGGCTAAAGAATCCGAATTCGTGAGCCGCCATCTCGAAGGAAAGACCTTGGTCAAAGAAATCTATGTCCCCGGAAAGATTGTAAATTTCGTCGTAAAATAAGCTCGCTGCAGCCCCTCTGCCGTCAAGGGAGAGAGGGCTGCTTGGTTTTCCACAGGGTTGCTCCCAACACTGTCTCTAGCTTTACCCACCTATCTGCAACCTGATACCATGAATAAGTCTCCAATCCTGAGTTCATCCTCTCTCGAGGCTTACCCATGCTGCGTAAAAAAGGGCTCCTTAAAGTTGCTACGATAGCCCTAGGCTGCAGTGCCTGTTTCGGGTTTCTTGCTCTCTTTGTTCTGCCTAAACTACAAAGAATTTTTGAAAAAAAGACTCATCAATGGTTTGCCCAGCAAAGAGTCGAGCTCGAATTTTCCGCTTTATCCTGGGAAGGCTTTGGCATTCGCATTCACGACGTGCACATCGCTACAAGGCAATTACGAGCCAATGGCTCTCTTCTCATTCACTGGCATTGGCTCCCAGGGGCCCACTTCGGCGAACCTCGATCGATCGTCTTAGACCATTGGACGATCCATTGGGAAAAAGCACCATTACCCACGATTTCGGGTGCAAACTCTCTAGAAAAGTCCTCAAAAGAGGTCTTGGCTTCTGCTCAAGCACGGAGCCTACTGCAAAAGTTTTTGCACTACGACCTCAGCGTTGAGGCACAGGATCTCAATGTAAGCATTATCAGCGAAGATAAGAACCCTTGGTTAGAGCTCCACCAGTTTTCTGCTCGCTATGATGCTCCTCAGAAAAACCTTCAATTTGATCTTAAGAGTATTTTCTATCGAGCGACTCCAGCTCTTAAAAAGCTCGAGGGTCAGCTCATCCTCGAGGAGCAGGACAACGGGTTTCCCCTGCTGATGACAGCTGAGGACAACGAACAAGGACTTTGGCAGCTCCAAGGCAAACTTGCTGCAAATCTCGAAAGCCTGGATCTTCGCCATAAACGCATAGGCCTTCCGGGTATCTTAAAGACGCGACTTCCTTGGCTCACGCCTGCAGATCACATGCAGCTCTTGTTTAAACTGCACCTCGAGCATTTTTTGGATAGGGGAAATCTTCGTTTTGATCTCAATGTTTTGAGTAACAATCTACACATCCAGCACCCTCTCCTTGGTGAAGAGGCCTGGGGACCCTTTCCTTTGAGCTTTCGTACGCAGGGTGAATGGCTAGTCCATACAGGCTGGCTTAAGATTCAAAAAGGCAAGCTTGTCATTCTTGGCAAGCACGGAGAAGATCCCATTGGCCTTGGTTTTTCAGCAGAAAAGCAGGATCTTTCACTCGCTCTAGAAAACGACCCTTGGATCGTCGACCTTATTCTTCCGACAACTTCTTGCCAAGCTGTTTGGTCGAGCTTACCCCATCAAGCTTTCCCCCAACTCGAAGGCTTTGCGTTCAAGGGCAATCTGTCGGGGCGTCTTAAGCTTCAACTTGTCAGCAAAGATCGACCAGCCGTTGACTGGACTTCTGCCAATCAAAATTTTGACTGCCAGCTGACGCAAGTTCCTCTTCGTTTCGCACGATCCACCATAAGGGAACGCGATGCGCGTGCCATGACAGCCGACGATCTTGAAAATCCATCAATCAAAGCACTTTTAAGTCCACAATATCTCTCTCGCGAGCAAATTCCAGAAGATTTCTTTTTGGGGCTGATTAGCGCAGAGGATTCTGGTTTTTGGCGGCACGAAGGTGTCAGACTTCGGTCTCTACAAGCAGCTATGCAAGCCAATCTCAAGGCGGGGAAAGTGCTCTATGGGGCTTCAACCCTCACAATGCAGCTCGTGAAAAATCTATTCCTCCATCGAGGCAAAGTCATCAGCCGTAAGCTGCAAGAAATTTTTCTCGCCTGGGTTGTCGAGCAAAGTCTGGAAAAGGAAGAAATCCTGGAGACATATGCAAATATCGTCGAATTCGGACCGAACCTCTACGGTCTAGCCCAAGCGAGTCGCAGCATCTTTGACAAGGAGCCTTCTCATTTGAGTCGGGCTGAATCCGTATATCTGGCTTCGATTTTACCGAATCCTCAAAGAGCCTACGAAGAAAATGTCTGTACGGGTTTACTGCAGAAAGATTGGCAGCAACGCATGGAGAAGACAGCTCAGGGTATCGCCCTTCAGATTCATGATAAACTTTGGTTTCAGGCATTTCAAAAAGAACTGACTCAGCTGCACTTTGCTCCTCCCAAGCAGATTTCTACATGCTCGAGAGAATTGTCGCAAAGACCGTCGCAAGCTCCCCAAAAGACCTTTTGATTTACTTTAGAATCCGGAGCTAAGTGTCTTATCCAAGTCTGCTTGCGAGCTTGCACTTGCTCCCTGACGATGCTCCTGCCACGGGCGAAAGTCACGCATCACACCCACACGATAACCGAGAGCACCCAAAACCTGATTGACCGAATCCAATTGCACACTCGGCTTATTTTTTTCCAGCTGGTAGACAAAATTGAGACCAACTCCAGACCTATCAGCCAACTGCTGCTGGGTGAGACCCTGACGTTTGCGCTCTGATTTTACAAAATCTCCGATATCCATGTCCCCGCCCCCTTCTCATCGGACTCAGAGACGAGTCCGCCCGAGATTGATGTCTTGAGTCCTGCCTCATGATTATCGCAGGAGAGCGAAGCTGGCGACAATACCCAGCCTAAATTACATATCTTTGGGGCGAGCTCAATTCTTCAAAAGTCCCGTAGCGCCCCTTATCATCTTGCTGCACGCGTGCTGCCGCAAGATCCGTATCATGAGTAAAAAACAGATGCCATCCACCCGGCACCGCCTCTTTGTAGAGGGCCTGTTTCTCATCTATGACTTGCTCGGCAAAGCGATCGTAGCCCATCGTAACAGGCAAATGAACCCAGGCCTTCCCAGGCACCAGATCACCAGCAAAGTAAAAGGTTTCACGATCCCCCTTCACGAGCGTATGCATCTGGCCAGGAGTGTGTCCCGAACTAAAGCGAACCTGGATACGTGCAGGATCCAATCCAGGAATGTGAGGACCCGAGACAAGGTCTAAGCGTCCCGACTCTACCAAGAGTTTTGTGAGCTCAGGAATAAACGAGGCGCGGTCTCTTGCATGCGGATGCACGGAGCGCTCCCAAGCCTCTTTACCCACAACAAAACGCGCCTTTTGAAAGAGGAGCCCGGAGTTTCCTTGCTGCCGTTCCTCATAAGAGGGGAGAAGGCCGCCTGCATGATCAAAATGAAGATGGGAAAGGATCACATAATCGATGTCATCAGGGCTAAGACCCAAGGTCTTTAAACTCTCAAGCAATCGATGTTCGCGCCCCTCCACTCCATAACGCTGAGCAAGTGCAGGCTCCATGTAAGCACCGATACCTGTCTCACAAAGAATTTTTATGTCGTCCATTTCGACCAACATCGCACGGCAGGCCAGTCTAATACGCCCTAAAGAATCTGGCTTAGCCCAACGCTCCCAAAGGGCACGCGGAGCATTGCCAAACATCGCACCGCCGTCGAGCCATTGTGCATTTCCTTCGACCGCTGAAATCAAAACCTTGGACAGATTTGCCATGATTCTTCTCCTTAGCTTCCAAACGCCCTACCACTACGGTCTTGGCACGTGTCCATACACGCATGTCAAATCCAGTTTGTCATCTGTACGCAAAGCTAAAAGGATAGGGAAGAACGAAGAAGCACTCTGTGTTTAGTTTTTATGAACTCTTTAGAAAGCTTGAAGTCCAAGAGTTACAGGTGGAACATCTTGGCTGCACAAAAAGCAAACAAGCCCATTGACTGCTTGCGCAGTAAGAGCTTCACGAGCCTCTTCACTCTCTTATGCACAACGCCTGTGGATAAAATCGGGCGTTTACAAAAAAGTGCTGAGCCGATAGAACAGAAAATTTGCTTTTGCTTCCCAGGTCTCTCAAGTCCTAATGTAAGCTCATGAATCACTTGGGAATTGCGACCTTTTTTATCGAAATACGAAAGCCCTGTCTAGTCCGAATCGAGAACTTTTTTTGAGGGATCTCTGATTGGCTCACCTCAAGGGTTTTTGTCAAAATTTTTGACAGAACTTTGACGAAATAGCCGCTCCGAGCCCGAAAAAGATCCACATTTTCGTAGGAGGGAGGCCCGGCATGAGACTTGCTCCCTTTTGCCCTGTGGAAACCCAGTCCACAGATCTTTTTGGAAGTTGTCTGGGCAGTGGAGCGGGCATGAAATATCTCATTTTTGGACTTTTGACAGCGTGTATTCTTGCCGTGAGCGGTCAAACCCAGGCTCAATCTCATGCGATGATCGATCGTTCTCGATCTTCTGAGATGAAAAACTTTTTCATCACCCAATCGGTGGAAGGTGAGTTTGGAACAATTGCAAAGAAGGAAAAAGGTGGCGCTCTAGGTTCGCCTGATACTTGGCGAGGTTATGGCATCAAAAATGGCTTTGGTATAGAAGTCTTCCGATTCACCCAATTTGCTCTGAGTCATACTCTCTTAAATCTAAGATCTAAAGAGAGCGGTTTAGAGACTCTGAGAGGTTCTCGTCTCGCAGGTGAGATGAATTTTGCCTTCAGTGCCCCCGTTACGAACATTCAATTCGGATTTGGTCTGACTGCCTCGCAGATGGAGTATCAGAATTTTGAACACTCAGGTCTCTTTGTTGGCATCGGACAATACTATACTGCAGGATTCAATTACTTTCTGAGCCCAAATTTTTCGCTTCTGATCTTGGGCAAACATTTTGAAAGCCACCAATCAAATGCTGGTGGCTCTTCGCAGCTCGAATCCATCGAAACATCTTTTGACAACTTAAGTGTTGGCTTAAACATCTGGATTTGATTTTCGACCTGATTCAAAAAGTCGACAGTAGTTTTGCCAGACCTTGTCTATAGCCTGTTCCTTAGTCCAGGAGCGAAGCTCGGCAAGAAATTCAACAGTCCCTACGACATGACAGGGCTCATTACGAGTCCCCTTCTGAGGAGCAAGGTACGGACAGTCCGTTTCTGTCAGGATACGATCTTCGGGCAGATCGCGAAGCAGCTTTCGAAAAGCTTCATTATGCCGGGCATTCGCTGGTATAGAGAAGTACCAGCCATACTGTTCGGCTGCTTTCAAAGCAGGTTTGACTTTGCCACCGTAGCAATGAAAATCAACGGCTTTGACCCCATGATGAGCCAATATCTCCATAGCTCGCTCTTCTCTTTTCCGTGTGTGGATGATCAGAGGCAGCTGAGCATCAGAGGCAATCTCAATAAGCCTCAAGAATACTTCCTCTTGACGCCCAAAAGTCTCTTCGCCAACCCAATAGCCGTCCAATCCACATTCGCCAATCGCATACAATCTTCCAGCTTTGGCTTGTGCAGCGATAAATGTGAGTTCCTCTTCCACATCAAAATGGGAAACTTCAAAGGGAAGTCCACTGACACGATCATGAATAGCTTCAATGGGATAAATCCCCAAGGCAGCTTTGATGATGGCATACTGAGTAGAAAGTTCGAGAATTCGACGATTTGATGCTGGCTCGAGACCATTGACAACGATAGCGCTAAGCTGAGCGTCCATCGCTCTTTGAATCACAAGATCCACATCATCTTGAAAGTCTTTATGGGTAAGGTGAGCATGAACATCAACGTACACAGGATCCTCCTCGCTAAGGATTCCCACTTATACGCTGACCGGCCTCGATGGGTCGACCATTTTTTTCGCCCGACCGAGTGCGAAATTCCAATTCGAACTCTCTGTCTTTGGCTAAATTTCGCAGTTGGGCTAGGATAGATCTCAGCTTAGCTACGCCGATATAGGCAGACTCTTGGCTCAGACTGACCTGAAAGCCTGAGGTATCCGAAGCTTTCCGACTCTCCAGAAAACTGACAAAGCGCTGGCTAATCGTCGAAGGATCCTGAAGATCTATCATCCCGCCTTGGAATTTGAAATCTTGCTGACGATCCTGTGACCGTGAACGCCCCACTAAAATGGGCATAGTTCCATTGGGACTTCCATTGCTTGCGGAGATCCAACGACCAATCGGGTACTGAGCAAAACGTAGTTGAAACAATGTGGGATCAATCGCGGTCTGATCGAAGCGATAGCCAAAAGTCCTAGCCATCTCTTTCATCAGTGGAACGTCCATTCCCCCTCGAACCGCATAGGTCCGGAGTCTTGAGTATCCTGCTTTTCGCAAGAGACCATCCGCCATTGCAAAGATCTTTAAGATATCTTCTCTTGGAAAAAGAGTCGGTGGGATATCGATGCCACAGTCATCCCCACACGTGTTACCTTCGCTACTGTAACTCCAAAAACTTGGCTGGGATCTAGGAATAACTCGTGCTGCAAGAAGAGCAGGACGTTGAGCACTTACATAGAGACCAACTTCATCATGATCCCGAATCACTGCCTGAATTTGCTTCGCTTGATCGCTTCTATTTTCCTGATGGAGAAAATAGGTTGGACTGACCAGTTGAATGATAGGAATATCAGGCTCTTCGTCGCGAAACTGAGCAAGGATATCGAGATTTGGCTCTTGCAGTTCACGACCTTCCCAAATCAAGGTCAGCTCAATCGGAACAGTTGTCTTCCCTTGAGCTATCCCTTCGAGAAAAGAGAGACCAACTCCCCACAGAAGAAAATAAAAGCGGAGCTTTAAGGAATGCATGATCTCTCCCTGGAAGCCCTAAGGCTTCCCCCACATCACAAAGCTCGAAGGCAGTTGAACACAAGAGATATGCCTGTTAGAAACAAGCGTTATTTTTTCAAACGACGAAATCCAACAATGACAAGAGGCAGCATCCATATTACCAACTGCATAGAGCCCTGTCCACTGCTGCTCCCACCGAGAACACCACAGCGTGTCGCGCCTTTGCGAGTTTCTTTACTTGCTGCTGGGGCCATGGAACCAAAGGTATCGACCGAACGATCGAGGGGCTGAGCCTTAATCTGTTCACAGGTGACATCTGCGAGATAGCTTCCCATTCCACGGGCCGCTGCTCTTGCACGAATCGTTTCACAGTTCTGACCACCATTGTTGGCATTATCAGCGAGTAAAAGTCCGATGACAAAGTGCTGGTACCCTGAGCTCGTCACCATCAGATCGATGGATTTCAGGACTATCGAGGCAACAGTTTGCATGGGCAGCCCATCTTTCTTTGAGAGGTCCCAGAGCATACCTGATACGAACTGACTTTTCTGATGGGCTTCTTTTGGCAAGTCTGCACCAGTGAGGCTATATTCATTATCTCCCGTTCGCAAACAACGCTTTGGCACTGCACAGATCTTTGCACCTAAGCTCGTATCGGGACAAATACTCTCCCCGAGACAGGCATTACCAGTTCGAGCAAATGTGAGAAAATCGGCGATACCTTCGTGGAGAACAAGTGACTCACCTTCGATACGCTTGATGGAGTGATAGATCACATGATGACCAAGCTCGTGGCTGACAACATCTGAATCAGTGGCTAAGTTTTGCAGAACGCTGTTATCACCATCTCCTACATAAATCATGGAGTAGGTATCTCGTGGCTCATACAGAGCATTATTCGTATCCTTACTAAACGCAGCATGAACTGCCAAACGAATCGGGATGCTACCAAAGTTGCTGTATCCCATATCCTGCAGCCATGAAAGAGCACGGTTTGCGTTCACAAACACAGAGGTTTGAGCAAATTTACTGTACTCAGCTGTGGGATCGTAGCTATAAGTTCCACTCGCTTCACGTACCTGTTCGTAAGCTATGCGCGTATTCCCCTCATAAGTGGGACAGCCGGGCGAAGGACTATTGGAGGGAATACAACCTATAAAAGACGAGTTCTCGAGAGTTCCGTCGCCTTTCATTGAGGCAATTTCAAAGGTTTGCCGTTCACTATCGTTCTCGTTGTTTGGAAATACCGAGATCTGAGCAGTCGCATGAAAGTACTTCGGCTCAAAACGGTACACTTCGCTTGCGCTCAGGACCAGGGAATATCTTAAAGGATCAGCTGCTACATCAACTTCAAACACAGGCTCAAGATCTCCTTTGTTGTTCCAAAGGCAACGGCGCTTCTGATCCAGTCTGAAATCAGGCCCAAGCCCTTTTACAACCAGGGTCTCTTGAATGAGCTGACGAAGATCGGATTCACTTGGCCAATCGCTTTCTACGAAGTCCTTGACGTTCTCAAATCGCGGCACACGCCCCATTGCAGACACAGCACCCGATAGAGTTTCATGGACTTTCACTTCATAGTCACAAAGGGGAAAGCCATCTATCGCGAAACCGTACTGAACGGTCTGTATCCGGTCTTTAGTGTAGAGACTAAAGCTTTTCTGAGCCTGCGGGAGCAGGCGAATGCGAGGGTTGAGATGAAGGTTCTCCATCATGTGCTGAGAACGATCAGCAAAGTTTAATGCTGACTCAGCATCTTCCGTAAGGCCTCTTCCCGATGGGGTTCCGAGCAGCTGCACGCCA
>CANGNB010000096.1 GCA_947454545.1 Oligoflexaceae bacterium
ACCACTGCATTGACATTGTCAGAATTGACAAGCTTGTTGGCCACAGACTTAGCTTGGGCTGGGACACAGGCGTCATCGGCTTTCAAAGCCCGCAGCTTTTTGCCATTTACGCCCCCAGCAGCATTGATCTGCTGAACCGCCAATTCAGCTCCTTTCCAAAGCTGCTCACCAAAAGGTGCATTGGCGCCCGTATGGGGACCTGCAACTCCAATCACGATCTCTTTGTCTGCAGCGTTCAAGGGCGCGGCTCCAACCCCAATAACCAAAAGGCTTGTGGCCCAAAGACGAATAGGCTTGATCATGATGACTCCTGCTTTGCTGGCACCCACTACCGCGAATCGACCCGCCGCAGCAGCGCGCACCGACGTGTTCGCTCGAAGAAACGATGCCTCAAATTCTCAAAATTGGATGCATTTGACCAGCAAAAAAACTAAGCAAGCAACTGAAAGTAGACCACTTTTTTAGTCTTCTGACGGACGTTCTGCGCACTTTTCGATGGGTCTTGAGCGTGCGCAAGGTTCTTCCCCCCCGATGTGCAGATAGCCACCCAAATCATCCAAAAAAACACTGAAAATAACTGTAGTTCTAGTGACTTATATATTTATTTTTATATGCAAAAAAAGTCGACCGATAAGCCTTTCATAGAGGATGTGGGGCAAGAACCCCGGCACTCATTTTAAGGAAAAGGGGACCGTGACATGAAATGGACAAAAGTAACGATAATCAGTCTCAGCCTAAGCGCCTGTGGCGTCAGCAATGACAGAGTGAGCAATAAGGCGGGCGCTATCCTTACTGACAGTGAGCTCACGAAAGAGGCCGTAAATGTCAATCTCAGCGATGCTTACAACGCTCTGGTCGACGCCAATCTTGTCCAGAGCTCAAGTTCAGCCCTGGCACTTCACGACCATGCGCATGCCGGCGAGGCGAACTCAGACGGCACAGGAAAGGCCGAGCATGATGGCAGCAAGCGCGAGAAGACCTGCGAAGTCAAGGACACAAGTGCGATCGAAACCGTAGATGCAAGTATCGATCACAGCTTTAACCATGATGGAAAACATCTTTCTATCAACGCAGTTCACGAAGGCTCAACTAAAATCGTCAGAACCTGGAGCAAAGAAGGCAGCTCGATCGCCTGCAAAAACGCGAAGCGTGCGGATATTAACCTTGATGGTGATGTCACCGGCCTCAAGCTGTCGGTAAGCTTCGAACGGTCCCTAGCCCGCGCACTCGAAATCAGCAAAGGCGAGACTGGCTCAAGCAGCACTGAGGGCTCAACGGGCGCTTCCAATGGCTCAAAAAAGGATCTCATCAAAAAGTCCATGTCTTTGAGCGCCAAAGGCACACGGGATATCGCTTGGGTTGCCTATGAAGCCAAAGCCGATGGCACCAGCGTGCATTCCAAAACTATCGTAAGTAGCTCCGAGCGCACTCATAAACGTCTCGATAAAAACGGTGTCGAGCAAGTGCTGAGCTACAGTGTTCAGGTCGGCAAAGACGAGCCCCTCAAAGTAGCGGTCACCTATGAGGGCAGTGTCAAAGCTCACAATGTGATCAGTAAAGTCATCGAATCAGGTTCGATCGAATCCTCACGCAGTGGCGACGGCAAGATCGTCTCGACCTTCGAACAGCTCACCCTCAATTTTGATGACCATGAGTGTGTTCCTGCTTCGGGAAAGATGATCAGTAAAATCTTCGCTGAAGGCGCAAGCGAACCCAGCAAGATCCTGGAACTATCGGCAGCTGATGGCGACTACACACTGACCGACGTCACCGACGCCGCCAATCCCAAAGTCTTGGAAGATACTGACTTTGAGATGTGTGATATCGGTGATTACAAAGACTAATAGAAACAGCTAAGCGGACTGAGGATATGCAAAGAACCAAGCTCCTCACACATCTAGCCTCGCGCCTCACGATCAGTCGCTATCTCGACTATCGTGAGTACTTGCAGGCCCTCTATCAGGCCTGCAAAGCCGAGCTTGATGCCTATTCCTATCTTCAGTTCGCCGAAGATCTTGGCTTTTCCAAAACTAACGTCGTCCATCTGATGATTAAGGGTAAACGCCCTATCACTAGCAAGGCGGCCGAAAAGATCGCCGATCAGTTGGAACTGAAAGCCCATGATCGCAAGTACTGGCTTGATTTAGTTGCCTATCAAAACAGTCATGATTCTATTGAGCGCGAGCAGCTTTTCCAGGACATGGTTGCGCTCAAGACCAAAGAAATTCACAAAGAAGAAACTCTCGATCAGCTTGAATTTTTCACAGAATGGTATCACAGCGCCATCTATGAACTGAGTTTTACCCAAGAATTTTCGGATGACCCCAAGACTCTTGCAGGACTCTTGCACCCAAAAATTCGCCCTGAACAGGCACGCAAGAGTCTCGAGCTGCTCGAACGCCTCGGCCTGCTCCAGCGGGGGCCGACCGACCAGCGCTACCATCCCCAACAGACGCGAATCTCCACTGGCGATGAAATCGCCTCAATGGCGATCACCCGTTATCACCAAAAAATGATCGATCTAGGCAAAGAGTCTCTGACCAGTATTCCCAGTCCGTTGCGCGATATCAGTTCGATTTCGATTTCGATTCCAGAGCATCTGATCCCAGAGCTCAAGCAGGAAATCAGCGCCTTTCGGAAAAAAATCCTGGCTATGGCTGACCAAAACCAAAATCCTGAGGCGGTCTACCAGATGAATGTGCAGCTCTTTCCTCTTTCCCGACGCAAAGGAAGTGCAACATGAACCAAAAACTCACAGTGTTGCAAAAGATCTTGATGAGTTTGTCCTTTAGCATGCTCTGCAGCTGCGGCATAGAAGTGGGCAATCCCAGTGAGCCTACACCAGTGCCGACCAAGGCTCAGGCCGATCGCGACACGATCCTGCAGCTCGCTACGACTCAAAACGATGAGGCGATGAGTACCCTATTGGAAAGCTTTTTGGCTTCGACACCAAGTCAGGCGTTACGTTTGCTCAGCAACGATCGCGACGATACCGATGGCAGGGACGAAAAAGAAATCAAAAGCAAAAAGAACCGCACCGGTAGCTGCGATCCTCAAAGCCAAAATCTGAAAGTGGCCTTCCAGGACGACGATAATGTGGAACGTAAGGAAGGCAAAAGCACGAAACAGGTGAACCTCGCGGACAGTATGACCCGAAGTGTTGCGGCTGAGCTCAGCAGCAGTGAAACACTCGGCTGTGCCTCTGGTTCGGCCTCAGGGCCCCTGTTCGACTGGAGCACTTTGAGCTCGCTCACCGTGCAGGCCCAGAGCTCTCGCAGTCGAGTGCGCAAACTCACCCTCGCTAGCGACCCTAACAGTGTAGTCAGCGAAAGCACTCTCAAAAGCACTGTCCAAACCCATCAGACCCTTCAGCGCGTCGCTACGAAAGGTTCCCTCTTTCAGCTGAGAAAGACGACCACCTTTAGCAGCAGCTCCGAGCTTTTTACCAAGAGCACGGCCTACCCCTCCGGCAGCACACTGCAGATGGAGCTTTCGACTCTGGCTGAAGAACCCTTCGTGACGGAAGAGGTCGTTTCGCAGAGCGGGGTTCGCAGTAGTGCGACCCTCGTGTCAGGCGCCTTAAGCGCTGTTCAGGGCCAGGATCTCAAGGTCATCCTGCGCTACGAAAATCTCCCTTTAAGCAGCGGTGGATCTTGCCACCCAACCCAAGGCTCTATCCAAGGCACCATTTACAAAGGCACAGGCGTCGCCAGCCCGAGCAGCAGGTTCCAAATCCTCTTTAGTCAAGATAACCCTGTCCTTCGCTATAGTGATGGCACAGAAGTTGATCTCGTTCTCGAAGCCTGTCAGCTTTAAATTCGAACCTGAGCGTTCTGAGTCCCACAAGCCTCTGTGGGACTTGCCACGTCCAATGGTTCATGTCCCGCCTCATGGGCAGGCTTGGGAAGTCCTATCGAGGCCTTAGGCTTTGGCAGGATCCTTGCTTGTATCTGCTCATGCTTTTAATTCTTTGTACGCTTTCGCTATTTTACCTAACCGTTACGAATAGATAGCACCTTTATCAAAAGTAACAGAAGAGAACTCGACCGCGAGCCGATAGTAGAAAGCCGGTTGAGTAGGGAGACCACGGAGTATGATTAAAGCTTGGCCCAAACACTGCTGGAACCTTAGCCTTCAGGTCTGCCTCTTCGTTCTGGTTTACGCCTGTGCTCAGGACAAATCTCGCGCCGAACTGATTCGTGAAGAGATGAGCCAGGAAAATGGCGCCAACGCCCAATCCAAGCTCGTCATCTCTTGGGAAGACAAAATCGATTCCAGGCGTTTCGGCCTCACCCCCAATCCAAAGATCGACGGCAAGACTCTAGCGGAAGTCATCTCGAGCATGACAGCTGGACGCGATGATGGTCAGCTCTGTAGCGCTTGCCACAATAAAGACGAAGCTCTCGGAGATTATGGTTTGCCGGTCGCAAAGAATGCTGCCAGCATCGACTTTGACCCCAGCATTGAAGTAGGAACGACCCGTAAAGCAAAATGGAAAGGTCCTGATGGTTGGGCCAAGCGCTTCATCGCTAATAAAACCAAACCAGCCAACATCAAGGCTGTCATGCAAGCTTGGGTGGATGGAGGCTGCAAGTAAAGTCCGAGTCCCCTTGACCTTAGCCTTGCTTCCAAGCGATACTCAGCGCTATCGCTCGGATACCAGCAAGGAGGCCACATGAATCCCGTCGCCCTTATCACCGGCGCATCGTCTGGCCTTGGCAGCGAAATGGCTCGCCAACTCGCCAAGCAAGGCTATGATCTCACACTGTTCGCCCGACGCCGCACGCTCCTTCTTGAGCTTCAAACTGAGCTAGAGGCACTGGGCCGCAAGGTACTGGTCATCGAAGGCGATGTCTGCGATTGGCCCGAGATGCAGAAAGCTGCTCAACGCACAGAAGCCGAGTTAGGCCCCATAGCCCTTTTGATTGCTAATGCCGGCGTCTCCCTTGATGCCCCTGTTCGCCGCTTTGATCCTATCGAAGCCAGACGCGTTTTCGAAGTGAATATCATCGGCCTCATGCACGCTGTGGCTGCAGTCCTTCCTTTTATGTTGGCGCGCAAACAAGGCCATATCGTAGGCATTTCCAGCTTGGCTTCCTATCTCGCTCTGCCCCGTTCGAGTGTCTACTGCGCAAGCAAAGCCGCTGCCTCCAACTACTTGGAAGGGCTTCGCATCGAACTCCGTTCGCAGGGCATTCGCGTCACAACTGTGTGCCCAGGTTTCGTTCATACGCCCATGACGGCTGATATGAAGACTCCGCGCCCTTTTTTGATGCAAGTAGAGCCAGCTGTCGCTCTGATTCTTCGCCGCCTCAAAAAGGGCGATGAGCTCATCAACTTTCCTTGGCAAATCTATAGCCTCGTGCGCTTGATCAATCTGCTTCCCAATAGCTTTCTGCGCTGGGTCTTGAGCCGTGCTCGCCCCACTTCGTCTTCCTAACCTCTGTGAGCACGGACTCATCTCATGCCCCTGACAAGCACTCTAGCTCTCGCGGCCATTCCCATCGCTTTTACGCTCGAGCGTGTGGCTCCCCTTCGCCCTCAGCACAAGCGATGGATTGCCCAATCTCTCATCCGAGTCTTCTATCCAGCTCTCATCCTCGGGACACTGACGCTGCGCCTCAGCCGTCGACAACTGATCGATCTTGATGTGCTGCCCTTGCTAGGCGCAGCCATATTAGGCCTAGGTTACTGTGTGGGTGCTGGCCTCAGCACATTTTGCCGATTTCAGAGTTCCCAAAGCGAACGTAGCTTTCGCTTTATCGCCACCTTGCCCAACTATTCTTATCTACCACTGGTGGTATCAGAGCTGCTTTGGGGAGCTGAGGGTATGAGCTATGTGATGCTGCTCGGCATAGGCACCGACCTTTTTTTGTGGAGTCTTGCTGTCCCTTTGCTCTCCGCTAAAGACGGGAAACCCAAGACAGATACATTCCCTCTTCGTCGTCTTTGGAGACTGGTCAAACCCCTCTTCAATCCGCCTCTGATCGCCTTATTTTTGGCGCTGCTTTGCAAAACCCCTTGGGCGGATGCCTGGCAAGACTCTCTCACTGCTCCCGCAAACATTCTCGCGTGGGTCGGCCGCTGGACTCTCCCTCTCTCTATGTTTCTGCTGGGAACAGCCTTAGGCCAGCCGCGCGCTCAGCAACGCGAACCCAAAGCTCAAACCTGGCTCTTACTGTGGCGCCTTCTTCTGAGCCCACTGCTTTGGTTTCTTGGACTGCAGACGTGGACTTTTCTCCCAGGCCCAGCCATGGGGGTCATCCTTCTCGTGGCAGGGATGCCAGGAGCCATCGTATCGATCGTATTGAGTGAGATAAAAGATGGGGATCCCGCCTTTGCATCCGAGCATGTTCTGAAAGGACATCTCGCTTGGCTTGTGACGGGGCCCCTTTGGATGGGACTCGCTCACCTGTTTTTTCCCAGGTGAGCTTTAGCTTTTCATTCTCAGTTCGCGTGCGAGCTCATAATGCGTTTCAGAGGCTTAGAGAAAGCCATGATGGCAAGACCTGCTCCGATTCCTAACGCCGTCAAGAGCCAGAAGAAATTCTGTTTCGAGAGGACACTGTAGAGAGCGCCGATATACCCCGAGAGAATATTCCCGAAAAAGCTCGACATCAGCCAGATACCCATCATCATCGAAACGATGCGTGCGGGAGCGACTTTGGTCACCAACGAGAGACCGATAGGTGAGAGGTAGAGTTCGCCGATTGTCAGAAGGAAGGTGCAGAGCACGGGCCACAGAAGGCTCCCTTTACCAGTACCAACAGCCTGCGCTCCAAACACCATGACGATGAAGGAAAGACCAAGGATAACGCAACCGATCGCCATTTTACCGACGCTGGAAGGCTCTTTACCCTTACGTGCTTGCCGTCCCCAGAACCAATCGAGAACGGGTGCGAAAGCAAAGATAAAGAATGGGTTGAACGATTGAAACCAGGTCGATGGAATTTGAAAGCCAAAGACCACAGGCCACACAGTCTGCTCGTCGGCCCAGGTTTGCATCGTATTGCCTTGCTGCTCGTAGACAGCCCAGAAGACAACGTTCAGCAAGCACAGACCGATCAAAGCCTTTACACGGCTCCACTCTTCGTGAGTGAGGGGCGTTTTTTCCTTAGCAGCGGCAGCTTTGCGTTCGTGGAAAGTTTCGGGAGCCAAATATTTTTGACCCAGAGAATAGATGAGAAGGCCTAGACACATCCCGATACCGGCAGCTGCAAAACCATAGTGCCAACCGTAAATAGCTGCCAAAGTTCCACAGACGAGGTTACAAAGAAAGGCGCCGAGGTTGATGCCCATGTAGAAGATGGTAAAAGCCCCATCGCGACGGGGATCATCTGCGGGATAGAGATCTCCGACTTGAGTTGAAATATTAGGTTTGAAAGCGCCATTGCCGATAATCAGCAGCAAGAGAGCAAGGAAGAACCAGTTTTCAAAAGCCATCACAAAGTGCCCAAGAGCCATCAGGATGCCACCGACAAAGACAGTCTTCCGCTGTCCCCAGAAGCGATCCGCGATAAGACCACCAAAGAAGGGAGTGAAGTAGACGAGACCTGTATACCAGCCATAGATGATCGAGGCCTGTCCCTGCACATCACCGGGCAGCAAGGACTGCACAAAATGCCAACCGAAGACCTGCGAGGGTTCTCCCGCTACCGTTAGGGTCGAGCCCTGCATGAGCTGACGCGTGGCGACGAAGAGATAGTTGACCATGTAGAGCTTCAGTAAGCCCCGCATGCCGTAGTAGGAGAAGCGTTCCCACATCTCTGTAAAAAACAGTACAAACAAACCGACGGGATGCCCAAACAGGGTCTTTCCCGGAATCTTGGGCTGAATTGATGCCCCCGCTGCCGAACTCATGCTTCCATCCCTTCCGAACGCGGCCGCCTCAGGAGGCGCCTCACGCATGTCACAATGATTCTTAGGATCGAACTCAAGTGGCTTTTATAGCCCCGGGGCATAAAGCTGTCGAGCCACAAGCGAAGGCAGCATGAAAAAACCATAAAAATTCTTGCGGCGTGAGCAAACGAAGCCAGACTTCATGGCTCGTTAGGGTTGGAGCTTGGTTGGGGTACCGGACGAAGGTACTCCCTCAGCCCGATCAAGGTGAGCAGCAACGCGGGAAGCATCAGGGTAAAGCGGCCGACATGGAGGAAGGCATAGGTTCCCAACACCGCTCCTGATGAAAAGGCGAAAAAAAGGCTCAGGTGAAACGTAAAACGGCCGACCCCAAGGACTTCCAGAAAGCAGCGTAAGGTACTTCGAAGCTGATGGGACTGGCGAAGATAGGTTAAGGCTGCCCGCACAGCTGCGCCAAGTTCAAAGCCAAGATCTGTCGCCACACCCGTCATGTGGGTCGTTCGCAGGATAGCACCCGAACTCTGCCTGAGCAGAGCATTCTGCATACCCATAGCAAAGGCCAAAAGCAGCGTACTCAATGACATGTCACCCCAGCGCAGAAAGCCTATGGCATGCGTGCTATTCAGAAACAAAAAGCTAAGGAGAAGTCCTGCCTCCACAAGCACGGGCCCCGTGTATTTCACCTCTTTTGAGGCCGCCGTATGCCCTCTGAGCAAAATGGCTGTCACAAAAGCTCCCAAGATGAAGGCCAGGGTTTCAAGGAGGAAGATATAAGCGGAAAGCCTCAGACCCTTGGTGAACTCGACAGCTGCACGGGTAGCATGCCCCGAGATATGAGAGACGAACGTGCCAAATTCCATGAAGGCAGCACTGTTCACTATGCCTGCGATAAAGGCTAGAAGGGTCGCTAATTCTAAGGTTTCACGAAAGGAACGGACCAGACTGCGCGTCGAGCGCTGGAGGGCTTGCATAGCCGCGAAGGGACGGCGGCGCACTGGGGGAAAATCGGGGGCCTTCATAACTCAATCGACATCTTCGATGAAAGAAGGCTGAGGTTGCGCTGGTTCGTCTTTGGAACTGCCAGCAACCTCGACTTCGATAACATCGGGTACTTTTTCGGGAGCGGCCTTGCCAGGTGTCGAACCCTTCTTCAGGCTTGCCTGCAAGACGTTCTGGTTATGCTTCGCCTTCTCAAGTTTCGGGTCCAATTCTGCCGCCCGTTCAAAAGCTGCAAGGGCTGTCTTGGGCTTACCCCACTTGACGAGTCCAACACCCATATTGAAAAAGACGCGAGCAACGGACGAATTATCGTGACTCACAAAACCGATCGCAGCCTTATAAAGGTCGAGGCCCTGCTCAAAACGCTGCTGGCGAATGGCTAAAATCGCTGCTCCGTTAAAAACGGATGCAAGCTCTTCTGGGTTGTCCATCTGTCCAAGCATTTTTACGGCTTCATTAACCTGGCCGAGCAGCATCTGGCACTGAGCTCGCCCGGTCTTGGCTTCACGACTGCCCTCGTCCAACTTGAGGGCCGCCTTAAAGCGCGACATGGCTTCTTTCACACGATCCATGTTGAGCAAGATATTCCCAAGTTCGACCAAACGCTCGACATTGTTCGGGCTGATCAGACTCGCTTCTTGCAGGATCTCATAGGCTTTTTCAAACTGACCTCTACGCATGGCACAACGAGCTTGCAGGTGCTTGGTACGAAGGTCTTGAGGATATCGTGTGGCAACTGAGTGAAGCCAACGTTCAGCATCATCTAGCATGTTGGCATCGCAGTAGCTGTAGCCGAGCTCGACTGCAGCCCTCAGATTACCCGGTTCGCGATCACAGAGATCTCGCATCTTCGAGACGACCATAGGGCGATCGCCTTTGCGCCGAAGCTCCGCAACCTCACGAAAGGTTTGTCGGCACAGTGGGCTCATCAAAGAAAAATTGACGATCTCATCGAGATGTTTGGTGATGTCGGACTGAGAGATTTCACCGGTATGAATCTGAGCGACATTGTACTCATGGGCGATACTGATGACACGCTCAGATAGATCGAGAGCGATAAAATAAATCGGTCGGGTATCGACGCGATGAGGACCTTGCGCCGCACCTAAGGCTTTAGCGACATTTTCTTCGCCACTTTCCCAATCGATGACGAGCAAACTGTTCGGGTCCTTTCGCAGATCCTCGATACAATCGGCAAGTGACTCTTGAGCTTTGACTTCCGGAATACCGTAGCTTTTCAGCTCGCGCATAAGAACCGAGCGAACCGTATCGCGGCTGACAAAGATGACAGCTCGCATGATGGGTGCGTCTTTCACTGGAGCGACGAGTTCCGTCTCCAATTCGCTCTTATCGATGTCTTGTGCAGCTCCCATGGACCTTCTATCGTCTAGAGTCCCAACATCCCGGCGATGTGCATAGTTGTGCCTGCCTTGCGCACGTCCTGCGGAGGCAGCTAAGCCCGCCCTTCTCACCGTACAGCCCAGATCGGGTGCTGGTCAGTGTGGGTTGAGGAAAATCTCAAAAGAGCTTGAAATAATGGAATCTTAGCCTTCGAATTCGCAAGCATCCGGGGAGCCCACGACCCATAGCCGCGGATCAGTAATCCATGTTTGCAGAACATATCGAGGACTTAGAGTAGCGATAACCTCATGGGGATGGGTCACCTGTGCTGGAAAAATAACCGCCTGACCTTGCTTAGGTCTGATCTTCACGTCTTGGGCAGGAAAATGCAGCTCTCCCCCCTCGGGAACGTCGTTCAGAAAGAAGATCAAAGTCGCGAGCCTGAGCCCGTTGGCTGGGGGAATTGGGGACTGAGCGTCATCGTGAAATCCGCAGCTATCGCCCTCTCCATAACGAGCTAAGATCCAGCCGTCATGAGCCCATTCTTGAATCTCTTTATCGCGAAAGCCTTCTGGCAAACGGAAGAGTTCTGCGACCAGGGAATCGGACGCTTGTGTAGCCCTTTGAACCACCCGCATCCAATCCATACGAAGAGAAAGGTTCAGATAGGTTCGCCGCGAATACTCGGGCTGGGGATCGACCTGAACTTTCGGATCTTGGTCGAATCTGTCCATGAGTTCTTGGCAAAAGCTCGAGGGGAGCACATCAGCAAATTGTTTGATATAGCGCGGCATGGGGGTCCTCCTCAGTCTTCGGACTCGCGCTCTTTAGCATAAGAAGAAGGGACCTGCCTAGACCTGTTTGAAGGCTCCCCCGAAGGCCAGGACAAAACATTCAATTTTTTTGCCCAGCAACCGATCCTTTCGAGGTTTGAGAGGAGGGACGAGCGATGGTCGACGACCCCAAAAGCGAGATTCTTCAAGCTGCCGAAGATCTTCGTGCCCCCCTTGAAACTTTTGCCTCTTTGCACCAACTTTCTCCGCGCGAGCGCGACGTCCTCGCCCAGCTAGTCAACAAAGTGGTGAGTGCCGAAGACATTTCCAAAAATCTTGGCATCAGCCGCAATACTGTCAGGATTCATCTCAAAAATATCAACTCCAAGGTCGGCACCAACAGTAAATCTGAGCTCTTAGGACGATTTATCGAATGCGTTGTGCACCACCGCGAAGCTGAAGAGCGCACGCGAACCCCACGCTTACACATCCTGATCGCTGACGATGATCCAGACTATGTAAACCTGATTTGCAAGGCAGCCGAGGCGACTTTGGGCCAGAATATTCACTTCACTCATGCAGAAGATGGGCACAACTTGCTTGAGCACTTGGCACGGACCAAACGTGACGATCCGGACTTCCCCCGTCCCCATCTCATCCTGCTTGATCTCAACATGCCTAAACTTAATGGCTTTCAAGCACTTCAGAAGCTGAAGGCTGACCCCCTTCTGAGCGCAATCCCCGTCATTGTGTTCTCGGCCTCCAGTTCGAATTTGGATATTTCAAACATTTATGCGCTCGGTGGGAATTCTTATGTGAGTAAGCCCCTCGACTACAATGAGCTCAAAAAAGTGATCCAAGGTATTGTTTTCTATTGGGGTCAGATAGGTGCTTTACCCAACGGCTAGGGCTCCCCTCAGGACTCTCCCCCCCGATAAAAGTCCCCTTCCCGAGTTCTCTTCCTACCAGTTGGTGTGAAAAAAGTACGGTTCATCGCCCCTTTATCTGCTTTTTATTCTTTCTACGCTAAAATCGTTTGAGTTCCCGGTTCATTGGTGTAAGTATACGTCTATTATGCTGTTATATGCATTTTAACTGCATATTATCAGTCTCGAAAGGGTGAGGCACGTCATGTCTGAATTCGTAGTGAAGCTTGCAGGCGAAGCAGAATTTCATTTCGCCGAGGCGATTAGCCAGGAGATGGAAGCTAGCGCGAAGGCGCGCGGCACGGGCATCGCCAAGCGAACTCCGGATTACATCCGAACCAAAATGATGAAAGGGCAAGCGTTCCTAGCGCTGCATGCAAGCAGCGGTGCGATCGCAGGCTTCTGCTACATCGAGACGTGGAGCAGCGGCGCCTATGTCGCCAATTCTGGGCTGTTGATATTTCCCGATTTTCGTCGTGACGGCCTAGCCAGACGCCTTAAAACCTTTGCGTTTGAAGAGTCCAAGAAACGTTACCCTGAAGCCAAATTTTTTGGCCTCACCACCAGTCTCCCTGTGATGAATATCAACACAGAGCTCGGGTATCGCCCTGTGACCTATAGCGAACTCACCCAGGATGAAGAGTTTTGGGCCAGCTGCCAAAGCTGCGTCAACTACCCAACCCTGACAGCCAAAGAACGTAAAAACTGTCTCTGCACAGCTATGCTCTACGATCCTGAGTGGGAAAGACGCCGCAACCAAAAACGAGCCATGCAGCAAAGTCCCGCTCCCAACGAGATCCTATTCCTGGAGAAACAAGCATGATTCGCGCTGCTATAGTCGGAGCTGCAGGATATACAGGCGGCGAACTGCTCCGCCTTTTGAGCCTGCATCCCGCTGTCAGTTCTTTTGTAGCTGTTTCCGAAAGCCATGCGGGTCAATCTTTCGACACGGCACACAGCGATTTATTTCTGCTGCGCGATCAGACTTTTGTTGCAAGCTTCGCTCCTCAAGACGTCGATGTCACTTTTCTCTGTGGGGGCCATGGGGATTCCTCGAAACTCTTGAAAAAGCACTCCCTCGATCCAGCCCGCGATCGCATCATCGATCTGAGCCAAGATTTTCGCCCGCGCGGTGCTCATCCTGCTTTTACCTACGGTTTACCCGAAGCTTTTGAACCCGAGATTCGTGAGTCGCACTGCATAGCCAACCCAGGCTGTTTTGCGACAGCGATTCAGTTGGCCCTCTTGCCCCTAGCCAAGGCTCAAAAGCTCAAGGGACCTGTGCATATCACAGGCATCACAGGCTCAACAGGAGCAGGGCAAAAGCTTCAGGACACCAGCCACTTTTCGTGGCGCCACCAGAATATGTCGAGCTATAAGGTCTTTCAGCATCAGCACCTTAAGGAGATACTCGAGAGTCTTCGCCTCTTTCAGGCCGATGCCTCTGATGAGCTTTTATTTGTGCCGATGCGGGGTGCTTTCACGCGGGGCATACTCTGCTCGTTTCAGCTGAGGCTAGACGATGCCTTGGAAGATCTGGTCGCTCTGTATGAAG
>CANGNB010000097.1 GCA_947454545.1 Oligoflexaceae bacterium
CGGCGCGGTGGCTGCCCTGATAGTTATATTCCCACATGGCTTCTTTGAAGGCCGAGTGGAGGCGCGAGATTTGATTGTCGATGATCTGGGGAAAACGCAGGATCATGGGGGGATGAATGCCAAGGGATTTGGCCTTGCTGATCGCTTCGGGCAAATCTATGGTCAAATGCTCTTCGCCCGTTGGATGGCAAACAACATTGCCGTTATCAGCTATGCTAAAATAGCCTGCGCCCCACCCATCGATGCCGTAGAGTTCGCGAGCTTCCTGTATCTGTTGGATATTCATAGCTTTTTCCCCGCCAAAAGAGACCTAAAGTAGCGATACTTTAGTGAACTGCTAGCAAATTGCAAGATCAAATCCGTCTTTAGTAAAGGTCTAGGAATTTCGCGCAAATAGAGCTTGGGGCCGGAAGCTCCCTGCAAGCTTAGACCCCTGTAGACAAGATGTGCCTTTGCGCCTAGGATGCGCCCCGAGCCGTGAGGCAGTGACGGGGATATTCGGGGAGGGAGACGGGATGAGTTTGCGACTTTCGACGGGCTTTTGTCACGGAATGCGTCTCGAAGACCCAAGTCAGGCGACGCGCCCAACGGCTGCTCGAGTCCGCAGTGCAGCGTGGAATGCCCTTCAAGACGACCTCGCGGGGGCAGCAGTTTTGGATGTGTTCTCGGGATCAGGAGCCGTCGGTATCGAAGCCTTGAGTCGAGGGGCCCTGTCGGTGACTTTCGTTGAAAAGGATCGTGTGGCTCTCAAGGCACTGCAGCAGAATCTCAACGAAGTGAAACGGCGCGCAGCGAATCAAGGGATCGGGATCGGGATTGTCTGTATACCCCAGGTTGCAAAGCAGGCGCTTAGTAAGCTAGGGAACGCGGCCTTTGATATAGTCTGGATGGACCCGCCCTTTCCGGCCCTGCAAGATCTCTTGCCCCCCTTGCGAGCTGATCTGGCAAGGGTTTCGCGTGAGCAGGCTTGGCTTGTTGTCGAAAGCGATGAACCCGCACTTACTTTTGTGGCTCATCTCTTCGCGGCAGAGGGCGAGGCCTGGGAGCTTGTGAAGCAAAAGGTCTATGGTAAGATAGGGCTCAGCTTCTTTCGTAAAAAACCTTTGGACCCCGCATAAGGATCGATCATGGCGCAAGCAGGCTTACGAAAAGCTGTGTTTCCTGGGAGCTTCGATCCCTTCACCCTCGGTCATCAGCAGATTGTCGACCAGGCTCTGGAGGTTTTTGATAGGGTGCTCATCGCTGTCGGCAAAAGCGGCAGTAAGCAGGCACTGCTCGAGACCTCGATCCGTCTGGAAGCCTTGAGGGAGACCTATGCGGCAGAGCCTCGGGTCGAAATTCATAGTTTTAGCGGGTTAGTTGTGGAATTTGCTCGCCAAGTGCAGGCTCAGAGCCTCATCCGAGGGCTTCGAAGCGAGGCTGATCTCGCCTATGAGCTACCCATGGCACACATGAATCGAAGTCTGGTGCCCCAGGTGCAAACCCTTTTTTTTCCTACAGCAGCAGATAAAGCTTATATATCTTCCACGCTGGTGCGGGAAATCGCCCGCAACAATGGCAACTTTTCGACTTTCGTACCGCCAGCTTTCGCTCGAGTGATGAGGGAAGCCTTGGCAAGCGGACGGTGAGTCAGCAAGTCTTGACCGCGCCTAGAAAATCGTTTCTAATGGGAGAAGGTTAAAAACCAGAGTGAAAAATTTGCCTAGAGGTCCTCATCCTTCGGGGGGGAGTCTCGGGCTGGTTTTGGTCTGCTTTCATCAGGAGCAAGCATGAAAAAGGTAGAAGCCAATCGCTATCCCCATTCGGCCACCTTATTCAAGTTTTGCAAAGAAGCTCTAGAGATCCGTTATGACGGCAACGTCAAGGTCATCGATCAGGACGTCGGCGCTATTCTTGGCTACGATCCTGCAGACTGCAGCCATTGGAAAAAAGGCAAAAAAAATATTCGTTCTCTGACAACCCTGCGTAGTATCGCCGATCATCTCAATGTAGATGAAAGCCTGCTCATTGATATCACCTCCGGAAAGATGTCCCTCGATGAAGCCGTCTTCGAATTCAAAGGGTACGGCAATTTTGCTCTGAATGGTAAATCGCTCGAAGTCTTGAAAAAAGAGTACTTCAAAAACCCCAATCGCTGGCAATCGTCGACGGGTAAGATCCCTGCCTTCGAAGAGCTCTTCGATGTCCAACGCAAAGCTATCCTATCCATAGTCCAAGACATCATCCATATGGGTGGTTTCGTCGAAGCTCCAGTGTATATCCCCGAGCTCTTTAGACTTTTTCAAGGTATTTCGCTGCAGATCAATCCTGAAGCTGAGCTGGCAACCCAGATTCTGCATGAAGGCGAAGGTCTTGAGTTGAAAACAGCGCTTATCTCTCGTGAAAGTGATGCGCGACCCTATGTGCGGTTTTTGGCTGTGAAAACCTTGTTTCGTCATCTTATTTTGAGTCAGCATCCCCTCTGCAAGCACTTTGCTGAAGTGCCACAGGAAATTCTTGATATCCAGTCCAATGTGTTTGCGGGCCTCATGCTGATGCCTGGTGATATGCTGCGTAAAGAGGTAGAGAGAATGGATACCTCATTTGATCTCATTCGCCAGCTCACGGAGACCTTCTGGGTTTCACGGGCCCTCGTCAACCAGCGTATGAAAGACTTCCTAGAGCACGGAAACTAAAAGTTTAGGGACGGCTGTCCCTGAATTTTTGTGGCTTTAGCTTTTCACAAAAACCACCCTTTTTCTGAAACATTTCGCTTTCCCTCCTGGGTTTCGTCTCTCGTAGGTGCAACTGCCGGAGCTCCCAAGTCTCAAGTCTCCATGGATTCCACCGAAACCTTCCAAGATGACAGGAATGACCCTATTGAGTCTGAAGGTCGAAGATGAGCCAGCTCTTCAAATTGAAAAACGGGACAGTGCTTCTTTCAACTGAGGTTCCAGGAGGTGTTTACAACTCCGTTCAGTTGAAAAAGATTGCTGAACTCTGCAGTCGCGAACTCGCTGTGGTCAAGGCTACAGAAGATCAACGCCTGGCGCTTTTTGTGAAAGAGAGCGAAGTTCAGCAGGTGGCTCAACAGCTGCGTTCCATCGGACTTGGCTTTCGCAATTATCAGAGAGGCTTACATCAGCCAGTGACCTGTCTGGGTGAGCTCTGTGAGCAGCACGATCAACCTGCTTTGGTAACGTCTATGGAAGTGACCAAGCAGATTGAAAATTTGAATCTCGATGCTCCCCTCAAGATCGGTATCAACGGCTGTGCACACTGCTGCACGCCTTGCCACACTCTCGATATTTCGGTGGTCGGTGAGCCTTCTGGCTACCGGCTCAGTATGGGTGGGAAGAACTCACAAGTCCCCGAACTGGCTACATTTTTTGCTGAAAATATCCCAGCTAAAGAACTCCCAGGACTAGTCAAAAAAGTTTTGGCTCTCTATCGTGATAAGGCTGAAGTCGGCGAAAGTTTGCCTTCTGTTCTGGATCGCTGTGGGGTTGCCGATTTTGTGGCAGCTTTGGCTCCTTATAGCCAAGACGCAGCCCAGCGGGAAGATCCCTTTGAAGGTGGGGAGGGAGCGCTCCGCTCTGAGCCAGCTCTCGATGAGCTTGCCTTAGAGGGAGCAGTAGACCAATCTCAAGAAGATCAAGAGAGCCCAGACGAAGGCTTCGAAGCAGCAGCTCTCGTCGAAGAAGAGCAAGAAATACAGCAAGATTGCGAGCCCGAAGAGTCGGTGGCAGAGATGGAAGAGATTCCCATCCACTCGGGCCACGATCATGCGCTTGACGATGAAGTGCCGCTCCACGGTCTGTCGTCGCAAGCAGGTGAGACGGATGTTCAGCATCTCACAGAAGATTTACCGTTGCAGGATGAACCAGAGCTTGTGAAAGATCTGGATTCGGAGGTCCTCGAACTGGTTGAAGACGAGCTGGTCACAGAAGAAGAGAGCGAAGGCGAAGAGCTGCTTCCGGAAGTCGATTCAGCTGACACAGAAGTGGAAGTTGCATTGGATGATACGGATGAAGTGGTCATCGTGACAGATGACGATGATGTTGATCTTGATGTGGCTATGGAAGCCACTGATGAAGTACCGGAGCTTGATCGAATTGATGACGATGACACGGGATTAGGGGCCGAGCTTGCGCTGGCGCGTGAGCTTGATCCCGAATCGAGTGAATCTATGCCAGAGTTAAGCGAGGCACCCATGACGACTGAAGAGCAGGCAGGCAAGTCTTTAGCAGAAGCTGATCCAGAACTCGAGGCCTCGTTGCCGACGAGTGATCACGAGCTTTCCGACGAAGAGGAAACGGCCTTCGAGCGTAAATTGGAAGCTTCTATAGCTGAAGAGAGTCGACTTCTCGCAAGTGAAGATGGTGATCTGAATTCAGACGAACGCCAAGAAGCTCTCGAGCTTCTTGAACATGATGATACGATTGACCCTGATCTGGAACGGGAACGATCGCTCGCTGATCATACCCTGGAACAAGTTCCTATTGATGAAGATCTGGATGAAGTGGATATAGCGCCGGAGATTCCTAAGGCTTCGAGTCAGGTCTCCGCGCCTGTGCGGGTAGCTCCGACTGGCAAAGGCTTTCGTTTGGCTGCCGTCAGCTTTGAAGGCCCAGCGATGCGCCTGACCTTTGAGTCAGGAGCCTATGTGGATGTCGATCTGGGGAGTCTCCATCAGGGCGAAGATAAAACCTTCTTTATCGGACATCAGCGCATCACCGTCACCCAGCAAGAGGGTGGCTACACGCTCGAGACAGACGGCGTGAAGATGTTTTATCCGAAAGGCATCACCGCAGCTTAAGGTTCGGAAGGAGCTGGGAGGTCGCGAGGCCCGAAGTCATTATCTTCGGGAGCAAGCGTGCCTCGCTTCAGCCATTGACGATCCGCCTTGCATTCAAAACCGGCCTTCAAGGTTCTCACCCAAAACAGGCTTCCTACAGTTTCTGCATTACAGTCAGGCAGTGAATCCATCTCATCGAGGATTCCGTCGTAAGCGAGGGGCTCAACCTCTTCGCTCTTGTTTGCATTCGGGCTGGTCTGACAAGCGCCCAAAGATACGAGAGTGATCACCACGCTAAGGAGAGCCGAGCTTTGCACGAAGGATCCTCCGGTTGGCCTCAGTCTGATAAGGAGTTCTAAGGCCTCAATCCTGATGGGGACGCTTTTTAAACACTGTACCAGACGAAGTGACTGGCAACATTAAGAAACTATTCTGCTCAAAAAAGTCTTTGAGATTCGGGTACCGGCCGCGGGTCTGGTAAGCCCAAAACAGCTGGCGACGAGGATGCCTGTGGTTGTATAGCATGTCGAGCACATCGACTTCGTCGCTGTTCAGCTGAAGTTCGCTTTTTTGCTGGAGCATGAGCTCAACGGCGTCCCGCAGACGATGATCCATCTCGAGGTGCTTATGGCGAGCTTCCAGGATATCGACCTTATCCGTTTCGTCTTCAAAGAGGGTCTGGTAATGCTGCCAGGCACTGGCGAGCAGACTTAGAGTCGGGATACGACTTCCAAAATGTCGGAGCATGAGCAGGACTTGATCGACGGCATGCGTATCCACAAGGATGTGCGCATCGCGTTCGGCGTTTTGCCGTTCCTGATCGCTGATGTCTTCGCGACCTTCGAGAAAAGCTTCGAGTATCCTCTTCCAGGTTGGCGTCGGATGTTTGATCGTCGGAGTGATATCACTCTGATCGCGTGAGCGAAGGCTGAAAACATTGGCTTCGCGTTTAAAGGGGAAGAGAACAGCATCGTGACTGGTCACGTCTTGATCAAAATTCAATTGCCAGAGATGGACATCGTACTGCATGCCGACCCGCAAAGACTGGCGATCTTTGCTCACCGCTTGAGTCTCATGGACTTTGACTTGGATGATGCGACGTTTATTGAGATTCTCCATCGCAAGCTGGAGCTCTTCAGTGCTGTAGCCTATCAGAGTAGCAAATTCTTTTTCGGTGGTGACCAGCTCATGCATGCCAGAAACAGCACAGTTGAGCAGGTAAAGAATAATGCTGTATTCGCAGGAGCCGAGGCGCGCCATGGCAAGGACCTTGAAGCCTGACTCGCCCATGAAGGTCTGAAATGGCATAGTGTCTCCTAGGGGAATGAGGTGCGAGAAACACCTGATAGTATGACACGATGAGGATGGGGCTGTCTACGGCCGAGACCTCCCCATCGCACGGGTGATTTTCTTTATGTCATCAGGTTTTTGGCGCCTCTTCTTGCCACTGGGCAAGGGTTTCGTCAGCTTGGACCTGTTGGCCCGCTTGCACCAAAATGGAAGCTATAGTCCCAGACCGAGCCGCCTGTACTTCGAACTCCATCTTCATCGACTCCAGGATAAGCACAGTCTGTCGCTCTTTGACCTGATCGTTGGCTTGGACCAAGATCTTTACGACCTTACCAGGGACTGGGGCGCTGATCGTATGACTTTGAGCACCGGTTTTGCTCGCGGCCTCTAGTTCGTCGGGACGATCTTCTTGGAGGAAGCATTGGCCTTCGAGGTTGAGCCAGCGGATCTGCTGACCGCGACGTTGACTCTGGCAGAAGGCAAAATCCTGATGCTGACCCGCGAATTCCAGTACCCCTCGGCCCACGACACTCGTGAGATGACGATGGCGCTTAGGAACACTCAAGATCTTGACCTGCGAGAGATGAAGGGCTGCACCCGTTACCGAAAACGCAGTGGACTTAGAGAAAATGGAGTGGGTGAGACTCGCCACACTCACGCTTTGGGGGCTGCTGGGCGCAGGGCTGTGAGCGTGTTCATGGAGCTTGCTCAAAATGAGTTCGGCAGTGCTTTCGAGGCGCTTGCGCTCGCTGTCTGTCCAGCTCGCAAGTTCGCTTTGGAACTCCTCTATAAAGCGTGTGGTCGGCTGATCGGCAGCGAAACCCCTGTGACTTAGAACGGCGAGGAGAAAGCTCAGATTGCTTGTCGGAATTGCGAGGACCGAATGTTTGAGAGCTTGCTTGAGCCGGCTGATGGCTTGGGTACGATCGGAACCTGTAGCGACGAGTTTGGCAATCATCGGGTCAAAACGAGTACTGACCGCGTCGATACCATCGATGCCTATCTCCCAGCGAATACCAGGGCCCTGAAATGGCAAAAAGCCATGTACAGGTCCGGGGGCTGGTAGAAACTTTTGGGCCGCATCCTCTGCATAGAGCCGTAGTTCGATGCTATGGCCCTGAGGTCTGAGATGGATTTTGTCGCGAATACTCTCGCCTTGTGCGATGCGAAACTGCCAAGCGACCAGGTCTTCATTGAGGATTTGTTCAGTGACCGGATGCTCGACCTGAAGGCGTGTGTTCATTTCTAAGAAGTAAAAGCTTTGGGGGTCTGCCTGCCTGCGACCATCGGACCAGTCGACAAGGAATTCGACAGTACCTGCTGACTCGTAGCCCACCGATTGCGCAAGGCGCACAGCTGCTGCGTGCATCAAAGAGCGGGTCTGCTCGGTGAGGCCGGGGGCAGGGGCTTCTTCGATAATTTTTTGATGGCGCCTTTGCACGGAACAGTCTCTATCGCTTAGAGCGTAGATCGTCCCGTGCTTATCACCCAGGATCTGGACTTCGACATGGCGAGGATGTTCGACATAACGTTCCACGATAAGAGCGCTATCACCGAAGGCATTGATCGCTTCAGACTGAGCCCGACGGATCGCCTCTTCCAGCTCGCTTTCCTGCTGGACGACGCGCATCCCTTTACCGCCGCCACCTAGGGCAGCTTTGAGCAGGATGGGGAAACCGTGTTCTTTGACAAAGGCACGGATCACATGGAGGTGCGAGCCATCCTCCAATATCTGGAGTCCTTCGATACCAGGCACGACAGGGACAGCATGCTGCTGTGCGATTTCGCGAGCAGCAGCTTTAGAAGCCATGCCAGCGATGGCTTGGGGGCTTGGGCCGATCCAGTTGAGGCCAGCTTCCTGCACGAGAGAAGCAAAGCGGGCGTTTTCTGAAAGAAAGCCAAAGCCTGGGTGCACAGCATCACAGCCAGCACTCAGGGCGAGCTGGACCATAAGTTCGGCATTGAGGTAGAGGGCAGGGCTTTCCTCTTCCACCTTGATAAAGCTTGAAACTAAGCCCTCTAAAAAGGCAGGAGGAGCATCTCCGCTGTAAACAGCACAGGATTCGATGCCCAAACTGCTTGCGCCGAGGGCGATGCGACGCGCGATCTCGCCTCGATTGGCGATAAAAACACGGTGTATACGAGTCATAGAGGTCCTTCCCCTTCCATTCGATCTCAGGTCAAGCGCATGTCTGCGGGTACAACGACTTTCTGCGCGAGCAAGGCTTGAGCGAAAGTTTTGCCTTGGGCATCGATGCGCAGGGTGCGGGTTCCTCCGCCTCCCAGAGCTTCTTCCAAGAGAAAGTTAAAGCCCTGAAGATTAGGAAGGCTGTAGCGCTTCACCTCACCTAAACAGAGCTCTTGAAAAAGATCTTTGACGCGTTGAGCTGTCAGGTAGCTGTCAAGAAACGCATAGGCCTCGGGTGTCCGGGCCATGATACCGATATTTGCTGTATCGCCTTTGTCCCCGCTGCGGCCCAATGCCAGACGGCGTATAGGAACGGCTTTGGCATCGTTGTGCTGGGCTAAGGCAGCCTCAATCGATTGACTTGCCGTGCGAGCCGTCTGCATGCTCGGCTCTTGCACCTGGAACTGACCACTCGGTGTATCGCGGACGATCTCCGAGGCGACCTGTTCACCTTTTTCATAAAGAGCTATCTCAGGGTGCACCGCATTTTTAGGCATGAGAGCGGGCCAGTAGCTCATGACTTTTTGAGCCTTGGGAACGCCTCCGATCACAGCAACCCCGGGAGGGCCGCTGAGAATGAGCGACGGGATCATCTTGCCAAAGAGTCGCAAATCTTTCTCTTCCATGGCCCTTGCGCCAAGGCGCAGCAGAATTTCATTGCCATCGGGGGCATGAACCAGCGAACGATGACAGGCATTGAAGCCCACGTATTCTGTGAGGGTTTCCTCGAAGGGGCCCTGGCAACGATTCCAGAAAATCTTGGAAAAAGCTTCGGCTTTTTTCCGGGCATCGGGGCCTGAGATCATGATCGAGCCGACTGATTTATAACCGTCGTCATAAGCCATCGATACCTTGTACAGAGGCGTAGGTTCGTAGCCTTTGATACCAAAGACACGGACGCGATCAGGGCCAGCTTGCTCAAGGTGAATACTGCTGAAGTCAGCGACCACATCAGGAGTAATATAGGCTTTGGGACTCCCCATTTCATAGAAGAGCTGTTCTCGGACAGTGTCGACAGAAACGAGGCCACCGCTGCCTTTGTGTTTGGTCACAAAGAAGGAGCCATCAGCATGCACTTCGACGATGGGATAGCCGATGTTGTCAAAGCTTGGGACTTGTTCCCAATCAGTGAAGTTGCCACCTGTTGACTGAGAGCCGCATTCGATGATGTGTCCTGCGACGATACCGTGAGCGAGCTTGTCCCAGTCTTGGAGTGACCAACCGAACTCATGAATCATCGGTGCCATAGTGATACCGGTGTCCGTGACGCGGCCTGTGATGACGATGTGGGGTTTCCACTGCAAGGCTTTGACGACGGGGGCAGCCCCGAAGTAGATATTGGCTGCTTGGATCTTGGAGCGGACACCTGCAAATGTTTCGCCAGTTTCCATGTTATCGAAGGCAATACCTTGGCCCTCGAGGTCCGAGACGACAGGTAAAATATCATCGCCATAGACGATCGCAATGCGCGGGTGCAGGTCGAGACTTGCCGCTAATTCAGCAATCGCACGAGCACAGCTCTGGGGATTGACACCGCCGGCATTGGTGATGATCGTCGTTCCATCAGCCATAAGTTTTGGTAGCACCGCTTTCAGCATCGGGAGAAAATCTCGGGCATAGCCCAAAGCGGGATCGTTCTGCTTTTGTTTTTGGAGAATGGACATCGTGATTTCAGCAAGAAAGTCCATGCTGATGTAGTCGAGACGTCCAGAGAAAACCTGTCTTTCGAGAGCTTTGGGATCGTCGCCCCAATAGCCACCAGCGTTACCAATAGTGATGCTTGTCTTACGGCTCATCGTATTCTGCCCCTTCAATGGCCATGGATGAAATGTGTTCAGTTCGTTGCAAAATCCCCAGCCTTTGACGGCCGAGGTCCTGCCAGCTTACATCCGGAAGACACCGAATTCGGTCTTCTTCCAGTCGTGATGGAGAGTCGATGCAAACGCCCTTGCGAGAACGCGACGGGTAGCGCGAGGATCGAGAATGCCATCGTCCCAGAGTCGGGCGCTGGAGTAGTAAGCTGAGCTCTCTTTGTCATACTTATCGAGGATGGGTTGACGGATAGCAGCGAGATCGTCTGGACCAAGGGTTTTTCCTTGGCGTGCAAGCTGCTGGATTTTGACAGTCGCGAGGACGTCGGCAGCTTGCTCTCCGCCCATAACGGAGATCTTTGCATTCGGCCACATAAAGAGAAAACTTGGATCGTAGGCGCGGCCGCACATCCCGTAATTGCCAGCTCCAAAGCTACCGCCCACGATGAGAGTGACCTTGGGTACGCGCGCGTTTGCGACAGCATGGACGAGTTTAGCGCCATCTTTTGCGATTCCGCCGTGTTCATATTTCTTACCGACGATAAATCCGGTGATGTTTTGCAGGAAGAGCAAAGGGATTTGCTCTTGAGTGCAGAGCTCGATAAAGTGTGCTCCCTTCAGAGCGCTCTCCGAAAACAAGACCCCGTTATTGCCGATGATACCTACAGGAATGCCTGCGATGTGGGCAAAACCAGTGACGAGAGTGGTGCCATAATTGGGTTTGAATTCAAAGAGCTTGGAGCCATCGACAAGGCGAGCGATCACTTCACGAATGTCATAGGCCTTGCGAGGATCGGCAGGGACGATGCCGAGCAGATCTTCGGTCGGATAGAGAGGTTCTTCGATGGGCTGCAGCTTGGCAGGGGCTTCTTTGCTTTTGCCGAGATGGCGAACGATTTCGCGAACGATTTGCAAGGCATGCTCATCATTTTCGGCCATGTGATCCGCAACACCGCTGATCGAAGTGTGAACGCGTGCGCCCCCCAGTTCTTCGGCGGTGACTTCTTCGCCAGTGGCAGCTTTGACAAGGGGTGGGCCGGCCAGGAAGATCGTGCCAGTACCCTTGACGATAACACTTTGATCAGACATGGCAGGAATATAAGCGCCTCCTGCCGTGCAAAAGCCGTGGACCGAAGCGATCTGCTGAATCCCCTTAGCACTCATGCGCGCTTGATTGAAAAAAATGCGACCGAAATCGTCCTTGTCCGGAAAAACTTCATCTTGCATCGGTAGGAAGGCGCCGCCCGAGTCTACGAGATAAATACAGGGCAGATGGTTTTGCTCGGCGATCTCTTGGGCCCTGAGATGTTTTTTTACCGTGATAGGAAAGTAAGTTCCGCCTTTGACCGAAGCGTCGTTGGCGACGATCATACAAGGTCGGCCGTGAATAGTTCCCACTCCGGTGATAATGCCCCCCGAAGGCACAGGTGTTTCGTAAAGCTCATGACCGGCTAAGGGGGACAGTTCCAGAAATTCTGTGCCCCGATCGATCAGCAGCTGGATGCGTTCGCGCGCGGGGAGTTTTCCCTGGCTCCGCAATTGCTCCTGAGTCTTAGCTCCACCACCAGCTTGAGTCTCGGCCGATCGCCTTTCAAACTCAGCGAGCAGAGCGCTGTGATGTGTTTGATTGTCAGAAAATTGCGGGCTTTTTGTATCAATTTTACTCGTGATCCGCATGGTGACTCGTCCCCCCCTGTCTGATTCAAAAATTTGTCCCTAGCAGCGTCGAGCTGATTAGGGCACGACCTGAAAGGCTTGCATGTCCTTCCAGGCCCGCAGATGCTTGCCTTCACTGTCGAGCAGTCTCTGCAGAACTGCACCGGTTACTTCACAGTCACCTATCGAACGGTGGCGTGCGGCAAATGTAAGGTCGAAATGCTTGGCCAAAGTATCGAGATTTTTTGACTCCAGATCGGGCAGGAGCTGGCGGGCCAATTTGAGAGTACAGAAACAAGGCCACTCGATCTGGTAGCCCATGCGTTGGCAAGCATTTTTCAGAAAGGCCATATCGAATTCGGCATTGTGAGCGATCAGGACGGAGTGCTCGATGAACTGCAGAAAGCTCGGCAAGATCTCTTCGATTGCGGGCTGCCCCTCAAGCATCTCGGAGGTGATACCGGTAATTTTGCTCGCAGTCTCTGGGAGCGGGATCTCTGGCTTGATCAGAGTGCCCAATTCGGCGATCTTCTGGCCTTTGTGGTATTTGATGGCACCGATTTCGATGATGCGGTCACGCATGGCATCGAGGCCTGTCGTTTCAAAGTCAAAAATGACCAGAGGGCTATCCAGGAGGCTCAGGTCGGGCTTGGGATGGTAGCGCAAGACCTTTTGCAAGAGGAGCTGGCCGTCTGCACTCATGCCGTCGTCGTCATCGCTCGGGAAGATAATGTCGTAGAACATAGAGTTTTGGAGGAGCGTCATGGCGCGTACCTTGAGTGAGAGTCGTCGTGAGCCTGTCGCGACGCCGCGTCGGATCAACCGCGATCAAACCATGAGACCTTAGCCTATCTGCCTCTTACGAGCAAGACAGCTTCCAGCGATCTCGATCTCGTTTTGTTTGCGGACTCATGCTTTGCGCCTCTCGATGGGTGTGCTATAAGAGGCGGACTTTGCACGAATAGAGAGGCGAGGAGACGGATATGAAATCGTTTTGGCTTGGTTTGGCCGTGCTGGTGGCGTTCGGAATTCACTCGAGCTTGTCTGCCGATACCCTCACCGATGTGCGCAAACGCGGGTACCTCAAATGCGGTGTCAGTCAGGGACTTGCAGGTTTTTCGACGCCGGATAAAAACGGCCAGTGGCAGGGCATCGACACCGACTTTTGCCGCGCTGTGGCAGCAGCAGTTCTAGGTGATGCGAGTAAAGTGAAGTTCTCGGCCCTTTCTGCGAAAGAGCGTCTCACGGCTCTGCAGTCCGGCGAGATCGATCTGCTGTCCCGCAACACGACCTATACCTTCCTTCGTGACACCCAGCTCGGTCTCGATTTCGCAGGGGTCATCTATTACGACGGGCAAGGCTTCATGGTCCCAAAGAAGCTGGGAGTCAAATCGGCAGCTGAATTGAATGGTGCGACGATTTGTGTCAATTTGGGAACAACCACCGAGATGAACGTAGCCGATTATTTTCGGGCCAAGAATATGAAGTACAAACTCGTGACCTTCGAAAAAAATGATGAGGTTGTCGCTGCCTACGATGCCGGTCGCTGCGATGTGATCAGCTCGGATAAATCAGGGCTTTATGCCGATCGCACCAAGCTGAAAAAGCCTGAGGATCACGTGGTGCTCTCGGATACCATTTCTAAAG
>CANGNB010000098.1 GCA_947454545.1 Oligoflexaceae bacterium
GCTTTGGCCAGGCTTAAGACCCTCGAAAGAACTATAAAATGCCAAAGCCGAAAGGGCAAAGATGAGCCCAAACATTTTTTGCTGAAAAAGTTCGCGGCGGAAATAGAGCAAAGCGCCTAAAAAAAGTCCCAAGATGCGTTCATGAGTCCTATGATAATGAAAGTCATAGGCTACTTCGCTTGCAAAGAAGTGCTGGTAGCCACGCGAGAGCAAAAGACCGAGAAAGATCAAGGTACACACTGGGACGATATGCCTGCGAAAGCAGACAAAGATGAGGGGGAAGGTCAGATAAAAATGCTCTTCAACGGCCAAGCTCCACAGATGGCCAGCAAAGTCGGGGCCGAAGTGGGGACGATAGCTGGCCAGAAAAGTGTAGTAATAGGCTTGATTTTCTTGATTCCAAAGCCAAGCCTGATGCTGGATAGGATCTTTCGCCATGATCGGGGCGGCAACGAGAAAGAGAATGCTATTGCCCAACACGACGGCATAGTAAATCGGTACGATGCGAGCAAAGCGTTTCACGTAAAATTCTTTGAGATCTATCTTTCGATTTAAGGACTGGGCGATGAGATAGCCAGAGAGAGTGAAAAAGACATCGACGCCATAGGTGCCCCATTGTAAGCAAAAATTTGCAAAAGCACCAAAGTTCGGAGTCTCATGAAAGGCCATGACCGACATATTTTTCCAGATGAGCACGATATGGAAGAGAAAGACCATAAGGACCGAAAGGCCACGGATGGTGTCGATCATGCGATTGCGTTCCAAAGCTGCTCCTTCAGTCGATAGTCAATCTTACCTTGATTTCTGTCCATCCGCTCATCGCTTGCCCTTTGGCATCACGCCGAGGTTGAAAGCGCGACTGCTTGGCACTTGCGAGGACGCGTTCGTCCATGCCATAGCCAATACTTTTGCGAAGCTCTGCAGCTGTCACCTGACCTTGCTCATTGACAAAGACTTCGACGATAAAACGTCCTTCAAGACCAGCATCCTCAGCTTCAGGAGTGTATGCGGGCCGAAGGAAGGAACCGGCAATGAGAACTGCGTCTTGGCTCAGGTTTTTATCGAGGCTGCGAATCTCTTCAGGGGAAAGGCGTTTGCCTTCATCCGGTGCCATGGTGGTGTTGCCCGCTGGGGCAGCCATCGTCGTGGTTCCCTTGTCGCTGAAAGATTCGGCGCTGAGACCTTGGACAACAGGAGGTGGCGTCGCGGCTTTGGGGGGGACTTTAGGTTCGTTGATCTTGCGAGGTGCCGGGGCCTCTTGGGGCGATACTCCGGCAGCTGGCTTTGTTTCGGGCGCTTTGGGCTTTTCGACGATCTGCACAGGGACCCGCACTTTTTTGGGCGTGAAGGCGGGGGACGAAAGCTGTCCAAGTCCAAGCAGACACATACCATGCAGGGCTAGCGAGGCTGCAAAGATTTGGAGGAGCTTGAGTTGCGAAGGATAGTTGAGCTGTTCCATGGTCTTCTCTTGATCTGATCTTTGGTCTCCCTATAATACCCGAAGCTGAGAAATGGAGAAAGCGAGGAGCCATGAGAATTCTACTCCTATTGATTCTGGGTTTGACTTTTGACTTAACCAGGGTTGGACAAGGTTTTGCCGAGGAAGCAGCGGGCGCAAACGCACCGCAGATCATCGAATTACAGATCCTGGCAAAGGGCACTGGGCGCGCTTTGAAGCGTGCTGAGGTCAAACTGGGCACTGAGGTTTTTACCGCGGATCCCGAGGGGCGGGTCCGGCTGAGTCTGCCTTCTCCCGAGGCTTTGCTTGAGGTGCAACGAGCCGGCTATGAGGCCCAGTTTGTGCAGGCAAAGGATCTGTGGGGGAAAGACAAAGCGAGCATCTACCTGCTTCCCGGAAAGCCTGATGATAGCGAAGTCATTATCACTGGTAGCCGGCGTCCCGAAGTCTCGCGAAAAACAGTGTCTGTAAAGGAAACCAATCGTATTGCCCCGGGAGGTGATCCTGCTCAGGTTACACAGCTATTGCCTGGAGTGCAGAGCAGTCCTGGAAGGACTGATGTTGTGATTCGTGGTTCAGGGCCCAATGATAGCCGGTACTTTGTCGATGATATCGAAGTGCCTAGTATCTTTCATAACGTTGCGAATCTGAGTATCGTGCCTGCGCAGCAGCTCAATAGTGTTGATTTCAGTTCGGGAGCCTTTGGGGTCCAGTATGGAGATGCGACGGGAGGCATCATAGTCCTGCGTTCTGTGGACCAGATTCCTGAGCAGCCTCGGACGGAATGGGTGCTCAATGTGCCTTTTTATCTTGGAATCTTTCACGAACAGCCGCTCAGTGCCACGAGCTCTTTAGCCGTTTCGCTGCGCCATAGCATGCTCGAGGCCATACTCCCCAAAGTTCTGCCCAAAGATCTGGGGGCGACTGTAGTGCCATCGTTTTACGATAGCTTCGTACGCTATCTTGTGAAAGATGGTGACATCACTCACAAGCTGACTCTGGTGAGCAGTCGTGATGGACTCTCGCTTCTCGTGCCTTCGGCAAACTCGGAGCGTGAGGATGGACGAGTCAATGTCGAGTTTCAAAATTATTTTGCGGCTGTGGGCCTAGAACGCGAGCAAAATCTTGGAGATGGCTGGCGCTATCGCAGTACGCCCCAGTTTCGTGTCTTTCGTCTCAAGGCCAATTTTGCAAATGATAATCTCTATCTGAGGGGGCGCACATTTGCAGCGCCGACGGAATTTACCAAAAGACTGGATCGCAATCGCTCGCTTTATCTCGGCGTCAAGCCAGAATGGAATCGCGTTCGGATATCAGCAAAGCTCCCAGTCCTGAATACCTCTGATCCCTACTTTGATCCTGAGGATGCTCAGCGCCTCGAGGACAGTCGCACCTATACCTATGGCAATGTCTCGGCATGGTCAGCTCTTGATCTTGGATGGGGAGATCTAGTCCTGACCCCCGGACTCCGCGTCTTTCAAAGTCAACTTGTGCCAGGACAAGGAGTGGATCCCCGCCTTCAGGGACGCTACGCTTTAGATTCTGAACAGCAGCTCAAATTTGCTGTAGGTCAGTATTCGATTGCTCCTGAACCTGCAGAATCGAGTCGCAAGTTTGGTAATCCTGATCTGGGCTATGAAAAGTCCAATCAGTATGTCCTCGGCCTTGAGTCCAAGTGGGGTGATCGTTGGCAGTCTGAGGTGCAGGGCTTTTATAAAAAGATCTATAAGCTCATCGTGGCAGGCGGACCGGACAATTTTCAAGCGACAGGCTCGCGTATTGTCTATGGGGCGGAAGCTTTTGTACGGCGCAATCTCACTGAAAAATTTTTTGGTTGGCTGTCCTACACCTATTCGAAATCAGAAGAGCGAAAGTCGGATGCAGATCCTTGGTATCGAAGCTCATTTGATCAGACTCATGTTTTAAATCTTGCGGGATCGTACAAACTATCAGCCTTTTGGGATTTGGGACTGCGCTTTAAGTACAATACGGGAGATGCTTACACGCCTGTGGAAAGTGCGAGCTATAATGCAAATCTCGATAAGTACAGCCCTTCCTATGATGAGAAGAATCCCTACAGTGCGCGGATTCCTGATTTTCACTCTCTCGATCTTTTTGCAACCTATGATGCTTTCTACGATCGCTTCACATTGAAATACCAATGGGGCATTCAGTATCTCTCTTTGGGCAAAAGAGTCAGTAGTGTGTCCTACAACTATGACTACTCCCAAAAGGAAAATGTCGCCAATTTACCACCCATACCTTACCTTCAGATCAGTGGAGAATTCTAATGCTCAAAGAATTACTCTTAGTGTTTGCTCTTGCAGTTCCTCTCGCCTGTTCCGATTCCCTGTCGCGCCAGGAAACAGCGGATAAGTGGAAGCCCATTCTCGTCACAGTCAATGAGCTAGCGCAGCCGACCGATGTGTATCAAGCCCCACTCTTTGGGAATCAGGTGAGCTTGCATCTTTATGTGCTGGCGCCGAGCGACAGTTCGGATCTCACAGCTGAGGTTCAGGCACCCGATCAGCAGCCCCTCACCCTGCCCCTGCAGACCCTCGAGATGGGGGAGAAAACGGTGAGCTCTTACCCTGGAGTCGATCTTCTCAAATTTACAGCCGTCGCGCGCTTGCCCAGCCAGACCAATCTGGGAGCTTTGGATCCGAGCTTGGCGGAGGCACAGCTTTTGCGTTTTCGCTATGGATTTTTACTGAGCGATGGGCAGCGCACAGTGCCCGTCACAGGCGATTTTCCAGCTTATTCTGGGGCTGATATACCGGGAGCCCAGTGGAATGTGCTGGGATCGACGATCAGTAGTCCTGAGGATCAGGCTGAAACAGGACAAACGGTGACCTTAGAGGCGGATCTTGCCAATCCCCAGGGCGAAGCCATTAAGGTGGGTTGGTATGTAAGTGCGGGTGAGCTCAAAAATCGCCGAGCCGAAAGCACCGAATGGACCTTGCCAGGCTCCGGGACTTATACGGCCATAATGACCGTAAGAGGCAAGCAATCTCGTACGGCTCAGCTGGCCGTGCGCACGATCAAGGCACCTTGAACCGATAGCTCGTGCTATCCCCTGACTAAGAAACGAAGTTTCCTTGGAATCGGCCCCATTTGGCTGGAGGCGGCGCTCAAGAGCTGCTATAACCACCCCGCGCCCGTAAGGGCCGCAGGATATTGGCCTCGTTCAAGGAATTGCCGTTCATGTCCAAGATAAAAAAATATATTACGCGCGATGGCAGCATGCGTATTGCCGCTGTTATCAGTACCGAAATCGCCAATGAAGCCTTCTCCTTTCGGGAAGCGTCTCCACTGGTCAAAACGCTTATGAGTCGAGCGGTGACCGGGGCTCTTCTGATGGCGAGTCAGATGAAAGAGAACCTTGCTGTGGGTCTGCACTTTACGGGTATAGGTCCCGTCAAAGAAATATTTGCAGAGGCCCGTTATGAGGGCAAAGCTAAGGTCTATGCAGGAGATCGTGGGGCCGAACTTGTTCCCGGTGAAACTCATCTTGGAGCAGGCCTAGGAGAGGGCTTCTTAGAAGTCGTGCGGTCTCTTCCCTTTCAGAAAGAACCTCATCGGGGAACAGTCGGCCTTCTGACAGGAGAGATCGGTGAAGACATCGCCTACTATCTTCAGCAGTCGCAGCAGATTCCCTGTATCGTCGCCCTTTCCGCTATTCCGAGTGAGAAGGGTATAGAGATAGCCGGCGGATATATTCTCGAACTGATGCCCGGCTACAGCGAGGAAACCTTAAGCAAACTCGAAAGTCTGCAGCCTTTGGTCGGATCTCTGACCCAAAAACTCAAGACAGGTGCGCAGGCGGAAGATCTGATCGGGATCTACCTCGATCATTTTGATTTTCAGGAAATCGAACATCCCTTCGAACTCAGCTACGAATGCGGATGTTCGCTCGAGCGGGTAGAGAGATCCCTGCTTTTGTTAGGGCCGAGTGTACTCGACGATATGATTACCAGTCAGGAAGATGCTGTGATTCACTGTGAGTTTTGTGGCAAAGAATATCGTTTGAAGGTTCCCCATCTCAGCAGTCTTCGCGACAGTCTGCGCGCCCCTTTGCATTGAAGGATGAACTTTTGACAACGTTTTCGCACCATCATCATCCAAGCTTTCAAGAGCTGTGTCTGAAGACTCTCAAAGAGTCTGGGGCACGTCTCACGCGGGCTCGTATGGCCCTGATCGAAAGCCTTGAGTCAGCGCGCGAGCCCCTTGCTCCCAAGGAAATTCTTCAAAAGACTCAGGACAGACTCAAGGGGCAGGAGACAGTCGATAGTGTGACGATCTATCGCATCTTAGATCGCTTCTGTGAGCTGGGTTTGGTGCATCAGGTAGCGCCGTCGGGGGGGTATCTCGCCTGCACGCACCTTGCCTGTACGGAACAGCCTCATATCATGACTTACTGCACGCAGTGCCGACAAGCGGATGAGATTCACGTACCCGATGAGGTGATGGCACCACTTCTTTGGTTCTTGCGTTCGCAAAATAAATTTGAAGCAAAAAAACATCTGTTTCAGCTCGATGGCACCTGTGCTTCTTGCCGGCAGGACCTACGAGTCAAAGCTTTTGCGACTTCTGAGGAAGCTCCCACAGAGCCTTTGTCTTAAAAGACGAAGCGATGCGTGCGCTTTTCACCTTCAATCATCACATCGTAGTAGAGAGTATAGGTAAAGACGAGCTCTTCATCGGGGAAGTCTTTCGGCAGTGGGGGATAGGGAGCTGCTAAGTTCAGCACCTTGTTCCAAAAAGCGTCGACCTCTTTGTCTCCTGAGGAACGCAGCAGTTTACTCTCCAGAAGGACACCGCTTCGCGCAACCTTTAGCTGAACGACGCTCGACCCTTGAAAGCGCACACGTCCCATCTCCTCAATTCGCCCGCGTACGTGTGGGGTTTCGCGAAGGCTTGGACCCATATCAAAATAAGCCAGATCCACCGATTTACGAACAGCAGTAAAGTAAGCGATAAAACGAAAATCAGTGGTGTTGACATCCAAGATGGGACCGACCGGAAGATTTTTATCGGGCAGATAATCATTGTGGCCAGGGTTTAAGACTTCTAATTTCTTCGGGAGCAAGGCTTCATAGCTCTTACTCCCTGGAGGTTTTGGGACTAAGATGCGTCCCCCCTTATCGGGTATCTGTTCCAGTGTCAGCGGACCATTTTGGAGTGCCGTTGCTGGGGCGCCAGGCACCCCACCATCACCCTGAGTCTTTTGCTCGCGAACGGCCTGATGATCCTGAGCTCCTAAGTGAGCTGGCTTATCCGGAGCTTGGGTCTCGGGTAAGGGCGCTTCGATGATCGAACGATCTTCGCTCTTGATCGCATCGGGAGCCGGAGCCTCTGGCTTTTTGGTCTTCCACTCCAAGCGAACCGGGACGGACTGTGTATGAGTTTTTTTGGTTTTTTGTTCGTGCTGGCGTACCCAGCTGAAAAAAAGGAAATGCGCGAGCAAAGAACCCAGAATACAGAGCAGAAGCCACGGTTTGGGGCTGTAGGAAAGCATGGGTTCTGGAGAAACGTCGTGAGTCACCGGGGGATCCTTCGCACGAAATCAGAGAAGACCCGAAGCTGTCAGACTATCACTGAACTTTGGAAGCTTTCAAGCAAGGCTTTGCAGGCTGCAGAAGTTCTAGGCCTTGCTTTGGACTGGGAGTGTCAGAAACATTGACAGCTGACCAGCCCCCGCTCAAAACAGTCGTTTGGGTTTCGCGCCTTTGCTTTTGGCAACCCCTTTGCAGGGAGCTGGGCGGTGTTGATCTGCTGTACCCTTACTATGGAGTTGAACTGATGTTGCGTATCCTGACTTCTGCTGTTTTGGCTTTTCAATTGCTGGCTGTCGCCTGTACCGATGATAAGAAAATTATAGAAGAGCCTATTGCTGCCCAAAAGCAGGGTGATAATTCCTTCACTGTTGACGAAGCTACTGGCAAACTCGAATTCAAAGCAGAGATCGTGTACTTTGCATTTGATGACTCGAGCCTCACTCCCGAAGGAATGGCGCGCATCAACGCGATTGCCGATCACATGAAAAAAGCAGCGACGAGCAAACTCAGCATCGAAGGCCACTGCGACGATCGTGGCTCGGTTGAGTATAACCTCGCTCTTGGTCAGCGTCGTTCAGACTCAGTTAAAAAGTACCTTGAAACAGTGGGCATAAGTGCTGACCGTTTGGCAGCTGTCAGCTTTGGATCTGAGCGCCCCGCAGCTCAAGGAAACGGCGAAGAAAACTGGTCGAAAAACCGCCGTGTAGAATTTTCTTTGGCAAACTGAGGCCAAATGCGGCCTTTCGGCCGCATCATCCCCTTTTTCTATTCCCTCTGCTCTGACTCGCTCTCTGCGCCCTCTCCTGCTAGAATACCGAGACCCTAGCGCGTGAGGAGGTTGCCGTGAATACGGAACAGCAGCGATATGCTCAGGAAATCGAATCCATCTTTCGCAGTCAAGTCGAGACAGCCACCCTCATTGAAGCGGAACGTCTCCGTGTGCGAACCGAACAGATCTTTGCCCAGTGGATAGCCGCTGATCCCCTGATCGAATCTCAGGAGGGAGTGGTCCGTGCCTTTTTGCTGGCTGCCTGGGAACTCCATCCGCTGCCGCCCCGCTTGGAGCGCCAGCTTGCAGCCCTAGAGAGCCATTCAAGTTTGGGCCAAATTCTAGGCTCTGCCGCAAAAAGTTTGCCCCATAAATTAGTTGAAGAACATTGGAATTTAGTCCGCAAAGCTGCTGGGCGCTATCATGTTCCGACCGAAGTGGAAAATGAAGCTGAGTTTCAAGAGCTTCTCAGTGTAGGGCGTGAGGCGCTCTTTGTTGCAGCTCAAAAATTTTATCGCCGTCCTCGCGGTAATTTTAAAAACTTCGCCTGGACTCTTTTGCGTGAAAAGATGCGCGATGAACAGGCGAGACGTCATCCTGTACCAGCAAAGACTCGGAAAAAATTAGCGGCTTTGAGCGCTTTGCGCGAGTCCTATCGCCTTTCAGATAAGACACTCGATCGTGAGGCGATTGCGAGTGAACTCAAGCTGGCGGCTCCTGAGGTCTTAGAGCTCTTGCAGGTCGAAAGTATCTGGGGAAATGGTCTTGAGTTTGAGACGAATCTCGTACTCGAGGACCTGGAAGCTGCCGATCAGAGTCTCGATCAGCTGTCGATGCTCCTTGAAATCGAAGATGCCGATCGCCTCGAAAAAGCCTTAGCGCACATGGAAGGGATCGAACGCCAGGTGATCCACAAACTTTACTTCGAAGAAAAAAGTTTGCGCCAGGTCGCTGAAGAGCTGCAGATGAGCCTTCCAGCTTTCAAAAAACTGCATAAAAAAGCTCTGACAGCAATGCGCTTTCAGCTGGACGATGAGCTTGAGCCCATCGACAACTCACTCGAGATGTGAGGTCGGGCCTGATAACTCGGGATGACTGATCGGAGGTACATCCCCACAGATGATCGACAGTCCTTCCGCTTGAAGAGGAGCCGCTAGCTGATCGATCTTACGAGCCAGGCTCAGCAGTTCGATCTGTTCCCAGAGAAAGGTATCGATCACCTTTTTCGCTAAGGGCCCCTTGCTATGCGCCTCTGCCCGAACAATCTGCCCGGGAGCGAGCGCAGCGCCGCGCGCTACTGAAGAGAGCAGGTGGTGGACCATGCAGTGATAGGGGCCATCATTGCCAAGCCTTTGAAGCCATGTATCAGCCGTCTCTTCGAGAGCACTATAACCACCCAGTTTCCACGCTGCTAAGACTTCTGTGCGCGCTGAGGTAGTCGTATCCGCTACAAAATCCATAGTAAAAGCTGGCTGAGAGATCGCTTGGTACTCAGGTGTTAAGCGCATCGGCATGAGATCTTCGCAGAGTATGGATACGCCATCGTCACGAAGAGGGCGTTCGAGCGCCTCGAGGGGCTTTGCTGTCAATAATCCGAGTCGTTCTCCGGCAATCAACAGCTGAGAGATGGCTCGTGATTGACCATCACTGCGAGCGGCATAGAGCGGCAAACGTGTGCGGTTCAGTTCGATGGCTTCGCTGAGATGTTGGGTGAGACAGTTGGCCTTAGCTAAGGGGCTCACAAACGCCTGAAGGGTGAACACAAAGCTAAACAAAATAAGGGAACGCATAAACAGCCTCTTTGAAGAGCAAAGGAAAAGTGGAAAAGAGCTGGAGGCTTTGTGTGAGAGCTTTTAGGGGGGTATAAAGCAGTAGGGTGCTCCGGAGCATCGATTTGCTAGGGAACCCACCAATATTGGTGGGTGTCGATCAGAGGGCTTTAGGCTCCCTGGCTAGGCCAAGGCTTGCACACCGCCCGCTTGATCAAACTCCCTGGTCTATTTTTGTCGGTTCGCCTGCATCAATCAATGACACAAAGCCCGGAACACCCCAGCTCAGTATAGCGAGCCAGCTCGAACTTGTCCCCTGGAACTTACGACACAGTTACGGCGAAGACAAGGCCAAAACGTGCCTTTTAGGCATGATTGTGTTATAAAATTACGTAAAGAAACCTAAAAATTGAGGCATCCCCCATTTTTTCTTGTATTTTTACAACAAAAGCATAGGATCAGAGTCTCAGGGGTCCTAAAGTTCGCCGAAAGGAGTCTCGAATCCATGCCTGTTTTCCTTCTTTCGTTTCTCATATTCTTAGGAGCAGTCGCTGAGGGCTCCGTTCGCGTCGGGGAGCCCGTTCTGCAGCTGCTGACGACTCAGAACCGCCTTGTCCATACCGAAGGACAAGTCTTCGATAGCTTTTCTGCGCAGATTTTGGTGAAAAACCTTTGCTACCAAAAGACGATTCACCTTGTCCTGGAGAGCGCGGGGGTATCTCCTCAGACCTTGGAAGCACGCTATCAGGGCCCTGCTGCCGATGGCTACGAGCTGTGGGCCGTAGCAGGGACAGTAGAACCCAGGACTTACACTTTACGAGCTTTAGCGCAGCTGGATAAGCCCTATGAACTTCCCTTGGGCTCCCTCGAACCCTCGAGTGGCGCTTTTTTGCACCGAGGTCAGGACATTCAGGCTTTGACTCTCGGAGGGCGAGCGCACCCAGGGCAGAGGCTCAGATTTGAAGCCCTTGCTCGAAAAGGGAGCGAGAACGCCCGCGTTTGGGTTCATCTCTCTCAGGACCATTGGCGGACAGAGACTGTCCTGCCTCTCGAGCCTCAGGCTAAAGCCAGCAGCACAAGGATCGATGGGGTTGCCCTATCGGGAGACCTGTGGAGCGCGGACATCAGTCTCCCTGTGACTCCAGGCAATCTCGAGTACATCTTTAGCTTCGATGAAGATGAGAAGATCTTTTGGGATAGCAATTTTGGGCGGAATTATCAGCTCCAGATTGACTAGTAGTTCTTTTTAACGCTCCAATAGAGTTGATCTTTTTAGCTTTTTGAGCGGTCTTTCCTGAAGCTTTTACAGGGCCATCCGATATCCCCAAGGTCAGGAGGTCGGTATGAAGGCTCTTTGGTATTCGTTAAGTCTGTTATGGATGGTACTGCTCAGCTCTGGGGCCCAAGCTCAGGCCATGCGGGTTGAGCCTGTGATGGAGAATCTTTGGCTCGGCAAATATATGGACGTAGCGAGGGATCCCAAGGATGCCTACCGCTTTGAAGACATACTTTCCGGAGCCCTCGATAAAGAGTTCAAAAGGGCGACGCGCGATGTGCCCACTTACGGCTTTACCGATCACACTCCCATCTGGGCACGTTTTCAGCTGGAAAATCCTACAGACAAGACGATAGAGCTTTATCTTGTCAGCCGCTATGCGGCTCTCGATTACCTTAAACTGTTCTCTCCTCAAGACTATGGAACATACAAGTCTCTGATGATGGGCGATCAGGTGAAATTCGCGGATCGTCCCGTGCCTTATCGATATCCCATCTATCCGATCAGCTTGCGTCCCGGAACCCATACTTTTTATGTCTGGCTGAAAACCACCAGCAATAACCAATTTCCTCTCACCCTTGTCACCGCTCATGAATTTCAAAATCATGAGCTCAAAGAAACGACCTATCTCGGTCTGATCTTTGGGGCTTGCACCGTGATGCTCTTCTATAACTTTTTCGTCTATCTGAAGTTTCGGAACCCCTCCTATCTTACTTATGTAGCCTATATCGCCTCCTATGTTCTCTTTGCCCTGAACTATCAAGGTCTGCTTCAGCAGTATGTGTTTCCTCACCTTGAGGACGGGGCTATCTTGAATTACCTCATGGCGTTTAGCATCGATGCTATCGCAGTCACGGCGTTGACTTTTTCTATTGAATTTTTGGAACTTAAAGTCCGCTCGCCAAGATTTTTTAAGACGCTTCATGCGCTGCGCTGGATTATGGCAGCCAACATCGTCAATACCTGGACGCTCAAATTTCATGCGACTGAGCTCACTCTCCTCGGAAGTTTCGTTCTCTCTATTCTTATGATTTCGGCAGGTGTTCGGGTGAGTGTGCGAGGCTATAAGCCTGCTTATTACTACACTTTAGCCTGGGGCTTTCTCCTAACAGGAAATATGATGGTCCTCCTCGCGGGAAATGGGACCTTGCCCTACAATTCCGTTACATCTTGGGGACAGTTTACCGGAGCAGCTATCGAACTTGTGTTGCTGTCGATTGCCTTGGGAGCTCGTGTAGCCCAGATCAACCAGGAACGGGAGGACGGACTTAAGCGCGAAAGCGCCCTCCAACAAGAAATGGCCAAAGCCCAGGAAGATCTCGCTGCGCAGCGAGAGGAACATATTCGCACCTTGGATGCTCAGGTTCTAGAAAAAACTCGGGATATTCGCTCGATATTGGCCTCGATCAATCAAGGTATTTTTACGATCAGCGGTGATGGCGAGACCTTGCACATTCAACCCGAGTATTCGAAATACTTAGGGGCGATGCTCGATCGGACCGATATTGTCAATAACGATCCGATCGAAGTTGTGTTTAAACAATCAAATCTGACTGCTGACGTTCTCGATCAGGTTAAACAAACACTTTTGAGTGCGGTGTCGAACGATCCGCTCAACTTTGATGTCAACGCGAGTCTGTTAGCGAAAGAGATGATCCTCAAACGTGCTGATAAACAGCAGGTCTATATCGAAATTGATTGGACTCCTGTTATCAACGATGAGGATATTGTTGAAAAGGTTCTGGTAACCTTGCGAGATGTGACCCAGATCCGTAAATTGCGTGAGCGTGCAGCTCAGCAGGAAGAAGAACTGCTCATCACGGGAGAGTTGACGACACCACAAGGTCGAAAATATCCCAAAATCGCCAAGTCTAGTAAAGATCAAATCCAAAAGATTTTCCAAGGCTTGGAGGCTTCACCCTTTGATACCAGTCTTTGGAAAACCGCCTTGCGCTTTCTTCATACTCTCAAAGGGGAAGCTCGAGTCAGTGGTTTTAAGGCCCTCTCTTTAGGGGTTCATGAGATCGAAAGCGAACTCGTTGCGCAGAAAGAACCGACCCGAGACGCCCTTGCTGTGGCGATGAAGACACTCCAAGCTAAGTTTGAACTCTATCGTACTGTCTATGAGGTGAAGCTCGGCAACGATGAGCAATCAGCAGATCGCGTCTACCTTCCTGGAGATGTTGCCCGTCGATTCTATGAATCCCTATCACGTAGTGCTCAAGGCGGTGCGAGTCTGAGTCCGAAAGATGTCGAGTTCTTGCAAAAGCAGTTGAACAGTGCGCTTGCCAAAGACCTCACCAATGTTCTGGAGGATGAAGTTGCGGATCTCAGCAACCTCGCACGAGAACTCGACAAAACGCCACCCGTTGTCGTATTTTACGGGCCCAGTGTGCCTTTGCCTGCAGAAATTCATGATGCTTTAGCCCAGACTTTCGGGCACATTTTCCGAAACTCGATCGACCATGGTATCGAGTCGAAAAATGAAAGAATCCAGGCAAACAAGGACCCC
>CANGNB010000099.1 GCA_947454545.1 Oligoflexaceae bacterium
ACAGTTGGCCGATGGTGCCTTGAGGGACGAGCTGCCGCTTTTCATCAAGGACATAGGCTTCATATCCTGGGAGAGGGCGACCGATGCAGATGGGGCCCTCGGGATCTTGAATGTGATCGCTCGTAGCCCAGACGGTTGCTTCGGTTGGTCCGTAAACATTTAAAAGTTGGCTGACGCGGGGCACCAGCCCGCGGGCAAGATCACGCCCCAAGGCTTCGCCACCACAGAGAGCGATAAGCCCCGCATGACCGGGCCATGCTGATTCCAGCAGCAGGCGCCAGGTGGCGGGGGTGGCCTGAAAGAGCTGTATGCTGTGGCGTTCGAGAGCTTCGCGCAAGATTTTAGCATCGCTCGCCTGCTCTTGAGGCACGAGATAAATCGTGCCACCCCAGCAGAGGGTTCCAAAGAGTTCGAGCACCGAAATATCAAAGGAGATGGTGGTGATCGCGAGTGTGTGCAGCCCCAGAGGGAACTGGTGCGCGATCTGAATCGCTTGCAAAAAGTGCACGACGGCAGCATGCGAAATTTCAACACCCTTGGGTTTGCCCGTCGATCCCGATGTGTAGATCATGTAGGCAAGATCGTCTGGCTTTGGACCGGGAACACTTTCGGGCAAGGGTCCTAGCTCCTGCAGCTCACCCCGCAGTTTTTCGAGGCTATAACTTGGAAGCTTAAGCTCGGTGAACAGATCCATAAAATCGAGTTCGGTGAGCACAAGGCTGCAGCGCGCGTCCTGGGCCATGCCGTGCAAGCGATCTTGCGGATACAAAGGATCGAGAGGCAAGTAAGCCGCTCCCGTGCGCAGAATGCCCCAAAGCACAGCGAGCAGTTCGGGGGTGCGGGCGAGACAAACACCCACACTGCTGCCTGGACCAATGCCTTTGGTATGCAGAAAGTGAGCCCAGCGCAGGGCCCTAGCTTCGAGCTCACGATAGCTGAGGCCTTTGCCTTTGAGATCAAGGACGGCGGGCTGCTCGGGACGTTCCTTGGCAAGCAGCGATAGCCATGCTGTTAGATGGGGGGCGCGCGGTGCCTGAGCCAAGGGTGCTTGATAGAGAGGGATCAGCTGCTGTTCTTGGACGGGCGACAGCAAAGGCTGTGCGTCTATCGATGCTTCAGGATGCGTAAGCCATTGCTCCAAGCCCCAGCGCAAAGCTTCAGCGATGGCCTTGGCCGAGCCATCTTGCCAAAGATCGCTGCGATAGGTAAGGCCCGCGAAGGTCTCTTCAGGACCACGCTCAACCCAAAAGGTGAGATCGCTATCGACAGTTTGCGGACGACCGCGTAAAGCTTTGACCTTGATGGGGCCTGGCGCTTCGGGCTGCTGACTTTGATCTTGAAAGAACAGCATCGCCGAGTACAGGGGCGTGCGACTGAGATCGCGCTTTAAGCTGAGCTTTGCCAGCATCTGCTCGAACGGAAGATCGGCATGGGCTAGGGCACCCTGGCTCGCGAGCTTCACCTTTTCGAGGACATCGAGAAAGCGATCTTGCCCCTGCAGCGATATACGCAGGGCAAGGACGTTGATGAAGTTACCTAAAAGATCAAAGTGCTCAGCTTTCGAACGTCCGTGGTAAGGGGTGCCGATCACCAGATCTGTCTGCTTTGTTAAGCGGTATAACAAACTGAAATAGGCAGCTAAAACAATGTGATAGACACTTGCTTGCCAGGTTTTTGCCGCCGCATTGAGGCGTTGGTCCAGGCTGCTCTCCCAAGTGATGGTGACGGTCTGGGCAGCATGAGTCAGCTCTTGGGGACGCGGCGCATCATAGGCGAGCTCTAGGGGTTCGGGGCTCGGGGTGAAGATGCGCTGCCAGTAGGGGATTTGCGCGAGCAGCTCGTCTTGGGTCAGACTCTGCACCCGTTCCCGCGCGTAGTCGGTAAAGCGATAGCTGGCTTCGGGCAGAGCTTGGCCCGAGAGCAGGCGTCGCAGCTTGCGCCAGAGAATGCCGTAAGACAGACCATCCCAAAAGATGTGATGAGTGAGCAGATGCACGAGAAGGTGCCCCTCGGCGAGCGGATAGATCTGAAAGCGAGCCTGGGGAGCTCGGCTGATGTCGAGTTTACTCTGAGCACAGGCTTCGATCGCAGCCTTGGCTGTCGCCTCGGTCCAAGCGTTTTGAGACAGAACCTCCCAAGGCAGCTCGGAGAGATTTGCGGCCCGTATCTGCATAAAGCTCTGTTCACCCTGTTTTTGGATACAGGCTCGCAGTGCTTCTTCGGTCTGATAGATGGTCCACCAGGCCTTGCGGAGATTTTCAATCGACACTGGGCCACTGAGGATCCAGGTCGCGCTAAGGTTGTGCACGCGCGTGTCAGGGTTGATGTCCTCTTCGAAGAGCATACGCGCCTGCGAAGGGGTCAAGGCGATGCGATCATCGTTTGCTGGCGTAGCCTGAGGCGTTGGAGGCATAGCAGGTGTATCGGATCCGCTGAGTTCAAGCGGATGCGGTAGCTTTTTGCGATCGATCTTGCCGTTGGGCAGTAGAGGAAAGGCCTGCATGCGCACATAGTGCTGGGGCAGCATATAAGAGGGGAGTCGTTCGCGCAGCTGCTGGCGCAGGCTACGTTCGTCCCAAGAGCCCTCGGTGCTCACATAGGCGATCAGACGTGGATCATCGGGGCCGAAGGCTTTGACCGCTGCGATGCAGAGGCTTACGCCGGGCAGTCGACTGATCACAGCTTCGATCTCGCCGAGTTCCATGCGATAGCCTCGCAGCTTGACCTGCTGGTCGGCGCGGCCATAGATCTCGAGGACGCCATCCCATCGATAGCGACCGACATCCCCTGTTTTATAGACTTTGCAGCCGATGGCAGCCACGTCTAAAAAGCGTTCGGCAGTCAGATCTGGGCGATGCATGTAGCCAAGGGCCAGGCCTTCGCCGCCGATATAGATTTCCCCCTTTTGTCCGGGGAGCAGTGGTGTATGTGTCTCATCGAGGATATAAAAGCTCGTCGCCGCAATCGGAGTCCCGATAGGAATCATCAGCTCATCGCCGCTCAGGCGATAGAGGCTGCTCCAGACGGTGGTCTCTGTAGGGCCATACATGTTCCAGATTTCTTCGACATAGGGCCGAAGACCCTTGGCGATATCGGCAGGAAACGCTTCGCCCCCGCAGAGAGCATAGCGTAGATCCGAACCTTGCCATCCGGCTTCGAGCAGGAGTCGGTAGGTTGAAGGTGTCGCCTGAAAGTGGGTGATCGCTTTTTGCTCGAGAATGCTGCGCAGGCGAGCCCCATCTTTGGCCTCTTCAGCCGAAGCGAGATACATCTCAGCACCAGTCAAGAGCGGCAGGAAGAGCTCAAGCACCGCGATATCAAAAGACAGCGTGGTGACCGCAAGGATCTTATCGCCGGCCCGCATCCCGGGTTCACGCGCCATGCTCAGCAGAAAGTTGACGACTGAGCGATGCCCGAGCATGACACCCTTGGGCTGGCCGGTCGAACCGGAAGTATAAATCACATAGGCCATGCGCAGCGGATCACTCGGTGGTGCTTGCCAGCTGAGCTTTTGGCCTTGATCTAAAAGGCTTGCAAGCGCATCGGCGTCGAGCCAGCTTACGTCGCTAGGGAGCAGCTGCGCCATCTGATGTTGGCAGAGGCAGGCTTTGAGTTTGGCATCTTCCATCATGTAGCGGAGCCGCTCTTCTGGAAATTGCGGATCCAGGGGAACATAAGTAGCCCCTGCTCTGAGAATCGCAAGCAAGACCATCGGCAGTTCGACCGCGCGGGGCATGCCGACACCAATCAGATCACCGGGGCCCCAGCCTCGACTTTGGATGTAGGCGGCCAAGGCTTGCGCGCCGGCATCGAGTTCGGCAAAGCTGAGGGTTCGATCCGCAGCTCGAACAGCTATACGACCGGCATGCAGCTGAAGGGGGCGCTCGAGCAGCTCGGGCAGCGTCTGCTCGAGAGATGCCAAGGGCGCTTGCATGGGCCATTGGGCCATAAAGAGATCGTGAGTCGCGGCACTACGAAAATCCCGGAGGGATTGCTCGGGGTGCTCAGTACAAAAATTCAAGAGATCAAAGGCCAGCTGGGCAAAGCACGCCCTTTGAGCTGCTGAGGCCAGGGTTGGATGCAAGATGAGTCGCATCTTTTGGCTTTGAGCTTCGACGATCAGAGTGACAAGTCCGGCACAAAGCTCCTGCAAAGGCTCTTCTCCCGGTGCTCTTTCGCGCACGCGATAGGTGCCCTGAGCGCTTTCGGCGGTGAGCTGGGGAGCTATGGGCTGGGCCTTGAGAGCTTGGCTTAAGGCTAAGGGCGAAGGTTCATGTTCTTCTTCCCAAGTGTACGTTGCAAAGCTAAGGGTTTCCCCTGAATCAAAGAGGAGCTGAGTGTGCTTGGCCGCACTGAGGATCTGGACGAGAGCACTCAGATAGCTTGGAAGCAGATGCTGAGCAAGTGTTTGCTTGAGGGAAAGATCGATCCAGGAGCGACTCACAGCCCAGTTCAGAGGTGGATAGCTCTGAGGCTGTGCGGCAAGGGAGATGAGCTCGGTACTCGTTTGGTGCCAAGACTGGATAGGATCCGCATCTGCTGGGGTTGCATAGAGATGGGCCAAACTTTTCAAAAGCGTCGAAGGCACGAGCGCATGGGCAAGCCGAGCATCGTAAGCCAGAAGGACCCGAAAGCTTTGGTCTCCTGGGAGGATACCCAGATGCACCGCTTGCTGGGGAGGTAAGGGACTCTCGAGCCATTGGGCCTCGGCCTCGGGAGAGATCCTCGTCCACAAACCATCGGCCTGGCTGCGCAGATAGAGAGCTTCTCCCTTTGGACTAAAAAGAGCGGTCAAAAGCGGTTGCAAGAGGCATAGACGCTCGAAGAGAGAGAGCCAGCTCTCTTCATTCCATGAGTGTGGAACCGTTAGCGAAGAGTGGAGAAGGTAAGGCCCCTCGCTCTGGGCCAAAGTGCGCATACGAGGGCTCGCAGGCCAGGTGCTCGTTAAACGGAGCAGAGGGCTCTGGGCTGAGTAAGGACGTAAACGGACCGGACGCTTCACCACGCTCACCTTTCCTACACCAACCCCAATGGGCCTTCGCTTCAGGCTTTGACAGCTTGAAGGACGGGGTGGGGTCTCGTCTGTTTTTCGACTTGAGGGAGAGAAACTTTACCTTTAGAAGTAGGGCTTTAGCTTAAGTCGTGGAAATAGAAGTGGAGGTGTTGGGGAGTTGCTTAAATACCAATAGGCCCAAGCCTTCTCCCCTTGCCTGCAAGCAGCATAAGCCCCGTCTTCACTTGCAGTAAGAACAGTAAGCTGTGGCACTTCCTACGCCCGTGGACTTGAGCAGGCCATCAAGCAGAGAGCATGTCAGGAGAAATCAACGATTGGGCCTGTTTTGTAATGATAGATTGCGCCTGTAATCAGCTCTTACTCAAAAGTAAGAGTTTTAATGTCTGAGCGCAGCTTGCACGATTACCTGCAATTTCAGGTTTCTAGCCGAAGTCGTCACATCCTTGTCCAGCGAGGGAGTGGAGCCACGGAAATTTTCTTCGCAGCTTGGAAAATCAGCCGATATCACTCATGTGTTGCTAGCTTAGAACATCCGACGACGCGCGACTGTGACGAGGATCGTTACCGGATGACCCGCAATTCAGGAGGCAGCCATCAGATCGGTTCTTGCTCCATTGCTGTGCCTGGGAGTGTTGCTGTGGGGCAGCGCCTGCTTTCGCTTTGGGCTCAAGCCAGTGCAGCAAAGTGTGGCTCTCCTCCAAAGCTCTGGGGCTCTTGCAGATGGGTCGAGCGCTTCCATCTTTATCCCAAGAGATCTTAAAAATCTGAGCGGCAGTCTCATGATCGAAACAGGGAGCAGCTTGGCCACAGATGCTGTGGGAGCAACCTTGGATCTAGGCTCTGATGTTCAGGCTGCTGGACCCTCAGTGCATATTGAAGCCGACGCAGCTTTGAGTGCAGCCGATCTGGGGCGTCTTCAGGTCGAACTTCCGTTCACAGCCGAAGCGGCTTTAGCGAGCCGCTTTTTGGTGGTGGTCTATGCTATCCTCGCTGCTGATGGCAGCACGCAGTTAGGTCTGATTCCTGCTGGCGGAAACAAGGGTTACGAGATCAAAGCGGAGAGCTTACGCTTCGCTCTACGTGGCTACGGTAACTATCAGGCCGTCTACCTCGCGGTGGATGTGGGGCAAGAGATCACCAAACCAGCTCCAGCCATCAGTACCCAAAGCCAAGCGCAAGTGGATGCTTTGCCGCCTATCGAAGTGCTGAGCGTACGGCCACTCGTGGCCCGGACCGGTGAGACCCTAAGCCTTGCGGGAGTCAATTTCCGCGAAGACCTAACCCTTTCTTTTGCTGGTAAAACGCTCGGCGAGGTGAAACTCGTCAACACCCAGCTGGCCAAAGTGAAGATGCCACAGCTTGCGATGCGAGGTGGGGGCGAGCTCGCTGTGTATCAGCGCGGTGTCGAAACGAAGGTTCAGCTTTTCTACGCAGGCGATGCTGGCGATTATCCTATCGTGACCAAAGATCCAAGCGAGATCTGTACGGGCGAGCGCTTTTATAATGCTCAGGGTGAACTCAAAGAAGGGACTAGAGCTTGTTCATTGCCCGAGGTTCCCTGCACTGGTGGCGGTCAGGTCAACTGCATGACGACGGCGACCTATCCTAGCTTGGATAAATCTGCGGCCTCTGCGCTGACCGATCTCAGTGCTTCGAATTTTCCGATGGCGGCTCGCTCAGGAACTCCTTATGAATTTTGGGATTCGACCGGTCAGAGGCATCAGGTGGCGGGTGATTCCGATCTGATGGCGTCGAACATTATAAGTGGTGTAGAAGTCCTCGGTGTCATAGGAACCGCTGCCATGGAAACGCATACCAACTGTGCCAGTGATGGAGCCGCTGGCTGTGTTGTGCTCGGACCTAGTTTTGCAGCCGCTCTCACCACGGGCTTGGGGAGTAAGGTGCTCACAGGTCAAATGGTTGCCGGAGTGGCAGGTATTGCTGTTGCTGAGACGCACAGCAGCTGCAGTTCCGCCAATCAAAGCGGCTGTGTGGCCACGACAAACTATAAAACTATGGATGCGAGTGCCGCCTCGGCTATGAGCGATCTCAACAGTGGCAACTTTATGAGCTTGGTGAAGAGCAATACAGCCTTTGAGTACTGGGACTCTGATGGACAGCGCCACCAGAACAGTGGTGATGCGAACCTGCAGGCAAGTAAGCTGATCATTGGGACGACAGTCTTTGGTGTGAGTGGAACAGCCCAAGTTGAATCCCATAGCGACTGTGCGAGTGATGGCAGCAGCTCTTGCGTTGTCGACGGGAACACCTATGCGGCTGCTGCCCTGGGAGGCTTGGCTGCAAAAATTCTGAGCGGCAACAGCGTGGCAGGTATTCCAGGGACAGCGATAGTCGAAACCCACAGCCCTTGTTCTGCAGCCAATCAGATCGGTTGTGTGGCAACGAGTACCTATCGCACGATGGATTTGAATGGATCCGCTGGTGTGAGTAGCCTCACCAACACAAATTTTACGGCTGCGCTCGCGAGTGCTAGCACTTTCCAGTTTTGGGATGCTCAGGGTACGCGCTATCAACGGACGGGCGATACGGATCTTATTCCAGCGAATATCAGCAGCGGTATCGATGTGTTTGGAGTCGCCGGGACAGCATTGAGTGAAACCCACAGCGCCTGTGGGAGTGATGGTGCCACGGGCTGTGTTGTCGTGGGCCCCAGCTATGCAGCGACGGTGACCGCAGGTCTTGCACCTAAGGTGCTGACGGGACAAACTGTGGCAGGAGTATCAGGGACAGCCGTAGCAGAGACCCACAGCAATTGCACGAGTGCGAATCAAGCGGGCTGCGTAGCGACAGCAACCTACAGCACCATGGATCTTTCGGCCGCAAGTGCTATGAACGACCTGACTACGAGCAATCTTGAGACTGTACTTGGCACTGCGGCCAATTTTGAGTTTTGGGACTCTACAGGTATGCGACATCAAGGCAGCGGGACCTCACAGCTGACGCCTGGAAATATAAAGCTAGGCGTGACCCTTTTTGGAGTGGGTGGTGCCTATCCATCGCCGAGCTATCCTTTGCCCTCGGCTTCGGCCACGGCGGATTTAGATGACGCCACTTTCAATGCCAAGATCAAGTCGTCCACATCTTTTGAATATTGGAAGAGCGATGGGACCTATCAGACAGGGGCGGGAGACCCCGATATCGATTCGGCGAATATTAAGGGGGGTGTGACGGTCTTTGGAACGACAGGGGGCCTGACTGATGAGTGGACGACCTGTCCTTACACGACGCAAGCGAGCTGTGAGGCGAATGCCGCCTGTATGTGGAGCGCAGGGGCTTGCCATGTGGATCCTTGGAATATAAGGATTGGGACGACTGTGGCCGGAGTCTCTGGTTCTTTGAAAACGAATTGTCGTAATAGGGCCAATAGCACGCTCTTTAATGCGGATGCAATCCCACCAGGGGACGTGGGAACAACTGTTGGAGTGACGATTGACTGGTGGGATACCATCGATGATTCCAATAGCGGTGGCGTCTTTCCCAGCAGTGTGGTGGCCGCATGGAGCAGCAACACCGACTGCGATAAAGCGGTGTGGCGCGATCTAACTGCTGATGGATCTTGTGATAGTGCCGCGGATGATTGTTTGATGCAGGATCGAATCTCGGGATTAACGTGGAGCGAATCTTCACCTGTCTCCGGCGCAGCTGCAGGTGCAAGCGGTACCGGTTGGTCTTTGTCTGTTCAGAAGTGCGATGCCTTGGTGTATGGGGGCTCCAGTGATTGGCGTCTGCCGACACAAAAAGAGCTACAGGCCGCCTATCAGCATGGCATTCGCAATCTCGCCTACAAAGGCTCAGGGACGGTAAGGGCTACGGGAAGCCTCGATAACAATAGTGCCTTCATCGCCAATGTTAATGGCTACTTTTGGACAGCTACGACTGTATCAAACGTCACAAACTATGCTTGGGATATTTATCTCGGAACGGGTGCTACGTTTAGCAACGGTAAGCCAGATGCTTACCTCTCTCTCTGTGTTCGACCTTAACTCGGGCTTAGGGGCTTTGTAATGAGGCTGTGTGCGAAACATTGTTCTTGGCTGCTCGGCATAGCCTTCCTTGGGCTAGGCTGCACCAAGTTTGGCCTTAAGCAGGTTTCTCGCTCGAACGCTGCTCTGCTGGAAAGCGCAACTTCCCTGAGCGATGGGGCGTCAGCGAGTGTGCTCTTGCCAGCGGATCTCAAAAAACTCGCAGGCTCTTTAGTGATTGAAGAAGGCAGCAACCTTGCCAACCCTGCCTTTAGTAGCAGTCTCGAACTTGGGACGGATCTGAGCGCAGCAGGACCTTCGGTCAATATTCGAAGCAAGACCGAGCTCAGCTCGGTCGATATCGGTCGCCTTCAGATCGAAATTCCGCTGAGTTCTGCATCCAATCTTCGCTTAACGGAGACCCTGGTCGTGCTCTATGCCGTCACGGGAGCGGATGGTAAAGTACAGATTGGTGCTATTCCTGCTGGAGAAGGAAAGGGCTATGTGCTCAATGAGACCAAACTTCGTTTTGGTCTCCGGGGTTTTGGTAACTATCAGGCCGTCTACCTTTCGCTGCCTCTGACAGAAGAAAAGATGGTGCAAGATGACTCCATGAGCACGCAAAGCAAATCCCAAGTCGAAGCCAAACCGTCGATGCGTATCGCTAAGATCAGCCCAACAGTCGTCAGCGCAGGGGAAACCATCACCATCAAGGGCATGAATCTTCGCGAGGGGATGAATCTCACGCTCAATAGTCAAAAGCTTGATCAGGTACAGCTCGTCGATAGCGAAACGGTTACAGCGATAGTTCCGAGTTCAAGCAAGCGCGGTGAAGCCAAGCTCTTTTTGTATCAGCAAGGCGTTGAATTTGAAACGCCTATGCTCTATGCCGGGGGTATCGATGATTTTCCGATCTCAACTGTGCCGGCAAGCGAGCAGTGTATCGGCATTAAGTTTTACGATCGCGATGGTAATCTGCAGGAAGGCACGCGGGCCTGTGGAGTAAGCCTTCCAGTCTGTACAGTCGCTGGCCAGACAGGGTGTCAGACGACAGCCAGCTTTCCGAGTATGGATAAGACGTCGGTTACTACGGCAACCAATCTCACGGAAAGCAATTTTCCTGGAGTCATCGCGGCCAGTGGCAGTTTTCAGTTCTGGGGTGTGGATGGCCAACGTTATCAGCTGTCTGGAGATCCCCATCTCATCCCAAGCAATCTCGCCAATGGCATCTCGATCTTTGGTGTGACCGGGAATGCTTCCCTTGAAACTCATAGCCTTTGTACCAGCGATGGTGCGACAGGCTGTGTGATTGGACCGAACTACGCTGCGACTGTGACCTCTGGCCTGGCGAGCAAAGTCATCCTCGGACAAACGGTAGCTGGGGTCGCAGGGGTGGCTGCAGCGGAGACTCATAGTCCCTGTACAGCAGCTCATGAAAGTGGCTGTGTGACGGGCAATGAATTCAGTTCGATGGATATTCGAGCCGCAAGTCCCACTATCACGGACCTAAGCAGCGGTACGTTTGGATCTACGATAGCGAGCGCAGGTCTCTTCGAGTTTTGGGATTCCCAAGGCAATCGGCATCAGCTAAGCGGGGATACCGACCTCATGCCAGCCCATATAGCTGCGGGTGTGGTGGTCTACGGGATGAATGGGACAGCTACGCTCGAGTCTCATGCGAACTGCGGCATGGATGGCGAGATGGGCTGTGTGGTCCTAGGACCGACCTATGCGGCAGCCGTGAAGACAGGTCTTAGTGCCAAGGTCGTAAGCGGTCAGACGGTAGCCGGGGTGAATGGTGCGGCAGTCGTTGAAACCCATAGTGCTTGTACGGGAGCAAACCAATCGGCCTGTGTCGCAACAGCGAGCTTTAAAACGATGGATCTAACCGCTATGGGAAGCGCAGGAACGCTGACATCCTTTAACTTTTTTGCAGCTCTTGGCACTGCTACTCCCGTTGAGTTTTGGGATGCGGCTGGGGTAAGGCACCAGGTTTCTGGCGATGCCGATCTGCTTCCTGCTAAGCTGGTGGCGGGTACCGATCTCTTCGGTGTGGTGGGGACGGCAACTCTTGAGTCTCATAGCGATTGCGCGAGTGATGGCAGCACGGGCTGCGTTGCGACCAGCCAATACACAGCAGCAGCGACCGCTGGGCTTAGCGTGAAGGTAAAGAGTGGTCAGTCGGTAGCTGGGGTTGTCGGTAGCCTTATCGAAGAGACTCACAGCAGCTGCTCAGCAGCCAATCAATCGGGATGCGTAGCGACGAACGTCTATAAGACTATGGATCTTAGCAACGCCTCTGTTATGACAGATCTCACCGCGTCAAACTTTGCGGGAAGTCTGAGCTCAGCTGGGGCCTTTGAATTTTGGGACTCCATGGGCAATCGTCATCAGGCGAGTGGCGATGCCGATTTGATTCCGGCAAATCTCGCACAGGGTATCCTTATTCATGGAGTTACCGGAACTCTGGTTGCTGAAACTCATAGCAACTGTAGCTTTGATGGTCAGGTCGGCTGTGCGGTGATCGGGCCAGCGATGGCTGCCGCAGTGACGACGGGACTTTCTGCCAAGCTCCTCACAGGCCAAGCGGCCGCTGGTGTGAGCGGGAGTGCCATAGGAGAGTCGCACAGCAACTGTACGGCGGCGAATCAAGCGGGCTGTGTTGCGACCAGCACTTACAAGACGATGAATCTGAGTGCCGCAGGGGGAGCGAGTGGGTTGACCGCAGCGAACTTCAATAGTCTGCTTTCGACTTCAGCAAACTTTGAATTTTGGGATGCCTCGGGTGCGCGGCAGCTGGGAACAGGGTCTGCAAGCTTGATTTCTGGGAATATTAAATCAGGGGTGAGTCTTTGGGGGGTGACCGGGGCTTATCCTTCGGCAAGCTTTCCCTTGCCTTCGGCTTCGGCGACAGCGGATCTAGATGCTGCGACCTTTGATGCTAAGCTCAAGTCCGCATCCCCCTTTGAATATTGGAAGAGCGATGGAACCTATCAGACAGGGGCTGGAGATACTGATTTGAGTGCGGTGAACATCAAGGAAGGCGTGACGATCTTTAGCACGACAGGCACCTTAACGGCCGAGGGCATGAGTTGTCCCTATGCAACGCAGGCGAGCTGTGAGGCAAACCTAGCCTGCTTGTGGAGTGGTGGCGCTTGTCACTTGGATCCTTGGAATATTAGGGTTGGTATGACTGTGGCAGGAGTCGCGGGAGCCTTGAAGACAAACTGTCGAAATAGGGCGAATAGTTCGATCTTCAATGCGGATACGATGCCTCCGGGTGATATGGATACAAACTCTGGCGTAACAATAGATTGGTGGGATACCACTGATGATTACAATCTAGATGGTGCTTTTCCTACGAGTTTGGTGGCTGGGTGGAGCAGTGCTACCGATTGCGATCAGACCGTATGGAAGGATCTAACGGCTGATGGAATATGCGATAGTGCAGGGGATGATTGTTTGATGAAGGATAGGATAAGTGGGCTGATATGGAGTGAGTCCTATCCAGTCTCGGGAGCGGATGCTCAGACCTACAGTCTGACCTGGTCGGAGGCTGTAGACCACTGTAATGCGTTAGTCTTTGGAGGCTTCGGAGACTGGCGTTTGCCAACCCAAAAGGAAATGCAAGATGGCTATGTCCATGGCATTCGCAGTGTCGGTTACACTCAATCAGGCACTGTTCGGGGAGCAGGCAGCCTAGATAACAACAGTGCCTTTATAGCCAACGTAGACGATTACTTCTGGTCCTCAACAACTGTTTCTTACTCACCTACAAGTGCTTGGCGTATAAACCTTCCCATTGGCGAATTTTATGCTAACCCAAAGACGGGTTCCGAACATGTTCTTTGTGTTCGTCCATAGGTAGGTCCTTGGCGTCAAAGATTTGACGCTCTGCCGGCTGTTTTTTCACGTCGTCTCCCTCAATATTCTCATCCTTCGCCCGATACCCTAAGCAGCCTAAGCGTTTGAGGAGAGCGAAACACCATGGGGAACTTGCGTTCCAACAGCCTGCGGACTTTGGTCCTATCCTGTCTCGGGATAGGTCTGCTCTCGTCCGTGCTTGTAAGCTTAGCTTGGGCACAAGCCAGTAAAGACATCAAGGCGGATGATCTCAGGATCGCACGATTGCTCGAACAGCATATTTCTACGATCATCAGCCGCCATGTCCCTGAAAGTGAGTTCAATGTGGTGGTGTCCCTGGGCAGTGCTCCCAGTCGTAAAACTCCCGAAGTTTCCACCAAAGAAGAAAAGAAAACAGTCTTACCCTACATGCCTGACAAGGATTTGATCAGTGCCGGGATTCGCGAAAACACGCCGCCTGAAGAACTTG
>CANGNB010000100.1 GCA_947454545.1 Oligoflexaceae bacterium
CGTGATCCTGAAATTTAAGGATTTGAAGCTCGATTTTACTCCTGATCGAGGTCAGCTGCGTTTTATCTATCTTCTGCTGCAAAATGGTCAGAAGGTCGTTGATATGCCCCTCGTAGCGCAGCCGCAACTTCGTTCTAACAATGAACGAGGTTATATTGTCCGTCTCAATCCAAGAGATCGCTATGCAACGATGCATCTGATCGATCAACACTGCTTTCTCGATGCTGAGTCGCGCGAAAAACTCTGGCAGAAAGCGACGGCTGAGATTCACAAAGCTAACACGACGCATCTGCCTCTCAACTATCTGAAGCAACACACTCTTGAAAAGCTCGAGTCGCTCGCCCATAAAGTGCAGGGCTTAGGCTTTAATTTGCCCTACGATCTGCTGATCGCCTACGATGAATCCTATCGTATCGAAGTGAGTAAACTTAAAGCTGAGAAAGCACCCGCAGTTGCCAATGCTGAGAAGGAAGAGGTTCCTCGTTGGAATGTTCGAGCTGGGGGGGCCCAGGGTCGCCATGGTGATTACTTTGAGGTGAAGACGGATCCCGATGCTATGCGAGCCCAAATTGCGCTCGTCAATACCGAGGGTCTTGATAGGGTCCGTAATCAAGTCGATCAGCAGTGGGTGATCTTTGAGTTGCAAAAGTGTGGCATCGTTGTCGGCTATCAGGCCTTTCTCGAGGGCATTATTGCGAGGATTCAGCAGGGACGTTCACTCGTCGGTATGAAAGTCGCTGAAGGTCAGCCGCCTCAACCTGGCGAGACCCCCTTTCTTTATATGAAAAAGAACGATGGCGGTGGTGAGGGGCAGGCCAAGGTCAACATGAGGGAAATGCAAAATCCTAATATGTTCATGGCCGGTGAGCAGGTGGCGGAGGTTCGCTTCAAAGAGGCCATCGTCGGCTATGATGTCTTTGGGCACGAAAAGCATTCGGTTGGCTCGGCGAGCACAGCGGGATTTGCTCCCGGTGATGGGGTCGAACTGAGAGACGATGCGCGCTTTTATGCAACGCGCAACGGTATGGCCATGATCGAAGGCAATATCATTAAATGTTCCGAGGCCTATGTGCATAAGGGCTCAGTCAACCTCAGTAGCGGCAATCTTTATTTCGATGGAGCTGTGATCATTCAGGGCGATATTGAAGCTGGTGCTTCGGTTGATGTTCAAGGACCGCTTGTCGTCGAGGGTATGATCGGACCCTCGCAGGTGCGTTGCACGGGTGACCTCGACGTCAAAGGTGGCGTTGTCACGAGCACCACTGGATGGATCAAAGTCGGCGGCAATTTGCGCTGTGAGTTTTTGGAAAACAGTGAGCTTGAGGTCAAAGGTGATCTGATCGTGCAGCGTTCGATACTCCACAGCCATGTGGTGTCGGGAGGCAATATCGTTGTGCTTGATACCAATCAGGGTTTGATCGCTGGCGGCTCAGTATCCTGCTGGGGTTCGATTCGAACAACACGCTGTGGTCTTTCTCAAGGCCGAAAATCAGAATGTCGCATAGGCAGTGACTTCCATGGGGAACAGCGGGTGACTCACCTCAAACAGCGTGTTGAAAAAATGCGCGACTACCACGATTCGATGGAACGTGGTCTCAAAGAAGTGATGCAGTCAGCCGCAAAGAATGCTCCTGGTTTCAGTGAACAAAAGGCTTTGATGATGGATAGAGTCAAGCGCAGTGCCGAACTGCTCAAAAAACTCAATGAAGAGCGGGAAGCAGCGGAAGCAACGCTGCGATGGAACGTGCAGTCTTCGCTCCTCGTCAGTGGAGCTTTGGATAAAAGTGTGAGCCTGACAGCTGCGGGACGGACTGTACCACTGCGCGATAGTCTGCTTGGAGTCCTTGTTGTTGCCACACCGTTCCGAGGATCTTCCATCGTCGACCTCAAAGATCTTCCCTCTCTCAAACAAAACCAGCCTGATGTCCTGATCGCAGAAGCGCCTGCTGCCAAGAAAAAATAAAGGTACGAGCGCCCTGCTTGGTCCTTGTTCTCCTGCCCACGAAAGTCTACAAGTGAGGCTTAGCCAGCAAGGAGAGTGCATGGACCAGCTCAAGCAGATCGACGTTAGATGGGGAAGTCATCATGATAAGGTCCTCGTCTCAGGGGCCTTTGACGCTTACCTTGATGCTTTTGCTGGAGAAGTTGGGGGACACCTGACAGATGAGCGATGTCCATTTGGCGTTCTTTTGTGGCCTTGCGCTCGGGCTCTGGCCTCCTTGCTGAGTGAAGAGCCTCAGATCTTTCCAAACAAGCCGAAACGAATCATTGAATTGGGCTGTGGCGTGGGCTTTATTTCTTGCGTTCTGGCTCGGCTCTATCCTGATGCAGAGATCCTGGCCTGCGATTACGAACGCGAGCTGCAAGGGCTCGTCGATGGCAATGCAAAACTCTGGGGACTCGGGGATCGGGTGCGGTTTATTCCCGTGGATTGGCGGAAGGCTGCTCCCGCCGAGCTCTTGGCCAGCGCCGATTGGGTCGTGGGAACAGATGTTTTTTATGACGATAGCCACCTCTTGCATCTGCCTCCATTTGCGGCCTCGCTCCTCAGGCCCGGGGCGTACCTTACCCTAGCTGATCCCAAGCGTTATCGCTTCGGACGGGTGCTGGAGCTTTTGCAGGAGCGATTTGAGCTCGTGACGCACGAAGAGAGGCTCACCTCCCTCAAAGCTGACGGCATCGAGGAGTTTATGATTAACTTTGGGCTCTCCGAGCAGTTGACCTCTATCCTTCATCTAAAATTATTAACCGAACTTGCGAGACACTAGTGGGGCGCTCAAAAAGCGAAGCTAGATCCCGCAAACTTTTGCTCAGTCATGGACTTTTGTTGGTATAGCTCTTAGAGTGAAGAGTTACTTTCTGCTCCTCCATGAGGTTTGGGTCTATGTTTATCCGTGTTTGCATGCTGCTTGCGTGTCTCGGCTTTCCCTTCCCTTCGCTCTATGCTTCGCACCTTGATGGGCCCCTTTATCAGGTCAACTACGCGCCTCTTGAAGCTCGTCCCCAGCTTGCCAAGCGCTACGATGAGCTGCGTACCCTTTTTGATCAGCGGGCCCTTTCCCCAGCGGAACACCTCGAACGCATGGGCATCGTACAAACTGTTCTGCATGAAGATCCCGAATGGATGGATGGGTATTGGTTGGTCGCTACAGAGAGTTTTCTGGCAGGATCTGGCTACCCCGCACCAGCCGATCATCCCAAAGCAAGGCGCATCTTTAAGCAAGGCCTTGAAACGATCGAACTCTGCATGAAAAAATTTCCTGGGCAAACGCTTTGTAAATTTTTCTATGCTTCCATCCTCGCAAAGATTGCCAGCATCGATGGTGTTTTTGCTTCTCTTAAGTATGGCAAAACTGTACTCACGAACTGGCTGGAAGTGGCGAAAACCCCTATTGATATCGCTTTTAGGCCGAATGTGTCCCTGCAGGGATCGAGCTACTATGGCCTTGGCCTCTTTTATCGTCTGGTGCCAGACTCGTTGTTTTTGCGCTGGCTGTGGGGCATCCAAGGCAACATCGATGAGTCGATTCGCTATCATCGGAAAGCTCTGGCCCATGACCACGATAACCCTTGCGCCCAGATGATGCTGGCCGTATCTTTGCTCTGTAAAGTGAAGGGGAAAGAGGGTACCGATAACTTCAAGGAGGCCATGGGCCTTCTCGATCAAGCTGCAAAATTGCCACCCACAGACCTGGCACAGGCTGTCTGTATCCATGACGTCCCCCTGATTCGCTCGGAGCCCAAGAAAACCTGTGGTTACACTCAGGCTAAGTACCAAGACGACCTGACGGCGGATCAGATTCGAAAGAGTAAGTCTTAAAAGTTCTGAGTGAGTGATGGATTGAGCTGAATTATGGTAGAAAAAGTTGAGATTTCCCTGCTCTGTGGAGCTGAAACAGAGCACCTATCCCTACGCAAAGGCCTCAATCTGCAGTGTTTGGAAGGTAAAACCAAGACCTTGGAATTCGACTGCCGCAAGGCCGACTGTGGTATATGCATTGTGCGGGTCAAGGAAGGCCAGGCATTCTTATCCCCGCCAAATCCGACAGAAGCCGATTTCCTAAGAGCTATGCGTGCGGATCCCGACGAGCGCTTAGCCTGTCAATGTCGAGTCTTTGGCTCCGTGACGCTCGAGGTCGACGCGCCGCTAATTCCTTGATTCCCAAGGACAAGCCCTTTATGATGCGGCGGACTGAAAACGCTCGAGGCGCATTTCCGCGTCATCTAAAGGAACAAGGTCATGACCGTATCCACATCAGCTCATGTCGGACTTATCATGGGTTCTACCAGCGATTGGGCGACTATGCGCCACACCGCTGAGCAACTCGAAGCTTTTGGTATCAGCTACGAAAAGAAAGTGGTCTCGGCCCACCGGACGCCAGATTTACTCTGTAGCTATGCGCAAGGCGCAGCGGCTCGTGGCCTGCAGCTGATCATTGCTGGAGCGGGCGGTGCGGCTCATCTTCCAGGAATGACCGCTGCTATGACGGCATTGCCCGTGATTGGTGTTCCTGTTGAATCAAAAACTTTACGTGGTATCGACTCGCTGCTTTCCATCGTGCAGATGCCCAAGGGAGTGCCGGTCGCGACGGTAGCGATCGGTGAGGCCGGGGCGAAAAATGCCGCCATTCTCGCCGCAAGCATCCTTGCTCTTCAGGATAAGGCTGTTCGCGAAAAGCTGGAGGCCTTTCGAGCCCATCAAACCGCAGAAGTCTTAGCGCAGAGTTTGGAGGGGCTTTGATGAGGATCGCTATCCTTGGGGGAGGGCAGCTGGCCCGCATGCTGGGTCTCGCAGGTTATTCTCTCGGTCTGAAGTTCCGTTGTCTCGATCCAGCTCCCCGTTCCTGTGCCTCGGATCTTATGGAACAGATCGAAGGGGCTTGGGATGATCCCAAAGCTCTCGAGCTTTTACTCAAAGATGCTGATTGTGTGACCTTTGAGACTGAAAATGTCCCACTCAAAGCTCTCGATCTCATCGCAGCGACTCAGGTCCCCTGCTATCCTTCCTATCAAGCGCTCAGGACGACACAAGATCGGCTTTTGGAAAAAGATTTTTTGCGAGCCTCCGGTTTTGAAACAGCCCCGTATCGGGCCCCGCTTGGGCGTGAGGAGCTGCCATCCGTGGCTGCCGAGATTGGTTTTCCAGCCATTCTTAAGACCCGAAGGATGGGCTACGATGGTAAAGGGCAACGCTTGGTGCGTTCCGAAGAGGAGCTCTTCAGAGCCTGGGATGAGCTTGGCGGTCATGATTTGATCGTTGAAGGTTTCGTCTCGTTTGAGGCGGAAGGTTCGCTGCTCGGCGTGCGTGGAGCTGATGGCCAATGCGTGTTCTATCCCGTTGTAAAAAATGTGCATCGCCAGGGTGTGCTCTTTAGCACTGAGCTCTGGGAGCATTTTCCGGGATCTATCGAGAAACTCCAAGGACAGATGCGCAGACTCCTCGAGGGTTTTTCGTATCGTGGGGTGCTAGCCCTTGAATTCTTTCTGTGTGGGGATCGTGTGATCGCCAATGAAATGGCGCCTCGTGTCCATAATTCTGGCCACTGGACACAGCATGCGGCGCGTACCAGCCAGTTCGAAAATCATCTCCGGGCCCTCTGTGGATGGTCCCTCGGTGAACCCTCTGCGCTCGATAGCTTTCGGATGTTGAATCTGCTCGGTGAGGTGCCTGACCCTCGGCTTATTCTGGGTGTTCCAGGTGCTCAACTCAGCGATTACAGCAAGAGTGCAGCGCCGGGTCGAAAGCTAGGGCATGTGACACTGGCTCTGGGGGATCGGGGGAACGATTTCGAAGAACGTTGGTCTAGACTCGTAGGCCTTTTGCGCTAAATCTCATAGGAACACAGCCGAAGAGCATGTTACGATCGGCGAGTGCAAGATCACAGCGAAGGAGCTTTTTCTATGTCGAAGTTAGTGCGCAGTGGACTTGGTTTACTCAGTCTGAGCACCCTTCTCAATGCCTGTGCTTTTTACCCGGATGTACGTCCCGCTAGCGATGGTGTGCACACGGTGACTTTTCTCACAGAAGAAAAGGATGAGGGCTTTCAGGCTGCCTTTGCTCAGGCGAAGGATTACTGCGACGATGTTCTCAAGAAGCGTGCTTACCAGATTTCTGAGAAGAGCGAATATGTAGGATCTATGGACGAGAGCACCTACAACACAGCCAAGAAAATCAGCAAGGTCACTGCAGCTGTAGGCACCGCAGGCGCCATTCTTGGTGGTAAAAATGAAAGAACCGCAGGCGGTGTGACGGCAGTGGGGGGTGGTATCGCTGACAGCGCCTTAGGCAAAGGCTATCGCTATACTTTGAAGTTCAAGTGCGAGTGAATTCAAGAAGCGTTGGGACCTCGTGATAAGGTCCCAACGATCAGGCCTGCTGCTGCTGATCAGCGATCGCTCAGAGTGTTCAGAAAAGCAACGATAGCATCGATCTCATCTTCGCTCAGTCGTGGCTGTTCCCCTGGCTTTCTATCGTAGGGAGCTTCTTCCTGGTTTACATTGCTCTTGTAAGCTTCAGGCAAATCGTTGAAAAGATCGATGCGACCATCTGCTAGCTTGGGATACCACAGTTCAGGGTTCGTTCCTCGCGTCACATAAAAGCGCACAACATCCTTCAGATTTGAGAAATAGCCATTGTGCATGTAGGGCGCGGTCTTGGCTATATTGCGTAGAGTCGGTACTTTGAAGGCGCCGCACAGGGTTTGTGTCGAGAGCTCGCGAGGTGCTTTCAGTCCAGATTGCTGGCAGAGCCCAAGATCAAAAAACTTTTGGTCCCTGTTGTCAGGAATCGAGAGGTTACGGGGAACTCCCAGATTATCGTAGGTGAAATCTGTGAATAGCCAGTCTTGAGGCCGCTGAGATTCCGTATGACCTGCATGACAGGCTATACAGTTGCCTTTTTCAGGGTCTTTGAATAGAGCAAAGCCTAGCGCTTCTTGCGAGCTGAAAGTTTCCTTGCCTTCTAGAACAGCATCAAATTTGGACTGAAAGGGACTCAATGCGGGACTTTTCTCATAGGCAGCGATGGCCTCTGCCACAGCTTGAAAGGCCTTAGAATCATCGGTGAGGACGTCCTGTCCAGGAAAAGCTTGAGCGAAGAGATCACGATACGAAGCTGTTCGGATTTTAGCGATCAGCTGAGCGATATCCTTATTGTTCATCTCTTTAGAATTTAAAAAAGGTCCCTTAGCCTGTTCGATGAGATCGGCAGCGCGACCATCCCAAAACTGGCCACCCTGAGCGAACCATGCATCGTCTTCATCTGACTTTTGAAAAGAAAACTGCGGACTGAAGGCAGCATACATAGCCGTCGGAGAGTTGCGAGCTCCGAAGCTATCGGGAAGGCTGCCCACGGCTACTGCTGGGATGCGTAGGTTATTGTTGTTGCCGGTAAAGGCTTGAGCTGGATCGTGGCAAGAGGCGCAGGCAACGCCCATGGGTTCTGAGAGGCGTGTATCCATAAAGAGCTGCTGACCAAGGACGACTTGCGCCTGTTCAGCGCGATCCAGCAGGTGTTCATCAGCTTGCTGCTGCAGGCCGGATGTTGGTGCTTGGGAGCAGCTGCTCACGATCAGACTGAAGCTTAGAAAGGACAGTAAACTCAGCATTTTCATGGGTGATCTCTTGTGTTGTGGGACTCTCAAATGAAAGAGAGTCCTAAATACGGGCTTGATAGATTTTGCACAATCGAAATCAGTGGCAGGAGCCCTTGGGAGATCTCCCTCTGGGTAACATGATAGGACCATTGAGTGAAGTATAGGAAGGGATTGACAAAAATCAGGTCGGCAGGGGCAAGCTCAGCTCGAACCGCTCACCACTGGGTCTCACGAGTTCGGAAGAATGACGGTGAGCGAAGGTTCCGTGAGTTTTTTGAGTGCAGCGCGCTGCAGGCGATCACGGATAGCAGGCCAGAGTCCGAAGGAGCTCGGGGGTGCTTCAGCCAATATCAGATCAAAATCTCCCTGATCAATCGTGCGAAGAGTGGTAAAGAGAGCTTGAGCCGCCTCACGGTCGTCATGTTCTGGACTTAAAGTGAATACTTTCGTTTGATAAGTAGCCTGAAGGTCCTTCGACCAACCCGGCTGCGCCGCCGAGCAAAACAGGAGAGCCACTCGTTTTGCATCAGGAGCATGGGTTCTGAGCTGAGGGCGCGGATCTTCCTGTGCGTTCAGTAGCCACAGGCTTTTTCCAGGAGCGTAGTGGCGCTCAAGCATGCCGGGAGCAAGCGTCGGATGTTCTTTGGCAACGAGCTGCGGACGATACCCGAGGACCTGTTCGATATCTTCGAGGGAACAAGCGCCCAAGCGTAGGCAGAGGGCTTGCCCTTGCTGATCCACGTGAAGAATAGTCGACTCCAAGCCGAACTGAGCCCTGCCCCCTTCGATCACAAGGGGAATTTCATCTCCTAATTCATCTATCACATCCTGCGCGCTGGTCGGACTGATGCGACCAAAGCGGTTGGCGCTAGGGGCTGAGAGCGGGCACTGCAGGCTTTCCAGTAGAGCTTGAAAGATCGGATGAGCGGGCATGCGCACGGCTACATCAGGCAGACCGCTGCAGGCGAGTTCGCAAATCCTAGGATGACGAGGCATCAAAAGGGTCAAGGGACCCGGCCAGAATTTTTGAATCAAAAGTTCCATCGTCTTACGCCAAGCTTGGCTGCAGAGCTCAAGCTGGATGACCTCATGCTTTTGCAGGAGTTCGAGCGTGGACCAAGACGCAGGGACGTGGGCGATGAGCGGATCGAAGCTTGGCCTCTGTTTAGCTGAAAAGATTCGGAGTACCGCATCGCTCTTCCACGAAATACCCGCCAGTCCATAGACTGTTTCTGTCGGGACGGCAACCACGGCTCCCTCGCGCAGGAGCTGGGTGGCATGAGCTTGCGTCTGTTCGTTCCAGGGTAGATGAAGGCAGCTTGGTTTCATGAGGCACTCGATCTCGTGAGTCGTGAAGACCGCTTCAACGGTCTTTTTGCGGTGCCAAGCTAGCTTAAGGTGCCGTAAAACGCAAGAAAAACTGGGCTTTCCGCGAAAGCCGTCAGGGCGATCGGAAGTTTCTAAATGTGATCAAGGAGTTGCGTAAGACTTTCAGGCATGCGGCGATAACGGAGATAGGATGCAAATATAGTCTGGCTTGGAAGTTTGGGATCTCGATAGGTAAAAAGCTTATCTTCCTGACGTATCATGTGGTCGGGCAAGAGGGCGACTCCGACTCCCTGCTTGACCAGCTTGAGCATGGCGGTCATCGAGTTCACCTGAACAAAGCGTTTGGGCAGCCTGCGGTGCATGCGCAGCATGAGGTCTTCAGGACCATAGATGATCCATCGATCTTCGCTCAGTTTATCGGCTTGGATCTCTCGCGCAGAGACCAAAGCAAAACTTTCCTCGAGGACAGCGCGTGAGGTGACGAGTTCACTTTCAATTTCGAAGGGCGTAAAAATCAGCTCATAGCGGCCTTGGTCGAGGCCTTCCCTCAGCTCTTGCAGTCCGCTGACATTGATCTGAACATTGTCATCGTACTTGAGATAATAGCGACCCAAGACCGCTTGAAACCAAGATTCGAGAAGACCGTGGAGAATGCCAACGCGCAGCAGCGTGCGTTCGCCGTCGGCGAGTAAGGTTTTGGTTTCACTTTGAAAGTGTACAAGAGCTTCGTAGAGTTTTTGCCCTTTAGGTGTCAGCGCAAGATGCTTGGAGGAGCGAATCAAGAGTTCATCACCCACGGATTCTTCCAAAAGCTTGACCTGTCGACTGACTGCGGATTGAGCGATATTCAAATCTTCGGCTGCTTTGGAGAAGCTGCCCTGTTCAACGGCTGCCATAAAGGCTTTGAGATAACGAAAATCCATTCCAGCGACACCTTTCTCTTCGACTCGGCTCAATGGGGGGGAGTTGGCGATGGCTGCGGAGTATGGCGCAAACTCTCGATCATATCAAGACAGACCGAAGGGCTACCACTGGTGGTGACCGATTCAATGTGTTTCTGAGCGGCATCGGTAAAAAAATTGAGCCGACAGGTGTCAGAAAAGCTGTAAACTTCCGGGCGCAAAAAGGCCCCATAAGGGATCGTGCGCGAAATGATGGCGATGTCTTGATAGGTCAGCACTTTGCGCCCTGTTTCAAGGAGATAGGAGCTCTGCGGGGCACCCCATTGCTCGACGAGCTGGTCAGGACTTTTTCCTTGCCAAAGACTCAACTCTTGCTGGAGCTGATCACGCAGCGAATGAACGCAAGCGGATCCAGCCCAAAGACATGCTAGGGCTAGCGGCAAAGGCCAAAGCCTAAGTCGCGAAGAGAGGTTCGAAGCAGGATGTGAGCTCATAAGCCAACTCCTTAGGGATGAATCTAGAGCGTATTCTAGCTCCGAATGGAGAGAAAAGGCAAAGTGGGCGTTTGAGGGGGGGCTTCGCATTTAGTGAGAAAATCTCGATACTTAGGAATTATTCCTAAAAAAATCAAAGATGCCGATAGCTTAGGGTCAGGCTTGGAGCTGGGCTCTGGGTGTGCCGATGCTTCCTTCATCTTAGAGGAGTTTCCCGCGACGGAGGACACTTCTCTATGGATAGCACAAAAGCCCCGCAACAGCCCGAACCGCAAGTTCTCGACTCTTATGAAGCTAAGATGGAAAAGGCTGAACAGAGGCGAAAGCGCATCGTTCTGGCTCTAGGTGTTTTGACCTTTGGTGGAATTTTTGCCGCGATGCTCGCGACCTTTCAAAGTTTGGGAGATATGAATCGCGACATTCCTGGAGTGTTTGAGAAACCGCTCAGTCTTGCGGCCAAGGCTCAGCCCGAACTGGCTCTCGTGCACCCGCCCAAACCACCGACACCGGCGGAATTTAAGCAGCGGCAGGCCAGTGGAGAGTATTCCCAGGCGGATCATGAAGCTTCAGGAGCAGAGACCGGCACATCGATAGCTGTGCCGGCGTCGAGCGAGATACGTTAAGAACCTTTACTTCAAAGCCTTTTGGTAGGTGACTTTGAGTTGACTGCTATGCATGGTCCCATCTTTGGCCTTGGCTGTGACTTTGATCTGATGAGCAACCGATTTGGGACCATCTCCTAAGAGCACCCATGCTTGGGTTTCAAAGAGCCATGCTTTGGCATCGGCTGGATCTTGCTGGAAGCTGATGACTTTTAAATCTGCTTCAGGCTTATAGGGAGCAATTGTGATCGCGGCGCTGATGGATGTCGGGTCGAAGCTGACCATCTGATCTTTGCCTACTTCGATAGCGAGCTGCGCTGCTGAGTCGGCTTTTACGACTTTATCCATAGTGCCAACGGTCTGCACAAGGTTGTCAAAGCCTTGTCTATCTTCCTGAAGACCGCTCTGCTTATACTGCAAGAAAAAAGCATTAAAGAATAGGTTTTCAACCGTCTTCAGCTTGGTGGCAGCTTGTTTTGCCGCTACGAGAGGATCGCCCGACGCAGCAGCGGTGGGGCGCCCGTCCGTGATGAAGTAGATAACTTTGCGACCTTTAATGTCTTTGAGGTAGTCATAGGCTCGATTGAAGGCGGCCTCGTAGTTAGTCGCCCCGCCTACTGTTGGATTTTTCACAGCCATCTCTTGGGTGGCGAAGGTCGAGCTCGGGGGAATATAGCTACAGAAGGCATCGGCCTTAGCGGCTTCACTCAGACGATTGGTCTTGAAGGCAGCGAGCTCCATAGGGGCGAGAGTATGAGTGTCGACGATGTTGGAGGCAAAGGTAACGGTGCCGACTTTAACCTTGTCGGTATCCTTGAATTTTGCCATGACAGCTTCGACGGCTTGCAAGCGACCGCAGCTTTTGGCTACGCGAGGATCATTGCCTGTTGCCGGTTGGTAAAGCTTATTGGTGTCGTCGGGAGTATTGGGTCCCATCGAACCTGAAAAGTCGATTATGAAGAGAACTGTAAGGTTATCCGAAAGGGTCGGACAAAAACGCCCCTTAACGTTCATGAGAACACGATCGTTTTCACCGATTTTATAGTCAGAGCCAGCGAGAGGACTGACTGAGACCGCTTTGTCGGAGCTTTGCTCACAGCTTAGATCGAGGGCAATCGTTTCTTCGGCTCCCAGGCCTGCACTTGGTCCACCGGCTTCTGCGGCGTCGAAGTTTGTAGGAAGTTTGGACACATCCAAGGCATCTTGAAACGCTCGTTCGCTCCCTTTGAGGTCGCCAGAAATCCCTGGGCGAGTGGCGGCTCCACCCTTAAATCCCTTATTTCCACAATGGCTTGCAAGCAAAGCAAGGGATACAACGAGACTCGATTTCACAAGGTTCATAGCTTTACTCTTGGCAAAAGGAGCGTTTTTGGAAACATCCATAAGCCCTCTTTGCAAGGCCTAGGCCAAGAAATTTGCTGAATCGTTTCAGCGAAAATCAAAGAATTGTCGGACTTTCAGACGAAAGCTGTCGAGATATTTGGCGTAATTCCAAAAGCTGGAAAAGTTTCCGGGACTTGCTTGAGGATAAAACCCTCCCTTTGTAGAATAGAAACAAAGCATCAAGGGCAAAGGGGAGAGGCGTGACGGCTTGGCAAAAGTCATTGCGAGTAGGGATAGGGAGTCTGAGTCTCTGGTTCATTCTGGAGAACTCAGCTCTTGCAGCAAGTTGCCATCAGCCTTGGATCGATTTTTCAGAACAGAAATGGCCCTTTCTCCTCGATGGTTTTTGGGAGCATATCCCCGATGCTACTTTTGATCCTGCTTCGGTCCTCAGCGAACCGACAGAACGTCGTCTGCTCGGGGGCTATCCTTTGAAGGATGAGGCGGAGCCAGAAGTAACGACACCCTCATGGATCGCTCTGCGCCTTCACATGACAGGACTGGCGCCAAGGCCTGGAGGCTATCACCTGCGTTGGCTGGAGGTCGCTTCTGAGCCCTGGCGTGTTCTGCTCTTGTCGCAAACAGATCAAGAGACGATTGCATGGCAAAAACCTTCGAAGGGTGAGCTTGGGTTTTCTCCTCAGCACAAAGAGGATCTTTGGACTTTGGTGCTGCTGTTTCACTCGACTCAAAAACCGTGGAGGCAACGTTGGCAAGCCCCCATCTTAGAGCGCAATGAAGCTCCAAAATCTTCGAGTTCTCGCGGCCTCTGGCGTCAGTTCTGGGGATTTTTGCAAGGGCAGATGACTATGCGGGATGGGCCACTTTTGGTTCAATGCTCGCTTCAAGAAACTCGCGATCTTTGACTGCACGAACGTGATAGCAGTGGATGCTATTGCTTTTGCCCTTGAGTTTGATCTGACCAGCATCCTGGACTTCGACCCAGGGTGCAACAAGGGTATGGGTGGCTTCACTGATGAGGAGGCCATCAGGATCAGCACGACTTTCAAGCCGCTGGGC
>CANGNB010000101.1 GCA_947454545.1 Oligoflexaceae bacterium
AACTCTTGGTCTTGCGTTACGTTCAGCATATGCGGACGCGATTTCGAGGGGTGTGGCAAGACGGACCTCAACAGGGTTGGGATCTGCTTTCGGCTCTGCATCCGACTCCAGCTGTGGGAGGGACGCCGACGCCTTTGGCTATGCAATGGATTCGCGAAGAAGAAGGTTTTACGAGAGGCTGGTTTGCTGGATTTATCGGCCGCCTCTCCGTTGAGTCCTCCGAATTGGCTATAGGTATCCGCTCGGCTCTTTTGCAGGCGCATTCGCTTCTGGTCTTTGCGGGAGCAGGCATAGTCGCGGGCTCTAATGCTGCAAAAGAGTGGCAAGAGACGGAACTGAAGATGCAGAATTTTCTGCGGCTCTTTCCCTTTTCAGAAGGCGCTTTCAAACCTGAAGGACAGGCCCAATGGCACGAGAAAACGAAGAGCCTACGCTCCTAGTCCCTGATATCATCGTAAATTTTAATCTCCTAGCATCGTGGCTCTTGATAACGTCATGGAAAAAGCTTGGCATCGACACCTACATCGTGTCTCCGGGATACCGGGATGCCCCCCTCCTCGCAGTGTTGCAAGCGGAAGCTGGCCTGACGACAATCTCAGCTTTTGATGAGCGCGCAGCAGCCTACCAGGCTTTGGGTTATGGCAAGGCTACAGGTAAACCAGCCGTTTTGGTTTGTACATCAGGTACTGCTGGAGCCAATTACTACCCAGCAGTCATTGAAGCTGCTGTGGAGCAAGTCCCCTTGCTCGTTCTCACTGCCGATCGACCCTTTGAACTGGTGCATGCGGGAGCTCAGCAAGTGATCGATCAGCGGGCTTTGTTTGGCCGCTTTGTCAAACAGTCCTTCGATTTTCCCTGTCCATCGCCCACAATGTCGCTTCAAGCCTGGACGTCTTACGCGCGCGAAGCCCTGCGTTTGACACAGGAAGGGGCCGCTGGGCCCGTTCATCTTAATGTCCCTTTCGGTTCGCCCCTAGATCCTTTAGCTGACCGAGGTGAAGAGCTTTCAAAAGCGCGTAAAACCCTGGCTAGGCTTTGGCAAGGTTGGGATCGTCAGGTGATGACTTCCGTGCAGCCAAAGCTAAACGAGTGGGCTGCAGAGAGTCTTTTGAAAGACCTATGCTCAGCAAAACGAGGTCTCTTGATTTTGGGACGCCTCTCGAATGCTGAAGAACAAGCGAGTGCTCTCGCTTTTGCAGAGGATCTCGCTTGGCCTGTCTATGCTGATATCAGCTCAGGCTGTAAAGGTCGCCTCAGCCGAGAAATTTTGGATGCGGCTCACCCGGCAGCGCGGGCATGTCTCGACACCTATCAGCCGGATTGTGTTGTGCATGTGGGGAGACGTCTTGTCAGCCGAGCGTTTGACGATGCATTGGAGGCATGGAATCCCGAGTCCTATTGGGTCCTCTCAGAAGAGGCAGGTATCCAAGACCCAGCGCATCTGCCTCAACGCATGCAGCTGATGCTTGGGCCAAGCTCCTTACATCAATTTCGTTCTTCGCTCAGGCCTCAGAGTCCTTCGTCCGAGCAAGGAGCTCTGCTCACCGCGATGAAGGGCCTGCGTGCAGCGATGCGCGAAATGAAATTTGCCGATTTTGGTTTTGCAGCTGTCGCAGGCACTGTGAATGCGGCTATGAAGGAATTTAAACAAGGTCTCTTCCTAGGAAATTCGCTGGCCATTCGAGCCTTTGATTCCTGGGTTTACGATCCGATTTATCCTGTCGTCTGCGAAGCGAATCGGGGCGTCAGTGGTATCGAAGGTCTGCTCGCCACAACTATGGGCCTGGCTGTAGGATCCGAGCATCCTTGGACACTTTTGATCGGTGATGTGTCTTTGATGCATGATCTCAATTCCCTCTTACTTTTAGCGCAGCAGCGTTTACCTGTCATTATTGTCCTTGTGAACAATCAGGGAGGGCGCATCTTCGAAACGCTTTCTATAAGGCGCCATGCTTGGGTCAAAGACCCTTTGATGACAACGCCTCATGGCTTTCATTTCGAGGGTCTTGCATCCATGGCGGGAATTTCCTACAAACTCTGTTCTGACAACTCTCAGTTGCAAGACGCTTATACCAAGGCTTTAATAGAGGGTGGACCCGCCCTGATCGAATGTCTCCAAACTGCCGATGTCGATGCGCGTTACAGTCAAGAACTGCGCAAGATTACGATTACAAAGGAAAGTCTATGATAGCTTCCGAATACAGTTTCGCTCAAAAGTGGCTGATGGCCGTACGTCCACCAACTCTTTTGCTTGGCCTCAGTCCCGTAATTATGGGACTGAGTTTGGGTTGGTATCGACTGCTCATGGTTGAAGGTTTGAGCTTTCGCTGGGACTATCTTGCGGCTTCTGTGCTAGCTATCCTCCTCGCGATACTTTTGCAGACCGCGGCCAATCTTATTAACGATGCAAAAGACGCGGCCTACGGTGTCGATCATGAGGAGCGATTGGGGCCGCCGCGCGTGGTTCAGCTTGGGATCCTCAGTGCTGCTGCTGTCCGTCAGGCCTACCGTCTGTGCTTTGCCTTTGCGTTAGCAGCTCTGTTGCTGCTGATGTGGGGACGATGGGATGCTACAATTTTGGGAGTAGGAGGACTCTGTGCAGCGGCCGCGTATCTTTATACGGGCGGTCCTTATCCTTTGGCCTATCATGGATTTGGCGAATTTTTAGCGCTGATTTTCTTTGGTCCGATCGCCGTCATGGGAACGAGCTATCTGCTCTTGCCCGAACTCAATTGGGACGCTGCTGCCTGGGGTATGGGGGCTGGTCTGCTATCGGCAAGCCTCATGGCCATCAATAATTTTCGCGATCGAAACGGAGATCGAAAAGCCGGCAAGCACACTTTGGCAATATTCCTTGGGGGTGATAAGGGACGCCTTGTACCTCTGATCTTGGCGCTGATGGGTTGCTTCATGCTGAGCTTTTTTGCTTGGATGCACACGACATGGAAAATTTCGGCAGCTGTTTCGGTGCTGAGCGTTGGAGTTGTGGGCTGGGGGATCTATCCACTTCTCTCTCAAGGTCCTGCTCGGCAAAACCTCGCTCTTAAACGGACAGCTTTGTTTACCTTTGTTTACGCGATTGTGTTTGCTGTTTTGGTCTGGGTATGAAGCAGCGAAAACTCGAGCTTGCGAGCTGGCAGCGACCTCTCCGTTCCCCTGTGAGCATCCACGGTGTGACTCGTTCTGTCCGTGAAGGTCTTTGGCTTAGAGCTGAGGATTCCACAGGAAAACTTTATCGAGCGGAGTGTGCCCCTCTCTGGGGGTGGCATCAGGAAAGTGTGAGCGAAGCGAAAGCAGCCTTAAAAGCTGTCGCTCACGAATTTTGTCATGTGCAGGTAAAGCCAGAGAGAGTGAGTCTGGACTCTCGCTACTTTGGTCTATGGCCTGAAGCCCCCGAACTTCCTGTCTCTGTGCAAACGGCTCTCGAGCTGCTGCTGTTTCAGGAGGCTCAGATTCAAGGCCATCCCGATTTTCAACGAGAGACTCGAGCCGTAAAGGCACCTGCAGAGTGTGCAGCCTTGCTTTCTTTGCCACCGAGCTCAGCTCCTGAACTCTGGCGAGAGCAGGTCGATAGTTTGGTGCGCCGAGGCTATACGACTTTTAAAATCAAAGTAGGTCGACAGGATTGGGCACTTGAAGAGCCGTATCTTCGAGAGCTTAAGGAACGTGTGGGCCCACGATTGCGTCTGCGCTGTGATCTTAATCAGATCGATCTCCTGCAGACGGTTAATTTTGCTCGGCTTCAAGAGGAACTTTCTATCGATTACTGGGAGGAGCCGCCTGAGTCTTGGCAAAAGGCTTTGCAAAGCAATGGGCTGTCCTGGGCGATCGATGAGGGCTTGCGTGGACTCGATCCCCGTAAAGATACCCCGGACGCTTCGGTATGGATTCTCAAACCCAATGCCCTTGGGCTGCAGCGCAGTTTGCATTGGATGCGAAAAGCTCAGATTTTGAAGCGACGGGTGATTCTCAGTAACTGTTACGAATCCGAATGGACCTTAGCAACCTATGCTTGGTTCTATCATCAGCTTCTCGCACAGCCGGAGGCTCTGGGCTTTGGGACTCTTGAACAGTTCTCTGAACCTTGGCGGGATAAACTTTTGACGATTTGGGAGCCTGGGGTCCCATGGCCTTCCCAGGGCTTTGCACCAATCGATCCACCCTTTGGGGATTGCTGGGAGCCCTTATGAATGCTGGTGCTTTGATCGAAGAAGTTTTTCAAAAACACAAAGATCAGGTGTTTTGGTCTGAGAAAGACTTTCAGAGAAGCTATGCGCAAGTGAAGGCTGATTTGGAAGTCGTCTCCGCTCTCTTGCGCCCTCAAGGTGTGAGGGGAGGGGTCTGGGCTGCCCATGGACTGAGACCCTATCAGCAATTTCTCTTGGCTTTAGATGCGATGCAGCATGCATGGGTTTTTGCGCCTCTATCCTCGCGCTATCGCTTCGATCAGCTCTCTCCATGGCTGGAGCAGGTGCCCTTGCAGGGGTATTGGCAAGGGCTGGAGGGCGACGATCAAGATCCGCAGAGGGTTTTTGTTGAGAGCCTTCGGCATGTTCCGCAGCTGACGGAACCCTCTGTAAAAGACGAAGTGCCAGACGAGAGTGCTTTGGTACTCTTTAGTTCGGGATCAACAGGGAGACCAAAAGCCATCGTTCATGGCGTCCAGAGTTTGAGTGTTTCAGCACGGGAAACTCTGCGCTTTTATGGGGCAGAGACTGGTGATTGTTGGCTCTTGAGTTTAGATATCAGCCACATCGGTGGCTTTCAGATTCTGTGGCGGTGTTTTTTGGGAGGGCTCACGGTGGTGGCTGCTTACGCTCCTCACCAAATCGAAGCAGCTCTTTTGGAACAGACCCTGCACTTTCTATCGCTGGTTCCAACCCAAGTTTCTAGGCTCCTCGAGCATGAGAATATTGAGGAGCGTATGCGTTCGGTCAAGGCTGTGCTTTTAGGAGGAGCCGCAAGCTCAGCGTCCCTGTTGAGAACTCTCGAAGCGCGAGCCTGGCCTGTTTCTGTCACCTATGGAGCTACAGAAGCGGCATCGCAGGTCAGTGCGTTTCCTGCGGGTGTCTACCCGAAGCAGGAGGGAGAAGTCGGCGAGCTCTTGGCTCACTGGGAAGCTGAGCTGCGAGGGGAGCGTCTGCTTTTGAAAGGACCATCGGCGTGCCTGGGCTGGTGGCAAGAGCGCCAGTTTATAAGACCAGAGGCTGGAGCTCAAACGTGGTGTTCCCCGGATCGAGCGTGTATGTCCAGGCGATCTCTGCAGATATTAGGACGAGCGGATCAGGTGTTTCAGGTTGCGGGTGAAAATCTTGATCCTAGGGAAGTCCTGGTTCCTTTGGCCGAACTGTCTCGTGCAGGGGACTGGGTGCTCTTGGCTCAGGCTGACGAAGTTTACGGAAAGATTCCTATCCTTATCTTTCGGGGGCCCCAGCCACCGCCTTCCCGAGAGCTCTTGGAAGATATCTGGCAAAAGACCTTGCCTCGATTGAAGTATCCTCGAGCTTGTTACTGGCATAAGAGTGAAGATCAACTGAAGCCCTCACAGAGTTATTATGAGTCGGCCCTGCGTGATGGGCTTTTGGAGTGTGTATGGACACGAAGCTGAGCTACGATGTGGCGGTGATTGGAGGAGGAGCAGCGGGATTTTTTGCTGCGATAGCGATCGCTGAGGCGCGAGCCGGCACGCGAGTGGTGATCCTCGAGGCTAGTCCACGAGTATTGACCAAAGTGAAAGTCTCCGGGGGAGGTCGCTGCAATGTTACCCACCATCTCTTCGAACCAAAAGAATTCATCAAGCGCTACCCCCGAGGTGAAAAAGAACTCTTGGGTCCTTTTCATCGCTTTGGAGCTCAGCAGACTATCGCTTGGTTTGCTGCTCATGGTGTGACGCTTAAGGCTGAGGCCGATGGGCGTATGTTCCCCGATACCAATTCCTCGCAGACAATTATCGATGCTCTGCAGGAAGCACAGAGGGCCGCAGGCGTGGAGCTGCGCTGTCGCACCTTAGTGCAGAGTATCGCGCGTACGAGCGAAGGCTTTCGCTTAAATTTACGTCAGGATGATTCTCTCGAGGCTCGTTACGTTGTGCTTGCCACAGGCAGTATGTCTCAGGGTCTCGAACTAGCCAAAAGTCTTGGGCATGAACTGGTCGCTCCGGTCCCTTCGCTCTTTACCTTTGAAATTGAAGAAAGTTTTCTCAAGGAACTAGCTGGGCAAAGTTTTGCGCAGATCAATGCCCAATTGCGAGTCGGTTCAGCGAAGAAATCTTGGATGCAAAGCGGGCCAGCCCTCATCACGCACTGGGGTATGAGTGGGCCAGCGATTTTGCGCTTGTCGGCTTTTGCGGCTAGAGAACTCGCCGAGCAGGACTATAAAGCCGAACTCACAGTCAACTGGTGCGGTGAGAGCAAGGGTGATGAAGTCAGATCTCTGCTCGTGCAGAGCAAGCACGATTCAGCGAAGAAAAATATGAGCAACGAGCATCCTTTCGCTTTTTCCAAACGCTTTTGGGAAGCCCTTCTTGCCTATGCCCAGATCCCAGGCGATAAAGTATGGGCTCAGCTGAACAATAAGGAGTTGCAAGCCCTTGTGGAAGCACTGACGGCGATGAAGCTGTCGGTCTGCGGCAAAGGTGTTTTCAAAGAAGAATTTGTTACAGCGGGCGGTATTCAAAGGCAAGATGTTGATTTTCGAAGTATGGAAAGTCGTCTTTGCTCGGGCCTCTATTTTGCGGGCGAGGTCCTTGATATCGATGGAGTCACGGGAGGTTTTAACTTCCAAAATGCTTGGACAGGTGCTTGGCTCGCTGGACAGCATCTCGCCGAGCGTCTCGGGTGAACTCTGTGTTCACAGCTTAGCTTATGAAAACGTCAGCCTGGCTGATAGTAGGGAAGCGCCTAGAATGTGCTCTCTGGACTGCACAGGCGCAATGAGGTTTTTCCCAATCAACTTGTGAAAAACCTACTTGCCCCCGGCAAAGAAAACGTAGTACCACTCCACCTGGTCCCCTCTGAAATGTATGCAGATTGGCGACTTTTCCGGCACAATGAAGGCTAAGCTTGGACACCCGTGGACACGAGCACTTGGAGACATTGTGAATATTTTTCCAAACCTAAAAGAAATCGAGGGTTTGGCGAGGAGTGGCGACACGCTGTTGCCCGTTGCGATCGAAATCCCAGCGGATACTCTCACTCCCGTCAACGCATTCCTGCGCTTGCGAGCTTCCGGCTCCCATCAGACCTTTCTTCTCGAAAGTGCCGATGGTGGTGAAACCGTCGGACGCTACTCCTACCTAGGCATAGATCCTTTCGCCTCGCTCCTTAGCACGGATGGTCAGCTTACGTTTCAACACTTCGAAAGTGCAGTGCTCGAAAAGCAGCCGACCAGTTTTGAGGCTATTGGATCCTATTTAGATCGCTACAGCAGCCCAAAGGTCGAAGGTATGCCACCTTTTGTCGGAGGAGCCATCGGCTATTTCTCCTATGACTGTGTACGTTATCTCGAAGAGATTCCTGTTCATGCTCCCAGCTATGCGCAGCATGATGTGCATTTCATGTTTTTTAAAACGATCTTGGCTTTCGATCGACTCAAGCATCGCCTGACTATTGTGCAGCTGATCGATGCCAAAGCTCAGGATTTGGAAGCTGCCTACAAAGCAGCTTCCGAGCGTCTCCATAGTATCAAAAAGCGTTTGCTTCATACGAGTGGCCAGGATGAGATCCTTGAGCTCTCGTTTCAAGACCTCAAGCATATCGAACCGATTGCAGCAGAGGCGACCTTAGGTCAGGAGAAGTTCTGCGAAGGTGTGAAGAAGCTTAAAGAGCATATTCGTCGGGGCGACATCTTTCAGGGTGTGCTCTCCGATCGCTTTCGCTTTCCTGTAAAGGTCGATACGTTTCTCATCTATCGCATCTTACGCATGCTCAATCCTTCGCCCTATCTTTATCACCTCAGCTTTGGTGACGAGGAGCTTTTAGGCGCTTCTCCAGAGATGCTGGTGCGCGCTCAGGGCCGTATGATTGAAACCTGTCCCATCGCTGGAACGCGCCCACGTGGACGTACACAGGCTGAGGATCTTAAGCTCGAAAGAGAACTACTCGCCAGTGTGAAAGAGCGGGCCGAACATTTGATGCTGGTGGATTTGGGCCGCAACGATATCGGTCGCGTCTCCAAGCCGGGAACAGTTGAAGTTCAGAGCTTTATGCATATCGAACGCTACTCCCATGTGATGCATATTGTCAGCAACGTGGTTGGTGAGCTTCGCAAAGATAGAACATCCTGGGATGCTTTTGGCGCGTGCTTTCCTGCTGGTACTTTGACAGGGGCGCCGAAGATAAGGGCCATGCAGATCATCTCAGGTTTAGAAGGGTCGCAGCGAGGCCCTTATGGTGGGGCTATCGTGTGCAAGGATTTTACCGGTGACCTCAATACCTGTATCACCATTCGCAGCCTTTATGTGAAGGATGGTTTTGGTTACGCTCAGGCAGGGGCCGGAGTGGTAGCAGATTCCAAGCCGCTCAAAGAGTATGAAGAAGTTCTCAACAAAGCCAAAGGTGTACGCACAGCGGTTGCAGCCGCTCATCACATCGCCGGGGGGAAATCATGATCCTTCTGATCGATAACTATGATTCCTTTACTTACAATATCTACCAGTATCTCGGATTTCTTGGGGCTAAGGTGAAGGTCGTCCGTAATGATGCGATCGATATCGCCGGCATTCGTCGACTCAAGCCTGAGGCGCTCGTCCTTTCGCCTGGACCTGGTAATCCCGATGAAGCAGGGATCACGCTGGCTGCGATCGAAGAGCTAGCTGGCGAACTACCTATGCTAGGCATCTGTCTCGGGCATCAGTCGATCGGCCAAGTCTTCGGGGGCCGGGTGATACGAGCTGGTAAACTTATGCATGGCAAAACCTCAGTTATTCGTCATAAGGGCGTTGGGGTGTTTCAGGGCTTGCCCAATCCCATCGAAGTTACGCGCTATCACTCCCTGATCGTGGAACGCAAGAGTTTGCCGCGTTGTTTGGAAGTCACAGCGAGTACAGATGATGGCATGATTATGGGCCTTCGGCATAAAAAATATGCGATCGAAGGTGTGCAGTTTCATCCTGAGTCCTATACGACTCAGCACGGTATGCAGATGCTGAAAAACTTTTTAGATCAGGCTCAAAAACGTCGAGGCAAGCGATGAAAGCTTTCCTCACTCGTCTCTTTCAAGGGTTTACACTGACAGCCTCTGAGGCTGAAGCCGCTATGGATCTCATGATGGCAGGACACGCCCGCCCGGAAGAGATTGCGGCTTACCTTGGAGCTTTGGCTGCACGCGGTGAAACAGTTGCCGAAATCGTGGGGAGCGTTCGCAGTATGCGCCGGCAAGCCTTGCCTTTTCCTGTGAAGCGGCGGGATCTGATTGATGTCTGCGGAACGGGTGGGGACGGAGCTGAAACCTTCAATATTTCGACAGCCAATGCGCTGCTCTTAGCAGCTGCAGGTTTGGGTGTCGTGAAGCATGGCAACCGAGCTGTGTCGAGCTTGAGTGGCAGTGCCGATGTCTTGGAAGCCTTGGGTCTGAACTTAGAAAAATCGCCTGAACAGGTGGCTCAGTCTGTTGACCAGTCGGGCTTTGGCTTTTTGTTTGCGCCGCTGTTTCATCCCGCGATGAAGCATGTCGCACCCACACGCAAAGTGCTCGGTGTGAGGACACTGTTTAATCTTTTGGGACCTTTGGCGAATCCTGCTCCCGTCAAACGTCAGGTCGTCGGCGTATTCGCTGAAAAATGGTTAGAGCCAGTGGCATCGAGTTTGCTAGAGCTTGGGACGGAACAGGCTCTGGTCGTTTGGGGAAGTGATGGCTTGGATGAAATCACCTTGAGTGGTCCTACCCACGCTATTTTAGTGAAAGATGGTCGCCAGCAAAGACTGCTCCTCCAGCCTGAAGATTTTGGCATCGCCAAGGCACCGTTGAGTGCTCTCAAAGGCGGCGATAAAACGCGTAATGCTGAGATCATCATCCGGATTCTGAAGGGTGAAGAGCAGGGTCCTGCTCGTGATATCGTTTTGATCAATGCTGGAGCTGCTCTCTGTATCGCAGGTCTAGCTGAAGATTGGCGCTCGGGTGCGGAACTGGCAGCAAGCGTCATCACAAGTGGTGCCAGTCAGCGCAAACTTATCGAACTGCAAGGGTGAAATGATGGCATTGGATCAGAAGACGCAAAGCGTTCTCCACAGAATCGGGCACAGCGCTCAGACGCGAGTGGATGAGCAGAAAAAGCGGTTGCCCTTGGAACAGCTCCAGGCGGAGTGGGCTGCCTTGCCCCGTAAAGCCAACCCTTTTACAGCTCTGTTTGGCGCCGACGGTTTGCATGTGATCGCCGAAGTCAAGCTTGCCAGCCCTTCTCGGGGCGATATCGCTCCCGAGCTCGATCCTGTTGCGGTGGCTGAGGACTATCTGAAGCATGGAGCGCGCGCTCTGTCGGTGCTTACGGAGCCCTTTTATTTCAAGGGACAGTTGGATTATCTGCGGGCGATTCGTAAAGCTTTTCCGCAGGCGAGCCTCTTGCAAAAAGATTTTGTTGTCGATCCTTATCAGATCTACGAAGCCGCCCTTGCCGGAGCTGACGCCATTCTTATTATCGTCGCCTTACTGGGTGCCAAGGAATCTCGCTTTCTCCATGATATGGCCCGATCTTTGGGTCTCAGTGTTCTGGTTGAAGTTCATGATCGTGAAGAGCTCGAGATTGCAAAAGACTTTGGTGCTGAGCTCATCGGCATCAATAATCGCAATCTCAAAGATCTGAGCATATCTCTCGATACAACTCATCAGCTCTTGCCCTACTGTCCGAAGGACGCTTACCTCATCTGTGAAAGCGGTTTGAAAACCCATGAAGATTTGCTTGCGATGCGTAAGGCAGGCTGTCATGGATTTTTGGTGGGCACGAGTTTGATGCAGACAGGCACGCCAGGGCCAGCTCTGCAAAGGATCTTGTATGGTGAAGGTTAAGATCTGCGGGATCACGCGCCTCGAAGATGCTCGCCTTGCTGTGCAGCAAGGGGCATGGGCCCTTGGTTTTATTTTTTATCCGCCTAGCCCCCGTGCCGTGCAGCCAGAACGTGTTCGCATGATCCTTTCGGCTCTGAGTGCCGAGGGGCTCCGACCTTCGAGAGCTGTTGGGGTTTTCGTCAACAGTTCCCTCGAAGAGATTCGAGCCATCCAAGCCGAGAGCGGCATCGATACTGTGCAGCTCCATGGCGAAGAAGGTCCTGAGTTTGTGAAGGCCCTGACCGGTGTTCCGGTATGGAAAGTCTTTCGCTTGGGAAGTCGGGAGCAGCTGCCTGAGCTCGAGCGCTTTCAAGAAGGTACGGAAGCCTTTTTGTTCGATGCAGCTGTCAAAGGTGTCTACGGAGGCAGCGGTCAGGTCGCCAACTGGGATCTTTTGAGCGAAGCGAAAGCCCATAAGCCGATGATAGTATCCGGTGGCCTCCAGGCCCACAACGCTCGAGAAGCCTACGAGCGCTTGCAGCCCTTTGCCCTTGATCTCGCATCAGGGGTCGAAGAACGACCTGGTATCAAAGATCCTGAAAAAATTGCAGCCCTCTTCAAAGCTTTGGGAGATCTCTCATGACCCAGCAAACACCAGATTCACGCGGTTATTTTGGACGTTACGGTGGCCGTTTTGTGCCAGAAACCCTCTATCGTCCTGTCATCGAGCTCGAAGAGGCCTACCGGCATTTTTCGAAAGATCCCACCTTTCAAAAAACTTTGGCTCATATCCTTAAAACCTATGTAGGTCGCCCTACACCCTTGAGTTTTGCTGGCCGCTTAACGGAGCATCTCGGGGGCGCTAAGATTTATCTTAAGCGCGAAGACCTCACCCATACCGGTGCCCATAAGATCAACAATGCCCTCGGTCAGGTTCTTTTAGCGAAGATGATGGGCAAGACTCGTGTGGTTGCCGAAACTGGTGCAGGGCAGCATGGAGTGGCTACTGCGACGGCGGCAGCTCTCTTCGGACTCGAATGTGTCGTCTATATGGGCAGTGTGGATATGGCCCGTCAGGCCCCCAATGTGAAGCGTATGCGCCTTATGGGAGCCAGCGTCTGTCCTGTCGAGAGTGGTTCCAAGACTCTTAAAGATGCTGTGAATGAAGCGATGCGCGATTGGGTCACCAACGTGCATTCAACCTTTTACTCGCTTGGTTCAGCACTCGGTCCCCATCCTTATCCTATGATGGTTCGTGATTTTCATCGGATCATTGGGGATGAAGCGCGTGAGCAGATTTTAGCCGCTGAGCAGCGTTTGCCCGACGAATTGGTGGCCTGTGTAGGAGGTGGTAGCAATGCCATCGGCCTGTTCTCCGCCTTTATCAATGATGCCTCGGTGCAGATGACCGGTGTGGAAGCGGGCGGTTATGGGATCGCTCAAGGTAAGCATGCGGCTCGGTTTTCGGGGGGCAGTCTGGGTGTCTTGCACGGCGCTCTCACCTATCTCCTTCAAAATGCGGATGGTCAGGTCGAAGAGACCCATTCTGTATCCGCGGGCTTGGATTACCCAGCTGTAGGTCCCGAGCATGCCTATCTGCAGGAATTAGGACGCGCTCAGTACACCTATGCAACGGATACGGAAGCTATGGAAGCGTTCCGCATTCTGTCTCGTTTGGAGGGTATTATTCCTGCCCTCGAAAGTTCGCATGCGATCGCTTATGTGCTTAAAAAAGCTCCCACCCTGGGGCGTGACAAAATCCTCTTGGTTAACCTTTCGGGGCGTGGCGATAAGGATTTAGAAGGAGTCCAAGTATGAGTCGGCTTGAGAAGCGTTTGCAGCAAAGAGCTGCGGAAAAGCGCAAAAGCTTTGTGGCCTATATCACCGCAGGTGATCCGCATCTCGACGAAACTGTCGACCTAGTCTTAGCATTGGGACGTTCTGGGGTTGATGTCGTGGAATTGGGCGTGCCGTTTTCGGATCCCCTAGCCGATGGTCCAACCAATCAGCGTGCTGCTGAGAGAGCTCTTGCTTCGGGGACAGATCTCCAAGGCATTTTGAAAGTCGTTGCAAAGATTCGCCAAAAGGATGCAGAGCTCCCCATTGTGCTCTTTTCCTACGTGAATCCTATGTTTCATATGGGCTTTGAGACTTTCGCTCAAGCTGCAGCTGCTGCAGGTGTTGACGGCGTATTAACCGTCGATCTGCCTCCCGAAGAAGCCAGTAGCTATCGTTCCATTCTTCATACAGCGGGTTTGGATACGATCTTTTTGGCTTCTCCGACCAGTGATCGAAAGCGACTCCAGTTGGTGCAG
>CANGNB010000102.1 GCA_947454545.1 Oligoflexaceae bacterium
GGATTTTTTAGCTTCAAAAAAAAATTGGCCAGCGGTCCGAAAATTTCGTGAGTTTGGCACGAGCTCTGCAAACGTATCTTTCGTGATGGAAATTGCTCCTCAAAGGAACACACCGTAGAAAGGTACACGTATGAGTATGGTAGGCACTCTCTTGAAACTTTTTGTCCCAGCAGCTCTTCTTCTCAGCAATGCAGCCGCATCCGCTCAGTATGCTCCGCCAGCAGGCTCCGTGACGATCAAGAAGATTCTCTTCAATGGCACGGGTTGCCCCATTGGAACCGTTGCCCAGAACATCTCGACCGATAACAAAGCATTCACTCTTACCTTCTCGGACTTCATCGCCGAAACGGGCCCAGGTCTTCCCCTGAGCGCTGGCCGCAAAAACTGTACACTGACTGCAGTCCTCTCAGTCCCAGCTGGCTGGCAGTACTCTGTTGGTAGCTTTTACTACCGCGGTTTCATGGATCTCGGCCAAGGCATCAAGGCTGAGCACACCACCAACTACTTCTTTGAAGGTCAAGGCGACACAGGTACCTTCCGCAGTCAGGAAATGGGTCCCCTCAGCAAAGACTTCGTTTACACCGATCGCGTAGGTCTTGCTTCGGTTTATATGCCAAGCGTTTGGTCGCCTTGCCGCGCCGAGCGTGCCCTCAATATCAACGTGTCTATCCGGGCGTCGAACGTCAACCCACGCGCGTTTCCTAACTCGCAAGGTTTGATCACCAACGATTCTGTTGACGGTGAAGTGAAACAAGTTTACGGCCTGTCTTGGAGACCTTGTAACTAAGACGCCGTTTTTCGAGAATCCCATAAGCTGTAAGTGCCCCGCTTGTCAAAGAGCGGGGCTTTTTGCGTCTGGGTTTTTTAGTTGTGGTCGCCGTGCTGGGGAAGGGGCTCTTCGAGCAGACAGCTTTCGGACCAATCGGCAAAAGGAAAGAGCCTGCGATCTGAGGTATAGGTGAGGAACAGCCAAATATTTCGGCCGTAGTTGCTGATGTCGATGCTGAAGTTGTAAAGATGCTCGAGGCGCTTTTGAAAGAGCAGCTGAGCACAAAATTGCACCAGCAGAACCGCCAGGAGAATGATCTGAACGATAAAATGATAGGCGAGAAAATAGACCAGCATCGGTACCGCTCGCTCCCAGGTATCCATATTACGGATGTTATGCTTGATATCTTCTGGATTCATGGCTTGGCCCTCCCCAGTTCATCCTGATAGTTAAAGAAAAAATTAATATCTCCCGCAACATCGGTGGCAATGGGAAACTGCATTTTACCCATGTTGAAGTAGAGGCATTGGACGACGCGATTGCTCTTGAGGGAACCACCCCGGTACGCGATCTTCTGCATGGTGCCATCGGACCTCGCGATCTGAAAGCGAAAAGAAGCATTGCCACGCAGAGCCTCGTTACGATCGAGTTCCTCCATGTAGCATCGCCGCAAATCGAGATCCTGATTGGCAAAGGTTTGAGCGACGCGTGCATTGAGCTGAGGAGCATTGACTAAATTGATGCGGTAAATCATTTGAATATCGCGTTTATGAGAGAACACGGCTCGCGCTTCGTTGGCCGAACTGTATTCTTTTTGAGCATTGATCATGACTTCTTTCCCACCCAATTTTGCCTGGGCTTTATTGGTGTAGCCATCGACAACGCCAATAAAACTCTCGTGGGCGTAGCTGTTTTGATAAAGATTAGGCTGGGATTGAAAGCGCAGTTTCAAGCCAGTCTTTTCGAAGGGGGAGAGCGTAACAAGTCCCATATTGGTGAGGAAAAATTTGCGGATGGTGATCTGCGGCTTGCCTGGGCTGAGCCATTGTCGCGTGCGTCCCGTATTGTCATTCAGCGTAAGCTTTTGCATCGTGTAATGACCCTGAGGAATTTTCCAGATTTGCAGGGGATCCGTTTCTTCCCCTAGCGCTTGACTCAAGACATAGCGTTTGTTCTGGCGTTCATCCACCAAATGGATAAAAACATTGGTAGTGATGCTCTGACCACGGGAACTACTTTTGAAATCCTGAAGTTTGAGCCGGACGTAGAAAGCGCCTTGATTGGCCTGCAGATATTCGCCGCGCCAGAGTTCTAAAGGCGTATAGAGGTTCTGCGCCCAAGCTTGGAGCAATGCCCAAGTGGCGAGTAAGAACCCGAGTATGGCTCGAACTGCGAAATTCACCGTAGATTCCCTTCGACACCCGATGGGGCGTACGATCCGGTATCCCTATTCTAGCACCATCACCCTGGGTATTTTTTGCCTCAAAGCTCGGTAAGGATGATCAAGCATGTATGTGAAAAGTTTAGCGATTTATCCATTGAAAGCAGGTGAGGCCCATGCGGTCCAGGAAGCCCAAGTCACTCCTGAAGGTTTGGCGGGAGATCGACGCTTTGTGCTGGTCGATGCTAGGGGAACATTCGCGAGTCAGCGCAGCCTTCCTGGTCTAGCGCGTCTTCATCTGAGTGTCGGCCCTTCAGGACTCACCCTCACTTGGGGCGAAAAGGCTTTGAGCGTGACGCAGGCGAGTGGTCGCTTGCGCTCGGTCAAAGTTTGGAAAGATGAGGTGCAAGCCCAAGACTGGGGTGATGAGGTGCACCGCTTTGTGAGTGATCTTGCCGGGCAAGATCTGTGGCTCTGTGAAGCCCTTGCTGAGGCTCCACGTCATGTGGCGCGCGCCTATACCGGCAATGCAGAAGTTCCTTACTATTTTGCAGATGGCTTTCCGTTTTTGGTCATCGCCGAAGAGTCGCTCCTGCTTCTCAACGAGAAACTCGAACGCAATGGACATGCCCCTGTTTCGATGAATCGCTTTCGTCCTAATATCGTGATTGCGGGTTGGGAAGCTCACGCTGAGGATAAGATTCAACGCATTCGTCTCGGTCAAAGCATTGAACTGCAGCTGGCAAAACCTTGCAGCCGTTGTCTAGTCACCTGCGTTGAGCAGGAGACGGGACGTGTGGGTAAAGAGCCCTTGCAGACCTTGAGTAGCTATCGACGTGTTGAAGGGCAGGGTGTGCTCTTTGGGCAGAATGCTTATCTTTTGGCGGGAGCGGGTGAGATCCTCCGAGTCGGCGATAGAGTTGAAGTTCTGGGAACTTAGCTAGGTTCTTGGAGAGGTCTTCTTAACTACCCGTAATAAAAGCGAAAAAAGGAAAATCTCAGCAAAAATATCAAGCTTTTTGAACGCTTGCCGAAACTCCTGAAAAGGGGGTCGTGTCGGTGTTTCGTGGCTTTCGTTCCATGCAGAATCTCTTAGCTTGGTCCTTGGGACTGAGTCTGCTCCTTGCGTTTGCCCTCATGAGCACCGGAGTTATCGTCAGTCTGCGCAAACGTTTTGATGGGCTTGAGCAGCGTGAAATTCTCCTGCAGATCGATCGCGTAAGCGGAGTCCTTCAGAATCAAATGGAAAGCTTTCATCCTATCATAAAAGATTGGGCTGAATGGGATGACATGTATTTTTTCATTCAAAAGCCCTCGCGCAGTTTCATCAAGAGCAATCTCTATCCAGAAGTCCTAGATCAGATCGCTATCGATAGCTTTCGTGTCTACAACCTCCAGGGACATCTTATCTTCTCCTTAGATCGCACGGCGAAGGATGGATTGAAGGATCTCAGTCGGATTCTGAATCAGCTCACTCTTGACGATCATGTTCTGCCTGATCCTAAGGAGAGAGAGCCAAAGGCGGGTCTTTGGTTTCATGAAGGCGTTTTGTTTCGCTACACAGTCCTTCCAGCCCGCGATTCGAAGACAGAAAAAATGCCTTCGGGTTATGTGGTATTTTTCAAAAAAATCGATACCACCCTCGAGCAAAAAATACAAAGTCTGGCGAAGACAAACCTTAAAATATCGCTTTTGGATGATGGCATGATGGGCCGGGTCTCGAGCAAGCTCTTGCCGAAAAAGCTGCGGAAAATCCTTACAAAAAAATCGAGCAAGGTCTCCGAAAATTTCATTCAGCGTCACGCATGGATTCATGCCTCCGCTGGGGAAACTCAGGTCGGACTCGTGGCCCAAGATTCTAAAGGTCAGGATCGTATGCTCTTTACCTTTCCGATCGAAAGAGTGCTGCGCCGCGAAGGGGATCGCATGGTTGAGGGAATGATCTATGCATTCCTTGGAGTCGCTATTCTGGTGCTGGCCGTGCAGATGAGCCTTGTCCGCTCGATCATCGGTAGGCTTCGCGACCTCGTACGACAGATCGAAGCTCTCAGCCGGCAGCATATCCCTGGCCAAAGACTCATCGCTCAGGGGCGTGATGAGCTGCTCTCGCTCGCGAGTAGTTTCAATGGTCTCCTCGATGTTGTCGATCGGAATCAGGCTAATATGCGCATCATTCTCGAGAATGTGCGCTCGGGCTTTTTGATCGCATCCCCCCAAGGCCATGTTTTCGAAGGAGCTACGAAGCTAGCCTGCGAGATTTTTCAAAAGGAACGCTTAGAAGGCGAAGATCTTGCGATGCTCCTCTGTGAGAGCGAGGCCGATCAGGGGCACTTCATCAGTATGTACGAGCAGATCTTCGACCCTGACATTCCCCTAGAACTCTCTCTCGGGCAAATGCCCGAGCGTTACAGGGTTGGGGAGCGGAATCTCGAAGTCGATTTTGTGCCCCTGTTTGATCTCGAAGGACGCGTTTATGCTGTCGTATGCACTCTGCATGATGTGACACATCTTGACGAGGTGGCGTACGAAAACGAAAGCAATCAGGCTCTCATCAAAATTTTACGCAATCGCGGTTCTTTCCAAAGTCTGCTTGAAGATATGCGACACAACCTGGCCTCCTGTCGCGTGACTCTGGATACGAGCGAGCCGCAGGCCGCACAGCGCCTTACGCGCCGGGTGGTGCATACGATGAAGGGCAACCTAGCTATTTTTGGCCTCAACACTTTGGTCCGCCTCATTCATGATATCGAAGAGCGCCGTATCATCACGCGTTTTGATATCGACGAACTCGAAGGAGCCCTCCTCAGCTTTTTACGCGCTCATTATGCCATTCTCGAAGCCGATTATGAGACCACCTGGGATCCTGTTTATCGGGTAACCCAACATCAGCTCGGCGAATTTTTAGAGAGTACGGAACACTGGCAAGATATACGCCAGGCGCGCTTGGAGGCGGAAGGTTTTGCGACTCATATCAAAAGCTCACCTATCAGTCAGCTTCTGGCGCCACTGCTCGAGGACGCACGCAAACTAGCGAAGAAAGAGGGCAAAAAGCTTCAAACTGACATTGAGGGTGGCGATATCTTGCTCGATGGGGAGCGCTTCAAAGCTCTTCTTAAAAATCTTGTTCATGCCTTTCGCAATACCGTCGCCCACGGTCTCGAAAAACCTGCTGAGCGTGGTGCCAAGCCAGAGTTTGGTATGCTTATCGTACGTGTGCACAAGGGCGATATGCTTATTCTAACCATAGAAGATGACGGGCGGGGGATCGATACCGAAAAACTCAAGGCTCGAGCGATTGCGCGGCAGCTGATCACACGCGAAGAAGCTGCAACGATGAGCTATGAAAAGGCATTGGAGCTGATCTTTGCGGATGGACTTTCAACGGTTAGCGAGGCCAATGAGATCGCTGGACGGGGTGTGGGTATGTCGGCCCTTCGTGATGCGGTGCATAGCCTTGGAGGTCAGATTCAGCTAGATTCGCAGAAGGGCTATGGGACGACTCTCCGACTTATCTTTCCGCTCGCTATGCAGATGGCTGCTTAATAGCTCTGAATTCAGAGCACTCAGTCTAGCAGCTGACCTTTGAAGAACAGTGAGCTCATCCTAGATGGCTTCGTCAAGATTTTTAGACCTGGAGGACATGGGCTTGCGACCACAATTTACCAAGCTAGAATTACGAATTCTCATTCTCCTCGCTAGCGTCGAATTCACTCATATCGTTGAGTACATGATCTTGATGCCGCTTGGACCACAATTAATGCAGAATTTACACATAAATCCAAATGAATTTGCCCTACTGGTGTCTTCTTATGATTTCTGTGCAGGAATAAGTGGTCTGATAGGAATGTATTTTTTGGATCGCTTCGATCGAAAGCAAAGTCTTATCTACTGCTTTCTAGGATTTGGTCTTGGAACATTTGCCTGCGCTCTTGCAGACTCTTTTTCCTCTCTCCTCTTGGCGCGCATACTCTCGGGTGGTTTTGGTGGAATCTTGGGTGCACAAGCATTTGCGATCGCGGGAGATGCCGTTGCGATAGAAAGGCGAGGGGCTTCTACAGGAATTTTAATGGTCGGATTGGCTCTAGCGATGATCTTGGGTATTCCTTTCAGTCTCTACTTAGCCGAAGTGGGCTCGTGGAGACTACCCTTTTTCTCCTTGGGGTACTTCACCCTTTTCCTTAACCTGCTCCTTTTCACAATTTTGCCTCGTCAAGTCACCCACCTTCGAGAAAAAACAACGAGTCCGCTCATTTTGCTTCGTATCATCTCTAAGCAAAGCCAAACCCGCTTAGCGCTCTTTCTGCAGTTTTGGATGGTTCTTGGTCAATTCACGGTCATTCCCTTTCTGGCTAGCTATTTAGTTATGAATGTAGGGATTCCTCAGAAACAGCTTCCGTTTATTTACCTTCTTGGTGGGATAGTTTCCCTGATCGCAGCGCCACTCTTTGGAAATTATATCGATCGGAGAGGCTCGAAAAAAGTTCTGATGTGGACAGTGGGATTTTCAATTATACCTTTGCTGGGTGCTACCCACTTGCCTGCCCTAAGCTTTCCTGTGTGCCTGAGTCTAAGCGTCCTCTTCTTTGCTTCGATGACGGGACGTCTCGTGCTCATGAATACGGTTGCAAGTCACGCCGTAAGCTCAGAGTATCGGGGAGCATTTATGAGTCTTGTGACTTCGATTCAGCAATTTTCAGGCGCATTCAGCGTGTGGGTCTCCGGCCATATCATAGGGTTTGGCAAGAGTGGATCCCTCGAAAATTTTCAATATGTCGGCTACCTGGCAAGTTTTGCCTCTCTGGTGGTTCTCGGCCTGGGAGTGTTGATCCACAAAGATCAATCCAAAAACCAGACAGCTCTCACGAAGCTCGAGTAATGGAAGGAGTATTCTGGGACTCTTCAGCTTTTGTATGCGCTTTTCGAGATAAAAAGGACTGCAAGAGTGCTGAATGCTCTTTGGCGGAATACAAAAGAACCACATCAATACTTAGCAAGCTGATCGTTGCTGTCAGCGAGCTCATAAAGCTTTTGATCGCTTGCACATCCAGTGAAACAGCCATGAGATAAACAAGAGTGCCAAGAATGATGCCGGTGATGCCATCAAGAATTGCGTGGTACTTTAAGATTACTGTTCCCAGACACATCAAAACAAACCAGATGGCATAGGGTACAAAGAGCCATAGGGGGGCTGATAGCTCATAGAGAGCAAAACCTAGCCACAAACCTTGAGAGACATGAAGCGATGGCAAGCTGTTAAAGAGGGGCATATTATTGTTCGTGTTGGCAATCAGATCACGGGTCTTACCTGGAGACAGCGAGTTAGCATCGATCAGACCTCCAATCAAGGGCGTGACCTTAGTAGGAAACAGCAAAAAAAGGGCAAAGCTTGTAAAATCGAGTAGCAGAGCACCGACCATCAGTAAGAGCGTTCTGTCATTATTGGGTATCCCTACGACGAGAATGAAAATATAGCCAAAAAACAGAATTGGAAAATGGGCCATATAGGGCCAAATAAACCAAGGGTAGGTTTTGATATTTTTCTCGAAGCCAAATACTATGTGCTTGGCATAATCTTTCCCAGACTTTTCTGCTAGAGAAGAGATCATCGCATAATGCTCACCAAAGGCTGCAATAGCAATAAAAAGAAGAGCAACATTGAGAAAGTAGAATAGGGATTCAAACATAGCAACCATCTTTCCTTGTAAGTCCTACCATGAAATACCCTCCTCAAGCATCAGGAATGAGTCTTTGACTTGGGATCCTTAAAGGTCGAAGCTATCTCGCATACTTCTTAATTGAAAATCGAAGAAAGAGTCTTTAGTCTCATGGAGATCCATGTTTTCACGAAATATAAAATCCTCATAAGCCAGTCGGAGGTTTTTGTGTTCTTCAATAGCTCTGTAAATAAACTGATTGCATGAAAAATAGAGGATATCTTGGAGTTCTTTTTCGGTATAGCGATGCCATTCAAAAATTTCACCAAACTCTTGGGAAATTGGGATGTCATGCTTTCGCTTTCCCGAAAAAAGAAGTCGAAAAACAGTGAGGCATTCCTGCTCGAATTGTGAATATACGGCTAAACTTTCAATGGATTTTTTAATCTGTTCGGCGCTTGAACTGAGATTCTCTGTGAGCGTTAGGCTGGGGCCGCAGTTTATGTAACAAAATCCTTTGAATTTCATGAGATCTGGAAGCGCTTGGATAATGTTTGTGAGGCCTTCAGAGGTGTTCCAGGTTTTGGTCTGTCTAATTCTCGAAAAGTTTAGGTCTCCAAAGGTCCGACTCGATTGCAATTTGATCGGTAAAATTTCAAGATCTGCATCAGCGGGCATCATGGATAGCATGCCAAGCTTGAATCTCTTAAGGTTGCCATTGCAACTCCACCCGCCCTCTGGGCAGAGAATCATAGTTACTTTATACTTTACAAGGAGGCGAAGTAGGTCCCTGATGAGTCTACTGTCATTCTTTTCAGTTCGGCTGATGAAAGCAACATTGGAACCTCGATAAATAAAGCCTACTAAGCCCTTGTTTAGATGAGTCGAGGCGAAGGAAACAGGGAAAAACGGTGTTATATCTGTCCGAGAGAGTTCGCTGAGCAGGAGCATCGAATCCTGGTGGCTGTAGTGATTCATGCAAATAAGATAGGATTTGTTAGAATCCCAAGGTATGGAGTCAAGATTGGAACGGAAGCGATAAATAAAGAGGCGAAAGATCAGCACAACGATATCCAAGAGGAGAAGGCGTAGAGCCGAACAGGAAGTGAGAAGGTTCTGTACGGTCTTTTCGGAGTGACCTAATTGTAAAAGGTCTTGCTTGATCTGCTGGACCAAAGCACCTGTTCTTCTAAACTTTCGCCAAGTACGAAAGGGGTGTTGAAAAGTGGTGAACTTGGGAATCTTACGCAATTTCATGAATTCAACGAGCCTCCGTGCAAAGGCTTTTCGGGATTCTCTTGTTAGACTTGAGGATTCATAAAAAAATGAAAAAAAAGCTTTGATATTTGGTATTTCAGTCCTGCGAGAGATCTCGTTTAGGTGGCAACAAAAAGGTCTAAAAAACAGGACATTGGTCCTGGATTCTTAGGGGGAATGATGTTCATTTCGCGGCGAGAATTGAGCCCAAAAGACAAGCTGCATGCAGCATGCATGCTCTTTATTGTACTCCCATCTGCAGGAGTGTTTTTTTCAAGTCTTCTTGGCTTTCAGCTCGAATTGGAAAATCAAAGGCGATTGGTGTGGTTCAGCTTTGTTTGTATCACAGCATGGTTTGTGATGGATTTTTTCGCCCCTGTATTACCGCTAAGTAAAAAGTACTTGGCTATTCATCACTCTGTCTCATGTATCTCGCTTTTGGGTTTTTTAAACTTTGAATTCTACGAACTCTTTGCAGCAGGAATTGTGTTGCAGGAAGCATATATGATAGTTTTTCGGAAGATAATCTATTCTCCAGATTTAGAATTGATAGCAGATATCTTTCGCTTTGTGAGTTTTGGCCTGCTCTATCATCGGTATGCAGCTGATCAGCCTTTGTTTTCCACCCTCATGCTCTGCTTTTTTACTCTCCATAATCTCTACTTTTTTAAACTCAATCATGCCAAGGCCTTTGCTGTGGATCGGGTTCCCTCTAAATTTTTTGCAGATCAGAAAACAGATTCGTGAAGGATGACCTTTGCAAATTTCAAGGAAGAGGCTTCCAAAAATTGAAAATCTCTACTCATCGGGGCGTACTTAGATTGGCTTCAGTGAAATAAAAATGATCCAGATGCTTATCTCTTTGACCCCACTGCTCCTGTTCAAGCATAGGACGTCCTCCATAAGAATCGGCCGGTTTGCCTATGCAGAGGATGCCGAGAGGTTCCCAAAGCTGGGGGACTTTCAACTCCTCAGCCATAGCTTTGAGATCTAAGATGGTGACCCAACCTGCCCCATAGCCTTCAGCTGTCAGAGCCAGCCAAAGATTTTGGATCGCGCAGGCGCAGCTCCACTCAAGAGCGCGAGGATTGCCGATAGTGCCAAGCGTAAAGGTCTCTGGTTCAGGATAGGCACAGAAGAGAGCCAGGAGCACCGGTGCTTCTTCCAAGCCTTCGAGCTTGAGTCTCTGATGCAGCTGCTGACGCTCTGGATCGGCAATCTGCTCTTCCGCCTTTGAACGGCTCTGCGCAAAGGATTTGAGCCACCCATGACGATCCCTCTGGCTGATATCAACAAAGCGCCAAGGTTGAGAAAGTCCCACGGAAGGTCCAGCTAGAGCGGCTCTGAGAGCACGTTCGAGCACCGCTGGTGGAACAGGATCAGCCGTGAAATGTCGGGTGTCACGTCGTGTGCGAATCGCCTCGTAGAGATCCATAGATTACGCTTCCAAAAGTTGGCTGATAGCAGCTCTGTGTTCATGATCACCGGCAATCCAGAGGCGATCCCCTCGTTCGATTGTAAAGGTAGATTGAGGATTGAGAAGACGTTGTCCATTGCGTTCAGCACCGACGACAACAGCCGCATAACGCTCCCCTAATTGACTTTGGACCAGGGTCTGGCCAATGAGAGGGCAAGAGGGAGCAACGTCATAAGCAGCGAGTTGAAAATCCCCTTCGACTTCAGACACCAAGGGGATGGGACGCTCGGTTTCAATTTCCTTGCGCGCGAGCTCCAAGCCTTCATCTTCTCCACAGCACTGCAAGAGATCATGCGGATAAAGCAGCTCGCTAGCTGAAGGAGCAACGAGGCGAACCTCCCCTCTTTGAATGGCTACGATGTTGATACCAAACCGTTCCCGAAGTTTGAGCGCCATGATAGGGCGCCCCGTTGCGAGCGAGTTGGGGTGAACGCGCAGGGTGCTGATGTGGGCTTCCCATGGAATGAGTGCCGACTGCGTTTTGCTCGTCGGCTCGACGGGGCTCGGAGGAAACCAACGTTCGGCCTGATCGATCAGAAAGGGGCCTGCCTTCATAAGATAGGGTGTCGTAAAAGTCGTGATGAGTGAGGCAGCGACAATAATGGGAAAAATCTTAGGTTCTATGACTTCTAAGGCTAAGCCGAGATTGGCGATGATAAAAGAAAATTCACCGATCTGCGCCATCGAGAGACCGGAGGCTAGCGAGCTTCTTAAACCTTGGCGAGTGAGCAAAGATCCTGCGGTTACGGATCCAAACTTGCCGATGATGATCAGCAGGCTGAGGCCAAGGATGGGCACGAAATTTTGCTGAATGACCAGGGGATCGAGCATCATGCCAATCGAGACGAAAAAAACTGCCCCAAAGACATCTTTTAGTGGATTGACTAAGGATTCGATGCGATGGACCTCCTGAGTCTCTGCCAGGATGGAGCCCATGATAAAAGCACCGAGGGCTGCTGAATAGTGAAAAGATGCTGAAAGAGCGACCATACCTAGGCAAAGACCGATAGCGACGACCACCATCATCTCGTCGTTGCCCTTTTTCGCCACAGCTCGGATGAAGTGGGGAACCAGTTTGATCCCAACAAAGAGCCATACTCCGACAAGGAGGACGAGGCGCCCGGCTGCCCACATGAGATCCGTAGCATTCACGTTGGATTGCTTGGCGATGCTGGTCAGACCTACCAGCATGAGAATAGCGGCCAAATCTTCGACGACCAGAATACCAAAGACGAGTTCGGCAAAACGCTTGGATTTGAGGCCAAGTTCATCCAAGGCTTTGATGATAATGGTGGTCGATGAGATAGCCACCATGCAGCCCAAAAAGGGTCCGTTCAATCCGTGCCATCCTAGAGCTTCGGCCGCGAAGAGGCCGAGCATAAACATCGTTCCAATCTGAAGCAGAGCCGTAGCTACGGCAGCTAGACCGACTCGGGCAAGGCGTCGAAAGCTAAATTCAAGGCCGAGAGCAAACATGAGAAAAATCACGCCAAGCTCGGCCCAGATGTTGATGCTCTGCATCTCAGTTACCGAAAAGATAGGCGGCGTGTGCGGCCCAACGATGATACCAGCAACAATGTACCCAAGCACAACGGGTTGCCGTATGAGTCGGAAGACATAAGTAACAACAGCTGCAACGCCCAAAATGACGGCAAGATCCAAAATGAGTTGAGGAAGATGCATGCGAAGTGTTCCCTTCCTGATGGGAAACGATGTAAGACCACGAATTTATCAGAGTCGATGGCCTTTAGCTGCAAAAATGAGTTTTTGAGATGTGCTTTGGAGGAGCTTTCCCTTCGATACGAGAGTTCTGGACAGGGCTCACCTCTCATGTTTAAGATAGGGTGCAAGGACACTTATCACTTTGCCAATGGGTGAATGTATGAAGCTTGGAATCAAAGATCAGGACCGTGAGACGATCGCTCAGCATCTAAGCAAAATTTTAGCCGACACATTCGTTCTTAGTGTGAAAACCCAGGGTTTTCATTGGAACGTTAAAGGGCCTCATTTCTATGCGCTGCATAAGCTCTTCGAAGAGCAGTACGATGCTTTGCAAGATGCTCTGGATCCACTCGCTGAACGGCTGCGAGCCTTGGGTGTGCCGGCGCCAGGGGCTATCGCTGCCTATGCTAAGCTCACCAGCCTTAAAGAGCAGGACAAAATTCCTGCAGCTCAAGCGATGGTCAAAGAACTCTTGCAGGATAATGAGGCTCTGGCTCTGCAGATCCATGCCACGATCAATGCGATCGAAGGCACTCAGGATGAGGTGACAGCAGATATGCTGACCGAACGCCTGGAAAGGCACGAAAAAGCGGCTTGGATGTTACGCTCAACTCTCGAAGACTAAGAGCTTAGAGTCCTAGAGAAGCTGGCGCTCAAAGTTTGCCGGATGAGTATCCGGCACTTTTTGCGAGCTTCGGATAGCCTTTAAAACAGCCTGAATCTGTGTTTCAGCGTAAGGTCTCGTCAAAAAGTCGACGCGAAAAGCCCTCACACCCAAAGCTTCCAGAGTCTGGCGATGCTGACTGATACTGTAAGCATCGGCCCCGTAAACGACGGACTTACAAGACTCGTGAGCGACGAAGAAGCGTTCCCC
>CANGNB010000103.1 GCA_947454545.1 Oligoflexaceae bacterium
GCAAGCCGGGATCCCGCTTAACCAAAAACTCTTTGAACAGGAACTTATTACGAAACAGACGTATGAGCTTGGGATCAGGTCCCGGCAGCTGCATCTGTTCCATCACCTCTGAGATAGCCTCGACAGAGCCCTCCTCATAGGGAAGCGCAGCCACGACCTCAAAGCGTTGCTTGACCTGCTCTATCAGCTGAGGGATTTCGTTATCGGCGGCAAAAAAGATGCGATCGAGCCATCGCCCTCGATAGGGCAGACGATGCAGTTGATAAAAATAGTGATCAGGGTCGGTATACCAGAGAATGGGCTCAAGCCCATAATCTTTTTCAAGGATAGCGATCAGATCAAAAGCATAGTCGTAGATCGGATTGCGTATGATATAGCCTCGTTGCATAGCTTCCCTCCCTCGCACGCTTGCTTAGCGTGCCAAAAACAGCCGCAGGTGCGTAGCTAAGAGTGCCGCCTGCTCCATGTGCACATGATGTCCACCCTCTAAGATAACATGCTGGACATCGCCGATGGCAGCCAGACGGTCTGCGGCCAGAACATGTTTCCCAAAACCGGTGGCAGCCCCCTCAACAAAGAGAGTGGGACAGCTAATTCCCCGCATAAACGCCAGGACCTGTGCCTCACTGAAGGCATAACGGGAAGGTAGTTTGTGCCGCGGATCGTGCTGCCACTTGACTCCCCCAGCGAGGGGCTTGGCGCCTCGCTGCGCTAAAAGCTCGGCAGCCGTCCGGGGAATGGGCCCAGATTTAGCCCGAGCCTCCACAGCCGCGTTCCAGTCAGGGTAAAGTGTGTTGGCTAACAAACCCTGCCGATTCCAGGCCTCGAGGTAGGTCCGCATATTACGGGGAGCATCGGCTTCCTGTCCGCTCAGAGGACCGAGCCCTTCGATAAGCACGAGCGCCTGAAAGCGCTCTGGAAAACAACCAGCATAGAGCGAGGTGATGGCCGCTCCCATCGAATGTCCCACCAGGATCAGATCGGGAATGGCAAGGACATCCACAAGTTCATGCAGCCACATCATATAGAGGTAAAAATCGAAGGCCCCACCCTCAGGCAAAGTCCCAGAAAAGCCATGGCCTGGCAGATCAATCGCGATCAGATTGCAATCGTCGAGCTCCTCAGCCAGAGGCAGAAAGCTCGCGCTATTGTCCAACCATCCATGCAAGCACAGAAGCTGTCGGCTCGCCCCAGGGCGACTCGCGTAACCACGAATATCGAGATGGGAATGAGGCAGACGAAGATGTAGGGATTCCATGCTGCAGCCTTTGCTTGAGTAAAAACATATCCTACATCGGAAAGAGGCTCCCTGTCTGCTTCGACTTATGGCATCCTAGAAGACAACTTTGTCACGCTTGGAGAGCAACTATGCGCCGCGCCCTTGTCACCCTCCTGATCTCTTGTGTGAGCCCCATGGCCCTGGCAGCGGGAGAAGTTCCTGCCGAAAATCAAACGGCTGGCAAAACCCCTGATGTAAGCACTTTCGAAGCTAAAGCAGCAACGCTTCTCAATGCGATTGAAAAGAATGACCCTGATTCGGCCCTGCCAGTGTTTTTCCCAAAAGAGGCCTTCGTGCAACTCAAAGCTATCGATAAACCCGAAGCCTACTACGAGCAGCTCGTCACCTGGTTCCGCGAAGACATTGCACGGGAGCATGAGCGCCTGGTGGTCCAAGATCCGCTCACCTTTGCCGGACTCAAGCCAGGCTCGTGCAAATGGAAAGCCAAAGGCAGCGAAGCCAACAGCATCCCCTACTGGTCGTGCTCTAAGACTCAGATCCTAGTGAAAGTTGGGAAGAAGACGGAGACCTTAACCGTGCACGCCCGAATCAATTGGGGCAAAGACTGGTTTATTACGCACCTCGGCCCTATACCTAAAAAGAGCTAAGCCTGATCAGTCAGGACATGGAACCCCACACTACGTCTTTTGTCCGTGGTTGTGGCTCTTCCCTCCCCGGGGCTGGCATGGCCCCAAGGATTCCCGACTCATCCCACCTTTTTGCCGGGTCCAACGTTTTTTTTGGCGTGAGCCAAAGGTTTTCCTATGCAACTTTTACGTAATAGTTTAGACTCTGGCCCCATCGGCCCTGTAAAGGGTCGATAAAAATCTCAGTTTTCTATTTGATTTAGCTGCCAAGTAAGCTATCACTTTCTGCGCGTTTTCGAGAAAATGCTCTGGTTTGTCGACAGAACCAAGTCTACCTTCCCTCACGTGGGGGCAGGGACGTTCGCCGTATGTAAGGATCCCTAAGCATGTCTAAGAATCTACGGAACATCTGTATCATCGCTCACGTTGACCACGGTAAAACCACCTTGGTCGATCACCTTCTGAAGCAGGCGGGAACTTTCCAGGCACACGAAGCCACAGCCGACCGCATGATGGATTCCGATTCTCAAGAACGCGAGCGTGGGATTACGATCTCAGCGAAAAACGCTTCGTTCCGTCTCGGCGAAGTAAAGGTCAATGTTGTCGACACCCCAGGTCACGCCGACTTTGGTGGCGAAGTTGAGCGCATCATGGACATGGTTGACGGCGCGATCCTTCTGGTCGACGCAGTCGAAGGGCCTCTCCCGCAGACACGCTTTGTTTTGCAAAAAGCGATCGAAAAAAATCTCAAAATTGTTCTCTGTATCAATAAAGTCGACCGTCCCGAAGCCATTGGCAGCACCATGGTCGCTGAATGTGTCGATAAAGCCTTCGATCTTTTCGTCGAGCTCGGCGCTTCGAACGAACAGTGTGACTTCCCTATCATCTACGCCTGCGCACGTAAGGGCTGGTGTACAGCTCATGCTGACCAGATCCCTGCCCTCTTGGAAGGCGGTGGAGCCGATCGCTCACTGCGTCCTCTCTTCGACGCTATCTTGGACATCCCTGCCCCTGGCGGTGACGTTAACGCAGATATGCAACTTCTAGTCTCTAACATCGCTTACTCGGACTACCTGGGGAACCTCGCTCTCGGCCGTCTGGTCGCAGGTCGCGTGAAGAAGGGCCAAGAGCTGATTCGTCACGGTCTGAGCGAAGGCAAACCTATCATTCAAAAATTCCAGGTCTCCCGTCTGCTTTCCTACGAAGGCATGAAGCAGATCGAAGTCGACGAGCTGACCTCGGGTGACGTTGGTCTGATCGCAGGCTGCGAAGTCTTGGAAATCGGTGACACGCTCGCTTCTGTCGGCGCACCAGCCCTCAAGCGTATCCAGGTCGAAGAGCCGACGATGCGCATGATCTTTTCGATCAACACCACACCCAACTCTGGCCGTGAAGGTAAGCCGCTTCAGTCGCGAGATCTGCGTCAGCGGCTTCTGAATGAAATCCGTAACAACGTTGCTCTGCGTCTCGAAGATACCGATCAAGCGGATCAGTATTACCTCTTAGGTCGTGGCGAACTTCAGTTCGGCATCCTGATCGAAAAAATGCGCCGTGAAGGTTCTGAATTCATGGTCGGCCGCCCGAACGTTCTGATGCGCGTTGAAAATGGCGTCAAACACGAGCCTTATGAAAAAATGATCCTCGATATCCCCGAAACCTGTTCGGGCGAAGTCACTAAAATGTATCAGCAACGCAAAGGCGTGCTCGTATCTTACGAAGCAGCCCCTGTCGCGGGCGCTGAAGAGCAACGCGTACGCTTGGTCTTCGAGATTCCAACTCGTGGTATCCTCGGTACCAACTCGATGTTCAAAACCGCTACCCGCGGTTCGGGCCTTATCAGTTCGGAACCTATTGGCTATAAGCCCCATGCTGGTACTATCTTTCACCGTGCGACAGGCAGCTTGATCGCTGACCGTACGGGCCAGACGACAGAATACGCTCTTGCCTCGATCCAAGAGCGCGGCGTCCTCTTCATCGGCGAAGGTGTAGAAGTCTACGAAGGCATGATCATCGGCGAATGCGCGAAAGACAACGACCTCAACGTCAATGCGATCAAACCCAAAAAGCTGACCAACATGCGCACCACAGGTTCGGATGGTATCACTCAGCTCTACGGTATCAAGCAGATGAGCCTTGAAAAATGTATCGAGTGGATCGATGACGATGAGTGGATCGAAGTCACACCCAAATCGATTCGTCTCCGTAAAAAGATTTTGGCTGGTAACTTGCGTTCGGTACGCAAAATAGACAAAGCCTAAGTTTCCTTCATCTCTTAAGCTCTAAGGCCTGAGACCTCGTCTCGGGCCTTTTTTCTTGTATCCGCAAGGTATTTACGACCGACGAACGAGCGAAGCTCTCACCTTTTTCTGCCTTTTCCTATCTTCGTGATCTGGGTTTCATGTTCATACGATGAACGAATGTAGATTAAGAGTCTAATACTTCAGCTTAATTATTTCTGTTCAAAAAAGAGATGATCAGAGTGAACAGTTTCCTTGCCAAAAAGGGCCTTTGTTAAAATACCTGCTTTGACCTTGTCTCAGCTCGTCGGTTAGATGCTCAACGGTGACAGCATGTCACCTCATTGAACTGAGGAGTCTGTATGAATATCTTGAAATCTCTTGTTTTTTGTTTTGGGCTCATCGCCCCCAGCGTTTACGCTCAATCTTTCAGTAATCCTTTGAAAGACTTTTGGTCCCATCAGGGACCACATTGGTCAGGACCTTCTGCGAGTGCCTATGCAAGCGCAAGCGCAAATGCTGGCCATGCCTCAGCATGGGCTTCAGCCTCAGCAAGTGGTGGGGGAGCTTCTGCAAGCGCAAATGCCAGCGCTACCAGCGGAGGGCGAGGAAGTTCGGCTTCCGCATCCGCGACCGCTTCAGCTTCTGGTGGACATGCTTCGGCTCACGCTGAAGCCCATGCTAGCTCTGGTCATGATACCTCTTGGAATCCTGATTTCCCCCAAGACCCAGAGGATGGGGATGCTCGTCCCCATGAGGAAGCGTCTCATAGCAGCTCTGTAAGCACCTGTGTGAATGGTACTTGCAATGTCTGGCACACCCTACCCTCTCCAGAAGCTCCCCAGCTAAATACCTGCGAGAGTGCTACAGTTAGCCGATGGGATGGCCATTTTTTAAGTCAGGGTGATGATCTCGCACAGGCCTTCTTATCTGATGAAAATCAATGTGCACAAAGCTGCACCCAACGCAGTGATTGCAGTGGAGCGACTTTCCATAAACCAAGTCGGACGTGCTATCTGAAGTCCTGGTCGCATGAACGAGTAGCCTATGCAGGGAGTGATTGGACCGCATTTATAAAGACGCCCCATAACTTTAGTCGCTCGAGTGGGGCTTACCTGGCTAGTGGAGCCGATATGCAGATACTGCAAGCAAGCAGCAGCCAAAGCTGTGAGGCCAGCTGTTCATGTGCCGGAGCTTGCGTGGCCTACACCTTCAACGAACTGAATCAGATCTGCTATCTGAAAGCAGCGGGAGCAAATCTCCAAGCCTATCCTTCACAAAACTGGACTTCCGGAGTGAAGAACTAAAAAACTTGCAGTTCACTACAAGCGAGCGAATGAGCGGCACAGCTTCAGGTTCAAGGAAGAACCGAAAAGCCGCCGCTCTAGTCCTCTCGAAGTCGTGGGAGTGTCAGGACAAAGGTCGTCACCGGAGCCTCGGTATCCAAGCGCAAATCCCCCCCATGCGAGACGGCAATGGTCCGCGAGATCGATAAACCCAGACCAGTTCCCTTCCCCGATGTTTTGGTCGTGAAAAAAGGCTCCATAATCTTCTCCCGCAGGGGAGCAGGTATGCCTGGACCTGAGTCCCGTACCCGAAAACCGATTTCGGAGTCATTGCTAAAGGTTTCAAGACGAACCCAGCGCATCGGCTGTTCACTCACAGCATCCAGCGCATTGCTGATGAGGTTCAGTAAAATTTGGGAAAGCTGGACAGGCCTTGCGAGCACAGGAAGCGAGGATGCGTGCACGAGGTCCTCGCGTTCAAATTCAATACGGCATTCATAGAGGCGACTTTCACAGAGACTGAGGCTCTCATCGACGATCTGCTTGAGGCAGCTCGGCACCATAGGATCCTGGCTGCCATCGCGCGCGAAGCTTCTCAGACCGCGAATGATGCTGGTAATTCTATCGCTTGTTTGGATCAGAGAGCTTAGGCTTCGCCGTAGCTGGACTTCATCAAAAGGCTGCCGCCCCAGCAAAATTTCCATCTGCTTGGCACGCCCTAAAATGATCGCCAAAGGATTGTTGATCTCATGGGCGATACCCCCCGCCATCTCACCTAAAGAGGCCATTTTCGCAATGTAGCTCGCGGTCAGACGCTGCTGCTCCAATTCGGCCAAAGTCTGCTTTTGAGCCCCGATATCTTCGAGCACATTCAGTGTTTCGATGGCCTGCCCAAAGCAGTCGCGACGAAACACAGTGATCCGCTGCCGAAACCACACCCAGGAGCCATCAGCATGCCGCATCCGCAGCTCGAGCTCAAGAAAGCCCCCATCTTTGATGCTGACACATTGAAGGTACGTTGCGGCCACGTGCCCCTGATCATCGGTGTGCACCATTTCGTTCAGAGTGAGCATGTGGAGCCGACAAAATTCATCAGGCTCATACCCTAGGAGAGCACGCACCCTATCGTTCACATAAATGCAGCGTTCTTCGATGGCACTAAACACAAAAATCAGCTCGGGGATCAGGGTCTGAACCTTACGGATGTAATCCGACTGAGCCTCGATCCTTTGTCGTGAAAGATGACGTTCACTCACATCGAGGATGACCCCATCGAGGCAAAGAACATCTTCGTGTCGATCACCATAATGAGCCCGCCCTCGTTCCAAAACCCAAGCGATAGACTCGTCTCGGCGAACGATGCGATATTCAATCGAATAGGGCATACGAGCATCGACAGCCTCTCGCACTGTTTTATCAACATGATCCACATCTTCGGGGTGAATAATCGACGCAAAGGATCGAGCCCGATTGCGGATAAAATCGGAAGCTGGATATCCGCTCAGAGTCTCGATGTAATCGCTGATAAATTCCATCGTCCAATCGGCATCAAGCGCACACTGATAGACCGCGCCAGGCACATTTGCAGTCAAGTTGCGAAGTCGCACCCGATTGTCATCAAAAGCCGCTCGCTCTACCAGATCGCGCCCCAAGATCCGCGTCTGCGTACCGCGCACATAAAGTCGTAAGAGGCCCACAAAAAGCCCCCCTACGGCCAAGATCTCGAGTATGAAAATTTGCACAGGCAAAGGTTCGGTGCGCAAAAGAAAAGTGCAGAGGCTGCAAAGGAAAATACCTAGTGCCAAAAGCAGAGGAAAAAACAGACGCTTCGGATCGAGCAGGATCCAGGATGTTTGCCGTGACATAAATAGGCTACCTCCTCAATACGGGTGCAGCGCTTCAAAATACCCTGACATGGGCTGCTGTCGACTCGGAGTGATAGCCTCATTCAAGCAAACTTGGAGGGGAAAGTACAGCGCGAGCTTTCGCAGGAGAAAGCTCGCAGAATGTCTTTAAGCCGCAGCCTTATTGGCTGAGAGTGGCAGACGAAGTTCGAGGCTAAAACGTTTGGCATCGAAGGGCGAAGCTTTATCCAATACCAACTGGAGGGAGCCCCCTACAGCCGTGAGGATATCGCGAATCGCATCCATCCCTACCCCACGACCCGCGCTCTGCGAGAGCTCCTGGGCTGTCGAAAGTCCACTGCAAAAGATCAGCTCGGCGATCGCCTGCTCGTCCATCTCAGCCGCCTTGATGAAACCGCGTTCGAGGCCTTTCGCCCGAATCTTCGTCAGGTTGAGCCCCTGACCATCATCCTGGATGCGAAGCGAGAGATCAAAGGCGGATGCCTGCAGCTGCAGCGCTATGGTGCCCGCAGCGGGCTTGCCCTTAGCAAGGCGAACCTCTGACGTCTCAAGGCCGTGATTGAGAGCGTTCGAGAGAATGTGGACAAAGCAGTTTTGAAGCACATCCTGCAGTTCACGAGGGATGGCCTGTTCTCCGCCCTCGATACTGAGGCGTGGCTGCTCTTTGCCCAGCTCTTCGGCCAAAAGTCTCAGGTTCTGGGCAAAGGGCGCCAAAAACTCTTGAAAACTCAGTTTTTGAGAAGCATCAAGGACCGCAAGCAACTCGCGAGCCGCTTCAGGGTTGCGGGTCTGCAGCTGTCGCGCTCGCTCTTCGAGAGACGACTGCAGCTTTTGCAGCTTAGGACTCTCGCCGTTTTGACTAAAGCTCAGAAGCTTATCTTTATAGACTGTGTGATACTGCTCCAACCAGGATCGAATGGCCTTCAGATAGCCCATCAGCTCGGCATGTTTGTCCCGAAGCTGCAAGGTGCCCTGACAGATCTGATCAATCATGCTTTCACAGTCGTGGACAGTCGCTGTCATCTCCTGGAATTTTAGGATACGGGCGTTGCCCTTGATGGTATGCAGGTGGCGGAAAGCGACTTTCACATCATCCATTCCCCGGCCATCGGCCTTGGCCAACAAGCCCTCAGCGGCATCGATGAGCTCTTTTGCATTGTGATAAAAGTTGAGAAAGCGAGTGCTGCCAGCACCGAGGAGTTGGCTCAGCATATTCATCTCACGTTTGTTGCGCTCGCTCGCTTCACGCAGTTTACGCAGCTCGGTCACATCCCGAACGGTCACCATCATCTTATCGATCTGATCATCCTTGCTGAGGATGGGTTCCCAGTCGACTTCCAGATAGATTTTTTCACCTGCTCGCTCGAGGTCAAATTCTCGAATCAAAAGGCCCGCATTCGCCTCGAAAGCAAGGCTATCTTGACCAAGACAAACATCGAGGGTCGAACGCACCTGATTGATAAGATCAGAACTGAGCTGGGAAGAACCAAAGAGCAGATCGATAACATCGCGTGCGGCGATGGTGTTGGTGTCCAAAATAGTTTCGAGATACTTCGAATACTCAGGATGGACCTTGAGACCAGGCAGAACCGTGAGGATACCCTGTTTGATGTAGGTGAGGATCGCCTTGATGTCACGGTTTTTCTCGGCCAGCTGAGCGGTGCGCTCGCGCACTTTCTTCTCAAGGTTTTCGTAGAGCAAAGCATTTTCGAGCGAGATAGCAGCCTGAGTCCCCAGTATATTTAAAGTTTCCACACGCTGACTGGTAAAGCTCGAGGCCAGCATACGGTTTTCAAGATAAAAATAGCCTATAGCCTTGCCCTTCATCTGGATCGGCATAGCGAGGAGAGACTTGGGTTTAACGCGCTGAAGGTAAGGGTCGTCTTTATATTTTTCGTCTTTTTCAAGTTTATCAATGATGACGTTGCTCTGCGAACGTGCTGTATACATAAGGACCGAAGTAGGCAGTTCAGGGAAATCTTGCAGGGCCTTATTGTTTTGCAGTGTCACTGTGTTCTGTAGGACGGTCGCAACAACCTGAATCTGACCGCTCTCCTTGTGTTTGAGCAGGAGGGCTCCATAGTGAGCGCCTGTGTTTTCCATGATAATCTGCATCATGCTGCTGATGAGGCCTTGCATTTCGACTTGACCCGAAAGGGTCTGAGCAGCCTTGGTGATAGTAGCGACATCCAGGGAAGCTCCTCCCCCATGACTCGTACCTTTGGATGCAGTATCGAGAGTGTGCTGGGTGTGCTGAGTGTGCTGGGTGTGTTGGGTTCGCATTCCGCCCCCGACCGTCGCACCGGTGCGAGCCTTTTGCAGGCTGGGATTTTCCAGGCGAAAATCTGGAAACTCTTCGGCTAAGGATCGCATTTTCGTGCCAGCATTCCAGAGCTTATAGCTCGATTGGGCATCGCGCATAAACATGTGGGCAATGCGCTGCTGGCCAAGATCTAGGTAAAAGCGAGCACAGCATTCATTGATGAGGCCGATGTTGCGACTGTAGCTGCTCGGACAAAGGCTCAAAGCTTTTTCGTATGAGAGCGCAGCCTGCTTAGTTTTGCCAAGAAAACGCTCATGCTCCGCATGCATCAGATGAATGACATGCCCGAAATTATGCTCCTGATTTTGGCTCACAAGATGCAAGCGGGCAAAGGCATACTTCATCGTCTTCTTAGCTGTAAATCGCTCGCGGGTGCTCAGCTCACGGTAGATGCGTGTCAGGATAAGCACCTGAAAAAGGTGATACTCCACTTCCTGAAAAGTCCCTCGCCCCGAGAGAAAGTACTTCTCTGCTTCGAGCAGCCAGCGGTAAGCACTTTTAGCATCACCCAGCATAAAGTCTGAAATGCCACGATAGAGATTGAGCACAAAGCGCCCGATATCAAAGTGGCTCTCATCAAAGATCGCTTTCGAATGAGCATCGGCTTTAGCCCATTCTTCCCAAAGTTCAGGGCTAGCATCTTCGGCCATGCGACGGCGAAAACGTTGGTTGACCAAGGCCAGCTCAAGGGTCATCTCATTGCCGGTCGAAGCGGCAAAGGGCAAAAGTTCACGTTCGGCCTTTTGAATCGCATCGTTCAGATTGATCTGAGGGCTCGCAAAGAGGGCCATCGCTGCCCCCAGTGTAGCAAAATAGTTATCGCCAACAGCAATCCCCGAATCGATGGTGACCTTGTAGAGATCGATCAGCTTTTCAAGGTTTTCATTATAGGGGGCCACAAAGCTCGTGTAGACGTGATTGATCGCAGGCTTGAGCATAGGTGATGGGTAGTGGACCAGAGTTTCGAGGGCCATCTGTCCGAGCTGATTGCCAAGCTTGAGCTGTCCTAAGAGATTACCAAAAATCGAGGCTGAGCCTGCATAACCGTAGGCCGATTCGGAGCAATGGCCAAAATCAAGCGATAGCCGTAGGTTTTCGAGCACGCTAATTGCGCTGTAGATGCGATTGCCCGTAGCAAAAAAGATAGGATTGAGGGCAACAAGCTGCTTCAGACAGAGGAAAACCCGACGATCATCCAGCTTTTTAGCAAAGACTCGACTGTCGAGCTCAGTGCTCTTGAGACGACGTTTCATCGGCAAGACAAAGCGCAGAAACTGCAGCTTGCTGGCTTTTGCCGGAAAGGAGAGCCCCAGATTCTTCAGAGACTGAATGCCAACTCCCATGGCCTCATCGGAATGTCCGCTTTGAAAGAGCTGATCCACACGCATCGCATCGACCTCGGCCCTATCCAAAACGTCCTTCACCTCAGCGAGAAGCTGGACATTGTAGGTCTCAACCAGCTGGCTGCGCTTAAGCTGAAACGCGCTATCGCTCTGCCTCATCGTAATTTTGCGCGTGAGCTCGTAGTCAGACTGCCAGGCTTCCGCCCCCAGGAGTTCGCGAGCTATTTCAAGATACTGGATACAGGCTTCGAAAGCTGCTGAATTTCGCGCCTGATTGGCTGCTTGAAAGTTGAGCTCGGCGACCCGCTTTTTACGTTCGCGAGCCACGAGGCGTGGTCGTGCGAGATTATACTGGCGAACGATATCCATAACAGCAGCTTCGAGAGCCTCACCCTGGTGGTGCTCGTCGAGATAGACAGCCGCCTTTTCGTGATGTTCCCAGCGTTCTGTTTCCGCAATTTGAGAATAGGCTGCTTCTTGGAGTTTGGCATGCTGGAACTTAAAGATAATGGGGCGTTGCCCAATGTCCTGCCCGGCTTTAAGGAGCTTATAGTCCTCACCGACCGGCAATATAAGGCCCTTCTCAACAGCCAGCCAGAGTTCGCTCAATGCCCCTGCCACAGCGCAATGAGAGAGATGCGCAAGCAGCTGCAGGTCAAAGCTCGAACCGAGACAGGAGGCTCTCTTCACCAAGGACTGGACCGTCTCAGGAATTTTATGAAGAGCTTGTACCATCAGTTCAAGAACATCTCCCGAAACCTCAGCGAGCGATACCTTGGCCAGATCCCAAGCCCAACGACCAAGCGCTTGATCGAAGCGAATGGCTTGGGATTCATCCAAGGCCTTAAGCATCGCGTGAATACGGAAGGGATGCCCCCCAGTCTTTTGATGGACAAGGGTGGTAAGTTCCCTGAGCGAAGGGTCTTTGGTGAAAAGGCAGTCGCCAATCAGTTCACCGACGGCCTGCTCATCGAGTGGCTTAAGCTCACTGCGTTGGACGCGGCATTGTTCCTGAAGCCTTGTTACCGTTTGCGTGAGAGCTTCGTGAGCCTTGAGCTCCGCGTCTCGACAGAACAACACCCAAAGTAAAGAGCGAAGCGAACCCTCTTCAAAGAGATGGGTCAAGAGCGCTAAGCTCGGCTCATCGATCACATGAACGTCGTCGATGAGCCAGACCTGAGTCTGTTCAAAGGGAGTAAGCAGTGGCAAGAGCTTCAGAAAACTACTTTGAAGACGCGCTCTCGCCTCGTTTGGTGGTAGCTGAGCGACAGGCTCAAGGGCTCCGGCAATCATTTCAATTTCAGGCAGAATCTCACCGAGCACCTGCAGGTTGGGCCCCACCTCCTGCCGCATGCGACGGCCGAAATCTTCGACATCCTCGGCGCTTTTTGCCAAAACGGCTTCGAGCAAAGGTCCAAAACTTGAACGGACCGCACTGTAGGGTTTTTGGGATTCAAAGGCATCGCAGCGTGTCGTCAAGACCGCAGCGCGGCGACCCAGAGCAAGCTTTTGAAACTCTCCGACTAAGGCCGACTTACCACTTCCTGAATTTCCGAGCAAAAGATGGAGACCTTGCTGCCCGGCTTCAACTGCCTCGAGCTGCCTCGCAAAGGCTTGGCACTCAGGAGTGCGACCGTAGACTTTTTCTGGCACATGCAGGGTTTCAGCAACATCTTCAGCTCCCGCAACAAAGCCTGTTAGGCTTTGTTTGTGCCGGAAAGCCTCGCGAATCTTTTGGAGATCTTTGACCAAACCAAAGCTGCTCTGATAGCGATCATCCGCACTTTTTGCAAGGAGCTTATCGAGCACCAAGGCTAAAGCCTCGGGAATATCCTCGCGCAGCGTCGAGGCCAAGACTGGCTTTTCGGCAATGTGGCAATAGACCCAGGCCATGGGATCTTCTGCTTGAAAGGGCAGACGGCCTGTAAGCAGCTGATAGAAGGTCACCCCGAGCGAATAGTAATCGCTTCGATAATCGAGCCGACGGTTCATACGACCCGTTTGTTCGGGA
>CANGNB010000104.1 GCA_947454545.1 Oligoflexaceae bacterium
ATAGCAATGACAGCGCATATCTTTTGGCCTTGAATCTGGCCCATCGTTTCAATCTCATCGTCCCTGATTTGCCAGGCTTCGGAAAAAGTTTTAAACGCCATGACATCCCGCACAACTACGAAGCCTACACCCGTTGGCTGACCGAATTCGTGGCGAAGTCTTGCGACGGCCCTGTGCATGTCGTGGGTAATTCGCTTGGCGGTGCTTTTGCGATGATGCTGGCCGAGGCGCGTCCGGATCTGGTCAAGACCATGACTCTCTTAAATTCAGCGGCTATCACAGACTTTGAAAACACATCGATCTATGATGAATTTCTGCGCGGCGAGATTTTGTTTCAGGTCAAAGACCTCAGTGACTTCGAGCGCTTCTTGAGTCGCGTGTTTCACAAGCGCCCTTTCTCACCCCCTGGGTTTCGAGAATATCTCTGCACTCAATTTCAAGAAAACCATGACTGGTACGGGCAGCTTGTGCGCGGTATTTTCGAAGATATCGCACATCCCGAAGACCCTCGTTACAAAGAAGTCTTTATGAATCACAAAATCAGTGAATTGAAAATGCCTTCGCTGGTTATTTGGGGTGATAAGGATACGCTTTTTCCCGTATCTTTTGCGGAACGAGCTCACCAACTTTTGCGTGACAGCCGTCTGGTGGTGTTAAAGAATGTCGGCCACGCTCCGCATATCGAAGTGCCCCATAAGGTGGCCCGCTATCTGAAAGACTTCATTGAGCAGAAGGGCGAGTTTGCGCTGGCTTAAGTTCAGCAGGATAGGGGCCTTGGCCGAGGACCCAGCGCAGCACCGCTGTCGTCTTCTGGGCCTTGCCTTCCCAGCTCAGATGCTCCCGACAGTGAGCGATAGCCTGACGCGAAAGGCTCGCCAGGAGATGACGGTCCTCATCGAGCTTCTGTAAGGCAAGACTGAGGGCGCTACAACTCCCACTCTCATCGCTGAGCGGAATCTTAAATCCAAAACTCGCATCAACAGTATCACCTGGCCCACCATAATCGCTCACCAAGGGTACAACCCCGAGCGCCATGGCCTCAAAGACCACTCCTCCCCCAAATTCACGAATCGATGGAAAGACAAGAGCATCCGAGACCTTGAGCTGCTCAAGAACGTCTGCAAAAGCAACGGTACCCGTGAAGCGTACTCGATCCTGCAGCCCTTGTTCGGCAACCCAGGCTTCTAAAGCGGTTCGTTCCGGGCCATCTCCTAAAATCGTGAACTGAGCTCGTCCCGCCTTGAGAAGAGGTGCTGCAGCCCGCAAGGCTAAATCGCAGGCTTTAAAGGGCACGAGTCGTCCAACAAAAATCAATCGCAAGGGCCCCTCATGCAGAGCTCTCGGAGCAGACGCTATCTGCTCGCTGCGCATGCCATTTTCAGGAATAAAAAACAGCTTTTCATGTAGCGCTTGATAGGATTGATAGGTCTGCGATGAACCTACGATAATGGCTGCTGCCGCATCATAGGTTTGGGCAGCATAGGGAAAATGTTCGTGCAGACGACGCAAGCCTGAAATCCACTCCTTTTGCTTTTGGGCCTGCTGGTAGGCTAGAGGCCACGGTAAGCCGCCATTGATGGGGCCCAGCACAAAGGGAAGCTTTCGCTTGCGGCACCACACCGCAATGGGACTTGGCAGTACGGGCGATACCGGCGTGAGGCGCAAAACTGCATCGAAAGCCCCAGCTTCAATTTCCTTTTTAAGAGCACGCCACGCTTTGAATTCAAAGTACAGATAGAACGGATAGCGAAAGGCCGTCAAGGCTTGCGAGCCAAAGTCACCCTTAAAGAGGACGCGAAAGCACCAAGCATAGACCCGATCGAGCCAACCCAAATCGATACCGACGACACGCACAAAGCGCTGCGTTTTAGCTTCAATAGCTTGCGTGTTCTGGGCATGAGTGACCAGCGTGACCCTATGGTCCTTGGCCAGAGCGAAGCTGTGCTCAAAGCCTACCCTTGGAACACTGACCCATTCCGGGTGATTCAGTTCCGCTAAAATTAAAAGGCGCAGGGATGTCATAAGCTGTCCTTTGGAACCAAGAGTTCTGCAAATCGGCGTGCGAAGAGTTCCGAGGCAAATTTTTGTACTGCGGTTTCCCGCGCCTGACGGCCCAGCAGACCTCGAAGCTCCTCATCCTGTAAAAGACGAAGGAGCGCGCGGCGAATGGCTGAGCTATCGCCCTGCGCCACTAAAAAGCCATCGTGCCCATCGGTGATCAGTTCGGGCGTCCCTCCGATCAGCGAGCTGATGACGGGTAGCCCGCAGGACATCGCCTCCATGACCGACACCGGCGCTGCCTCACCAAACCCGACACTTGGTAATATAAAGGCGTCAGCCTCCTGCAAAGCTGCGATCACCTGCTCTTCACTCGCAGTTCCCAGCATGCGTACATCGTTTTGCAGAGAAAGCCTCTGGATATCAGCTTCTATCTCGGCTTTGAATTCGCCATCGCCGACGATCGTATAGCGCAGCTTGAAACCTTCACGCCGGAGAACAGCGAGAGCTTCCAAGGCGAAGCGATGCCCTTTGCAGGCGACCAAGCGTGCCACCGTAATCAGTTCAAAGACCGTTCTTGGGCTCTGAGGTTTTGGCACAAACCGCTGAGTATCAACGCCCATACGGATCAGCGGCAAACGATCCTGGGGCAGATGGCAGAACTCTTTGACCTGCAGTTGAAGGAGCGCTGTAACAACGGCTACGAAGCGAGCTCGCGCAAACTTTGCCTGGTGAGCTGTGCCGTAAACCGGGAGGTCCCCATGAAGGCTCAAACTGTAGCTGACGCCGGGCGCAAAGGAGGCGATTGCGAGGAGATGCGCTGCATCCCCGCAGCTATGGGCATGAATGTGAGTGATCCCTTTGGCTTTCATATCTGCGCAAAGATAGGCAGCACAAAAGATCAGACCGGTGAGCTGAAGTTTTCGCGTCAGATGAGTATCAGGGAGTGAGGCCAGGTAAGTCAGACCATGAAAGAGAAAGGAAGGATGGCGCATCAAAAAACGTAAAGTTGGGGTCAGCTTTGGCGGAAACACATAGAGCGTTTGCGCGGCTAGCTTTTCGGCAAACCTATGACGACAGGGCTGCAGGGGGCGACGCGTCGAATACCATTCTACCTCAAACCCTAAGCGATGCAGAGCTTGCGCCTCGCGCCAAAAGAAAATGTGCGTCTGTCCAGGAAATTCAGGGATGAGATAGCCTAGTCGCATGAGCAAGACCCTTCAGGCAGTGCGTTTACAATCCAAAGCCAATGCCGAACTGCACTTCGGAAGCCTTTGCCTCCCAAAAATAATCGTAGGCTCCGTAGCCATAGAATTTACTCTTCCCGAGCATGAGGCCAAGACCTACATAGGGGGCTTGCAAACTAAGACCTGCCCCTGAATGCGAGCCGACGCTTGCAGCAGTCCCGGTGCCTATGCCCAGCTGCAGGTAGGGAGCGATACTTCCCGAAGTCAGGCGAAATTTGCCGTTGATATCTCCGTAGAGTTGGGTCGCTACCTGACTGCTGCCCGAAGTGCTGCCATCGTCAGCCTGGGCATCGATCCAGCCAAGACCCGCTTCAAAATTCCATTGCGATCCCCAGTAGAGGGCATTGAGACCTAAACGACTGCCATGGGGATTTTGATACCCGAGGTTTAGAGACCATTCGGCTCGCACCTGGGGAGTCCAAAGAAGACTGGCAAGTCCGAAACTGCAGACATAGAGACTCAAACTGCGAAAGCTCTGCACCGAACCCACCTCCCTTCTGAAAGGACACGCTTTTGGCGATAGACTTCCCCTATTTTACCCGATCGCATTCCCGCTGTCTCTGCGGACCGGCCTAAAACCATAGGCAAGCTCTCGAAAGCATTGGCGTCTTAGAAAAGTGCAAAAAGCGCGCAAAAGTTACGTGAAAAATAGATTCCCCCTACCCTTCTAAGAGCTTGTATTTTCAGAAAAAAAAGCCATCAAAAGGATGGCATCAAGTTTTTCTACAAAACACCGATCTGTTAATGGGGCGTTCGTGGATCGGCCTGGGAATATTCTTCCCACTTTGTACAGGTCTTTGGAGGGGTCAGGTACAGAGGCTCGCAGGTTCACGCGACGAAGTTATATCCAAGGAGTTCGAACTATGTTGAAGGCCAAGTCTTCGCGTGGCGGAGCCATTGCTCTGCTCATGACCTCAGTCTTTATGGGCGCTTCCTGCGCAGATAACGCTAACTTTAAAGCCAATACCAGAACTGATCTGAATCAGTCCGCGGATGCTCAAGGGACAAGCTTCTCAGGGGATCCCATTGCGAGTACGCCTGGCACTTTGCCGCGCGCTATCAGTCGCAAGCCAGACAGTTTGGTCTCGGTTTTTCCTGCAGCGGAGATCAAGCAGGATAGTTTTCGCTTTACTCTCGATCCGAAGGGTGTTCAGACTGATTTTATTCTGACTGACATTCAGCAGCTTATGATTGAAAACAAGGATCAGCTGACCCGCACGCCAGCAACGGAGACTTATAAGCAAGGAACGAGTGGAACGGCCGTCAATGAGATGATCGCTCAGACCGCTAAGAAAGGCTTGGTTGACATCCTCGTTGTTGTCGACAACTCGGGTTCGATGAAAGAGGAACAAGCTAACCTTGGCACCAAGCTCAATGAACTTCTCGTTTCCCTTGGCACAACCCAATGGCAGATTGGAGTCATCAGTACCTCTGCGATACCAGATGGAGCAGGCTTTCGCTGCGCCATGAACCTTATTCGCTCGACCGATGCAGATGCCATGACCCGCTTTCAATCGGCGGTCAACTTGGGGATATCCGGCGATAGCAATGAACGCGGCATCCTTCAGGCTGTCGTTGGTCTCGGCTGTAACACAGCCCCCTGGCTCCGAGCGAACTCAACTGTCGCTGTCCTCATCGTCTCGGACGAGGATAACTGCAGCAAAGATGGTTTGGATTGTAATAACGGCAACGATCCTTGGGCGAAAGAGTCTTATCTCATCAACTATGTCGAAGGCAGTCTCAAACGGACGATTGGTGTCAATGCGGGCTTTTATGGGATTTTTTCACCTCCATCAACCCCTTGTACTTCTGCTCAAAACTTAGGGACCCAGTATCAGCGACTGGTCGACTACAAAGCTAATGGCATGAAAAACTACGGGAACATCTGTGATGCCAGCTACAAATCGACTCTCAACCGCATCTCGGATAATATCGCTCTGCTTGTTGCCAATCAGTTCGATCTCAAAGATCTACCCAGTCCAGGGACTTTGCGTCTGAAGCTTAAGCTCGCCGATGGATCTGAGCAGGCTCTAGCAGCAGGGGATTACACCCTGCAAGGCAAGACGATAAGCTTTCAAGCTGGCAAGGAACCACCTATTGGCTCCACAATCTTGGCATCTTATCGTGTCGGGGCCTCACCCCTCTTCAGCAGTGTCTCTCTCGGCAATGATCCGGCTCCCGGCAGTTTAGCTGTTGCGATCAATGGCAACCCTTTGGCTGCTGGTGCGTTCACCTTAGTGGGCCGTACGCTTAGCTTCACCACTCAACCCCAAGAACTCGCCGATATCCGTATCGACTATCGGATGAATACCGCCTTGATCGATCGCTTCAAGCTGCAGCAGATTCCTGCCAGCAATACCCTGTCGGTATCGGTAAACGGGACACCCAGCAGTGGTTTTAGTTTCGATGCAGCACAAAACCAAGTGCTGCTCAATCCCGTGCCTGCCGACGGTTCTCGCATCGCCATAAGCTACAAGTATCGCGTTGGTCCTCAGCTCAGCTATACCCTACCCATCATGGCAGGCGGTAAGAACTTCCAAATTCTCGATGGCCTAAAGGCTTTGAATTTTCAACAAAACGTTGACGTCTTTACCTTAAATGCAGCCGATCACAGCGCCGGTAAGATCCTTAAACTGAAGTATGAAGTTCCCGATGGCATGCCACGCAACTTCACTCTATCCCACACCCCGCTTGCTGGATCGATCAAAGTGCAGAGTACAGCGGACTGCAGCTTGGGCAAAGGTTTGGACGTTCAAGGCAACATCCTCGTGACCAGCTGCCCTGTGCTCAGTTCGCAAAGCTTCATCTTAGACTTTTCATATGCTGAGATTCGCCGCAGCTTCGAACTCACAGGGATCGCCGAGCCTGACAAGGGTCAGTGGACTGTCTTGGTAAACGGGACAGCGACTCTCGATTATAAGCGTGTAGGCAGCACGATCACCTTAAATTTTGATCCTGAACTTGATGCTAAGGTCGTTCTCAACTATAGTTTCCCCGAGCCCTAAATCAGTGTGATGGCCCTCGGCGATAGGTGAGCATGCTAAGCAAAAATCTCTTCAACCTCGGGCAGCTCGAAGAAAGAGCCCCCGGGGTTTTTCAATTTACTCTGCGTTGGACCGAAGCTGAGATCAGCGTTCAGGATTTTCTAGAACAAGGTCTGGTGCTCCCTGAACATCTGCAAAAAGCTATAGCCAAGCGTCAGCTCGATTATTTGGCGGGACGCTACTGTGTGCAGCAGACGTATGCAGCCTTCGATCTCGGCGCCTTGCCCCTGCCGACTCAAGGTCCCGATCGGGCACCGATCTGGCCCGAAGGATGGTGTGGCTCCATCACGCACACGCGCGGGGTAGCCAGCGCTGTTTTGAGTCGCACGAGTAGGGTAAGACATCTCGGCCTTGATATCGAACACTCGATTGGTCAAAAAAGCTCTGGAATCAGCACGCAAATCTGCAGCCACCCGTCTGAATGGCCTGATTTAAACCAACGCCTCGGCTGCCCCGACGAGCTGGGCCTGACGCTCATTTTTTCAGCCAAAGAAAGTCTTTTCAAAGCCCTATACCCAAGCGTCCAAAGCTATTTTGGATTCAGTGCAGCCTATGTGACGGGACAAGGACCAGGGAAGCTGAACGTTGCCTTGCTCAACCCCGTGGGTCCCTATCGCAAGGGCCAGAGCTGGGACCTGCACTTTCGCAGCCTAGGCACGTCTATTTGGGAGACCTTACTTCTCGATCCTATGCCTCTTTGATTAGGCTTTCTCAGGAAAACCCTCGGGATGAGAAGGTTTTTCAAAAGGACTTGTCAAAATCCCAAAAAATTTGCCAAAATAGGCGGATTGTCAAAGCCCCAAACTGAGGAGCTCTCCTATGGCACGCACACCCGCTATTATTGAAAAAGATATCGCTGAAACCCAAAAACGTATCGACGCCTATGTCCAGAGCAAAGGCCTCAAAGCGTCGGACAAAAAAGCTCTCAAGCTCGACCCCCAGTGGCGTCGCCTTAAAGCCATTGTCGAAAAATACCAAAGACAATTGGGCTTCATCGAAAAGCGCAACCGCAAGGGCGGCACCCAGACACCAGCTTAAGGCCCGTCTGAGAAGCCAGCACCTTCCTGCCTACTCCGCAAAACGACAAAGTGGTCTAAGCTAAGATCAGGATGAAAAACTGACCTTTGACCTCTTGTCGTTGAGTTGAGCGTGAGACTGATTGTCAGCCTCTACATCTTTCTTCTTATGAGCTTCTGTCCAAAGCTTTGGGCTGAAGATGATACGCAGCGCGCTGCGATCGCCATCAATCCCCAACTCAAATTCAACCTTCTCCAAGGTCCCTGGGAATTTTATTGGCAAAAACTCTTGGCACCGGGCGATCCTTTACCCCCAAAACCTTTTATCTCTTTTTCGCATCAAAACTGGAATCATCTCGCTGTCGATCCGAGCTCCCCCAACCTTCTTGGGTATGGAACGTATCGTATGGTGATAAAAGATTTGAAGCAGCTGCCCGAAGGCTACTCACTAGGCTTTAAAAGTCTACATTCAGCCCATAAACTTCTGCTCTACCCGAGCCAAAAGCCGAACAAAATATCTTCGCTCCAGGCAGGTACTATCAGCACCGAAGCGAGTTTCACTGTGCCGGCGGAGCGCTGGTCTGTGATCCGATTTTACCCCGAAGCGGATGAAACGGAATGGACTCTTCTGATTCAAACAGCAAATTTTCATACCTATGGCAGCGGGTTTTCTCTCTACGCTCCGATGCTCGGCGTGGGGGAATCGATCACTAACCTGTTTCAAACCGAGCGCGCTACCTTCGTCTTTAGTATCGGTATTTTGCTGTCTGTCTGTGCCTTTTCCTTCATGATGTTCTTACGCTACCCCAAAGACCTCACTAGCCTCATGCAATGTCTCTTCAGTCTCGTGATCGCCATGCGCACGGTGGCGATGGCAGACTTCATGAGCTTTTGGTTCGGTGAAGATAAGCTCCTCATCTATCTCGTTCAAAAGAAAATGGAGTATATCCCGCTGGCCTTGGGGCCACTGTGCTATGTGTGGTTTTTACACTGGACCTTTCGACCTTTCTCGTCTGTGCGCCCACTTCAACTGATTTCTCTCGTGAATCTTGCTATCACCCTGCTCTGTCTACTCACTTCTCCCGAGATTTTTCAGAAATATCTTCCTCACTATCAGGCCTTTATTCTCACAGAAGCCATTTGGATCCTTTATGTCGTCGGGCGCGCTCTTCGGCACAGAGCCCCAGGGGCTCACCTCGTCCTCACGGGCGCCCTCTTATGCATTGGGGGTAGCATTTGGGATATCCTCGTCTCTAAACTTATCATCGATGCTCCCTTTATTTTGCAGTACTGCATCAGCGCCTTTATGCTCATTCAAAGCGAAGTTGTCGCGCAGAGGGCCGCACTCGCTTTTTACCAAAGCCGACGCCTAGCGCGGGAATTGAAGTATGAAATGCAAGCTCGGGTGATGATGGTCTCCGACCTTGCGCATCGAACCAATAACCCCCTGAATTACATCGCCACTGGTATTCGTTCGCTGAAAGATGAACTCTATCAACAAAACCTCGACATCCAGGACCTCTTTAGGAATGCTGATTCCGAAGATCCGGAAGTGAAGGCCATCCAAACCCATTTTCAGCAGCGCTTTGTGTCCCTGACCGAAGCTCTCGAAACGATGATGAAGGGTATTCAACGTTCGGCGGGTTCGGTCGCTGAAATCCGAACGCTCAGTGGTGTCGATGGCTATGCGCAATCAATGGTTCGTTGGACCAAAGCGCTCGAACAGGCTAAATCCCGTCTTATTGAAAACATCGGCGAGCAGGCCAAAGCGCTGAGCTGGGAGCTCGTCGGAGTCGAAGATCTTTATGTAAACAGCAACGAGACCGTACTGACCCTGGTCTTGGAACACATCTTTCGCTTTTGGATTGAACAGCGCAAGATGACGATAAAACTCAATTTCTTAACGGAGATACGAGGCAAAGCAGTCAACGTGATTATGCTCCATCATACCCTTGGGCCTGTGCCCAATGCCCAAGAGCTCGAAAGTCTTGAAAACCTTGGGCATATCATCAAGCCCTATGGCTGCGACATCATCTTTAGCGATGATCTCCTGCAAGTGTCTCTGACGTTTCAAACCCCAGAAGAAGCGCAGTCTCTCGATTTAGCATCCTAAGTTCACAAACCGACGCCCTACCTCTTAGGTAAACCAGTCTGTGGCTTCTAGCTCAGCCTCTTGCAATAGTGCAAGGATCGGTCTATCCCCTTCACAAAGGTCCAGCAGAGCCGCTTCCTCGCAGGTCACCCAGCGACTATCCAGGTGCTCCTGCAAGTCCACCTCTCCTTCCATCAACACAGCAAGAAACGGATAGAGCCGCACGTAGGTTCCATCCAACAGCAGACGCATGACGGGAGTTAAATATCCACGCAAAGTGATCGTCACCTTCAGCTCTTCTTCAATCTCACGGAGCACGCACTGAGCCGGAGTTTCGCCTGGCTCAAGTTTGCCACCGGGAAACTCCCACTTGAGAGCATCGGCTTTGTGTAAAGGCCGCTGCACTAGGAGAAGGTGGCGTCCGCGCCGGATAACCGCACAGCTCACGGGAAGTAGGGGCGCAGTCGGCATAGTGAGAACCTCGCTTACTGGAAACTTTCGAAATTTTGTGCAATTTTACTTGGGACTCTGGAAAATACAAGGGGGCCTCAGCATGCACTCACAGGAACTAGCTTCACCAACAGCCGCCATGCCACCATCTATGCCAGAATTGGCTAGAATCCGTGGTGCAGAACGCAAAGCTGTCGCATGGAAGCCCATTCAAGATATTCTGAAACAGGATTGGACAGATCAGCAAAAACTCGATTTTCTGCGCACTCAAAAAGTTGGCCGCTACTGCCTTGTTCCCAGTCCTCAGCTCTGGGCCGGACTCTGCCCCCAATCGGCCCAAGCTCCAGCTCAGCGCGCCATGCTGCATCTCGATTATACGGCTTCGGCCCAAGGCCTGCATGTCATCGAAGATTATATGCGAGAGCTCTTGCAAACCTACGCCAACACTCACACAGAAACCTCGACGACGGGCCGACTATCGACGCAGCGCTTTCATCAGGCTATCGAAATGATTCGTGAGCATGTGCATGCTGGCCCTGATAGTTTTGTGGTACCAGGCGGTTACGGAGCAACGGGCGCCATCGAGAAGATACAAAAAATTCTTGGCCTTTATCTTTCACCCAAGGGTCAAAAGACTATCAAACAATGGCTTGGTATCGATCTTAAGAGCGAGCTGGGCAAGAAGGTTGTGGTCTTTGTGGGTCCCTATGAACATCACTCCAACGATGTCACTTGGCAGGATGATGCTCTTTGCACATTCGTACGTGTCAAAGCTTTACGCGAAGGTCCCACACGGACGGCTATCGACCTTGCTGACCTCGAAGCTCAGCTCGATCGTTATGAGGGCTATCTCAAGATCGGATCGTTTTCTGCTGCCTCAAACGTGACAGGAATGCGCTGCGATCTCAAAGAGCTTGGCAAACTTTTGCATAGCAAGCAGGCGCTCTTTTTTGTCGATTACGCAGCCTCTGGGCCCTACGCTGACATCAATATGGAACGCGATGGCATCGATGCCCTCTATCTCGCTGTCCATAAAAACCTAGGTGGATCGAATCTTGGCCTCCTCATAGGTCGCCAGCACATCTACGATCGCTCCAGCAATCCATCCTTCGGGGGTGGAGGTACAGTCTCAGCAGTGACGCCTTGGGAATATCACTTTCATCCCTCCATCGAAGAGCGCGAAGCTGCGGGCACCCCGGCCATTCGTCAGATGTGGCAGGCAGCCCTTTCTTTTCAGATCAAAGATTGGCTAGGTAAAGATCTGATTCACAGCCGTGAGCACGCCATGAGCGAAGAGTGGCTCACGTTTATCACTCAGCATCCCAAGCTCGAGCTCCTCGGTAACCCAGATCCTTCGCTGCGTTATCCCATCCTCTCGTTTTTGGTCAAGCACGGCGATAGGATGCTCCATCACAATCTGGTGGCGACCCTGCTCAATGATTTTTTCGGGATTCAGGCGCGTTCAGGCTGCGCGTGTGCAGGACCCTTTGGTCACGAACTTTTAGGGATCGAGCGGGAGCTCTCCTCACAGTACGTGCAGGTGATCCTCAGTATCGTCAATGGCTTTAAGCCCGGATGGACGCGGATTGGGGCACACTATACGCTGAGCGATTTTGAAGTGCAGTACACGCTCAAAGCGCTGAGTGCCATCGCTTGGTTTGGTCCGCTTTTTCTTGGTGACTACCGCTTTCAACCTTATTCGGGCGATTGGCAGCACATCCATAGCCCAGCTCTGGAAACGGCCCATATCGATCTCGAGGCCGCGCTCGCCTTGAACCAGGGCCGTCAGCTCTGGCCTCAGCTCCAGGGTGAATCCGAGCTGGAAGCCTGCCTCAGCAATCAGCTCGAGGAGTTTTATGCTCTCGCCGCTACCCAGGCCGCTCGCCTGATTTTAGACGAAGCTTCGCAGCGTGGTCACAGCTCTATCAGCCTGGATGCCTTAGCCTGTGCCGTCTACCCGCTGATCAAAGAGCATGTGGAGGATTTCTCCCAAAACGAAGAGAGTTTTCTCAATACTTTGACTCTCAAGCTCTGTCCCCTGCTCGCGCCGCCTGGCAAAGCTTGGCAGGAATGTCGTCACGATATCGAGCAGCTCGTGCGCGCTCTGCTGTTCGAGCCCCAGCGACAGCCCCAGCGTTATGAGGACTTCCCTATGATCGATAGGCGTCTTCACTTTTTTTATGTCGCGCGAGGAACGATGAGCGAGTCCATCCAATTGCACGAAGCGCCTAAATCTGAGGATATCTGCACTCCGTGCACCTATACCCAGCGCTAAGCGCCTACGAATCAAAGTTGGAAAATTTCTTCGAGAACCTGGGCGACCCCATCTTCAGCATGATGGGGTGCCAGACGATCGGCGATAGCCTTGACCTCATCATCAGCATTGGCCATGCCGATGCCGAGGCCAGCCCTGGCGATCATTTCGAGATCGTTGGCTCCGTCTCCGATAGCCACCACTTCCGAGGTTTGAATATTTAAGAATTGGCACACACGCTCAAGGGCATTGCCCTTGTTCGAGTGAAAATTACTCAGTTCGATCCAAGGATATTCCCGAAAGTATGTGAAATGAACTTCATCACCAAAGCGCTCTTGCAGCTGTTCATAGACAGATTTGCGGGCCTCTTTTGCATGAATCAGCAGAGAAAGCACAGGACCTGCCGGGACCGAGTCATAGTCAAAGAGAGTTGGCGCGCGGTTGTACATACCCACAAACTCATCGAGCTCGGGATTATCTTTGAGCGCATAGAAACCTTCGGTCTCATCGAGCAAAATATTTTCGACACTATCTAAATTGCGACAAAAAGCCACGATGCTCTGCATCGTATCGATGTCGATATATTTGGCTGCCAA
>CANGNB010000105.1 GCA_947454545.1 Oligoflexaceae bacterium
CGTCTTTCGTTATGGGGGAGATGAATTTGTGGTCTTACTCATCGAATCGGATGCTCGTGCAGGGGTAAAGACGGGACAAAGAATTCGCGAGCGCATTCAAAACGAAGCGTTTCGCGTCCAGACAGGGCGAACTGCGCGAGTGACAGCTTCAATAGGCGTTGCAGCTTTCCCAGAGCATGCCACCGAAAAAGAGCGATTGCTCGCCCTCGCAGATGAAGGTATGTACGAGAGTAAGCGCCACGGCAAAAATCAAGTCGTCCTGGTCGGAGCTGGGCGTCCTAACACACTGAGCACGGAAGAGGAAAGACAAGTATGGCTCCAAAAATAGATCCACCTCGGGGGCGCTTTGCTCGCGAAAGTGAAGTTATCATGACAGAACTCGTCTTGCCCCATCACACCAACACCATAGGTACTGTGTTTGGTGGTATGGTTATGTCCTGGGTCGATATTGCAGCTGCTATCTGCGCTGAGCGGCACAGTCACAAGCAGGTCGTGACAGCTTCGGTCGATGCAATGGAGTTTCTTGCTCCTGTTAAGTTAGGTTGGATTATCACACTTAAAGCTTCGGTAAACTATGTTTGGAGTACGAGCTGTGAGATTGGGGTGAAGGTGACGGCAGAAAACTCTCGAACGGGAGAAAGCTTTCATACCGCTTCCGCTTATGTGACCATGGTCGCACTCGATAGCAATGGTCGGCCTACCACGATGCCTCCGATTCTTCCTGAAACAGATGTTCAAAAACGCCGTTATGCAGAAGCGCAGGCTCGACGCAAATTTCGTTTGGAACTCAAACGTCAAAATGCTGAGCGCCAGACCAAAGAAGGCGCCGATCAACCGATCTCAGACATTCAAAAGCTCTGAAAGGGAGAGTGCGTGTGAGTAAGTTAGCGAGCGCATGTTTTGCGCTCTTGATTTTTTTGGGCTTTGAGAGCTCTCTTTCTGCTCGGACTTTTACTCTGGACAAGATGCCTGAGGACTTGGATGCGGTCGATATTTATCTGCATACCCTGCAGATCGGCAATCAGGTCTACAATAATTTCGGTCATACAGCGATTCGTGTCCATGATCGCAAAAGTGGTCAGGATCTTGTGTTTAACTGGGGGATCTTTGATTTTGGCGAACCCATCTCATTCTCCTGGAAGTTCTATCGCGGTATTTTAATCTATAAATTAGGAATTTATCCCTACACGTGGGCCTACGAAAGTTACCACGACGAGCATCGCACCGTTTGGGAAGATCGATTTGATTTCGATGCTGGTCAGAAGCAGCGCTTTCTTGAAAAGCTGATCTGGAACAGTCGCGAAGAAAATCGTAACTATGCCTACCAGTACTTCTTTGATAACTGCTCGACGCGGCCGCGCGATTATATTGACGAAGCCGTTGATCATCAGCTGCGCCGGCAGACGGAGCAGGTTCTCGGCACTGAGACTTTCCGTGACGCGATGTACAATGGTTATCAGTACAATCCGGGTATGGATGTGCTCCTGGATGTCGGGATGAACAGTCGCTTGGATCGTCGGATGAGTCAGTGGGAACACATGTTCCATCCTCTGGCTTTGCGCGAACTCCTTTTAAAGACGCCTATCGATGGCAAGCCCATCCTGGTCCCGGGATCAGTGGTTTTTGAAGCGCCTTTGCCAACGGCCTATCGTGATAGAGCCTATCAGTTCTTTCTGGTATTTTGTGGTCTTGGTCTCCTAGGTGCAGGAGCTTTACTTTGGGTTCACAATCCCCGTAACGGATCTGCTGGCGCGCGCTACCGTGTTTGGAGTCTTGTGGGACTGCCGCTATTGGCCGTTGGTGGTTTCTTTGGTTTTGCGATGCCTCTGAATTGGTTGGTGTCCGAGCATTATGACCTTCACCACAACGCAAATATCTTTCTGTTTTGGCCATTGGATTGGGGATTGTGCCTGGCGAGTGCTGTCATCTTTAAAAGAGGTGGCCCGATACGTCTTTCTCTAACTGCTTTCCGGAGAGTTCGCTGGTATCTTGCCGGGCATTTTTTGGTGACGATGCTGCTTCCTATGCTTTATGTTTTAGGTGTTATCCATCAAGAAGTCGGGCGTGTCGTCGTTTACCTCTTGCCGCCCTATGTTCTCGCTCTGGGACTCCTTTATCGCTTTGGCTTTCGATCAGTGGAGGCTAGGAGATGAGCGAAGAGAGCCGAGGTGTCAGTGATCCTGCTGTTGAGTACATTGCGACTCGTAAGGACGAGATCATTGATTTCATCTTTCGGCTTACGGCTGATCCAGGTCGTGCTGCACTGCTGGCCCAAGAAACTTGCGTTCAGATTGGTGATGAACTTCCTTCGCAAGCGAGTTTTGAAAGTATTCGGAAACTCTTGTTTCAAAGAGCTTACGACCTCAACGAAGAAGCGCTGCGGCCTATGGATCGCAATTTCTTAGAACGTTATTTTCGGAACCACTTTCAGGATAGGCAGCAGTTGGCTCTCGTCTATCGCTGGGAGCTGACTCTTTTAGAAATTGGACAGTTCGCAGCCTTACTCTTGCTCTTGCTGTATCGCTTTGGTTTTTCTGTGGAAGATGCGGCTGAAATTTTGGGGCGAGACTTAGCTTCTGTGCGTTCGGAGCGTGCTTCCCTTGAAAAAAACCTCAAAAAGCAGCAAAAGGCAGATTGGGAATCCCTCCGCCTTTTGCCACGCTATGGATTTGTGATAGAGCAAACCGATGGTGAGACGCCCCTTAGCGCTATGATGCGTGATATGAAAGATCGTGATGATGATCCTTCATACAGGAGACGAGGGCTATTGGTGATTCTTGTGGGGATTGTGCTCGTGGTATTCGTTTCTTGCCTCACCTACCGTTCGCGGCGCGGTCGCAGCAACCCTCGCAAGAAAAAGCCTTAAATCCTTCAGTTTTCTTCCGATTCAGCAAATTGAAGCTGCTTGATCAAAAACTTACTGCCCTCAACATTGCCGACGACGACCAGCTGAAGATTCTTTTTGTTAGCAAAATCGGCTTTGTAGTAGGCTTGCATCACCTGGCCCCTGGAGCGAGCGTCAACGAGAGAAATGGTTTTGAGCTGACCATATCCAGTTTGAGCTTCTGAAATTTTCTTGATCATACGAGTGGCTGCATCTTGGGTGAGCTTTTTGATCTCGTCATTGGAATACATTTTGATTTTGATCACTTCTTGAGGCTTATACCAATCCCCCAAAATTTCGATACTTTGGATTTTGACTTCTTTTTCAGGTTTACTGTCATTGGTTTTAACATTTGAAATGGCAATAGCAACGTCCAGACCTTGGGTGACTTCACCAAAGACGGCATGCTTTCCATCAAGGTGAGGAGTGGGCGCGACCGTGATGAAAAATTGAGAACCATTGGTGTCTTTGCCCGAGTTAGCCATCGATAGTATCCCGGCTTTGTCGTGCTTCAGATCGCTCTTCAACTCATCCGCAAAGGAATAGCCTGGGCCACCTGTACCATTGCCATTGGGATCCCCCGTTTGAATCATAAAGCCAGGAATAACTCTATGAAAGAGAAGATTGTTGTAAAAACCTTTGCGCGCCAAGCTCACAAAGTTCGATACAGTTTGAGGAACTTTGTCATGAAAGAGTTTGACCTCTATGTCCCCCATAGTGGTTTTGATACGGGCCTTCAGCTCTTGTTGGCCTGAGGTGGAGGCATTAGGAGGAGTCGTTTCTGCCCAGAGATTGAAGGGGAGCAGAAATCCTAGGAAAAGCAAAGAAATGAAGCGTGCGAGAAGGCGTTGATTCATAAAGAGCTCCTATCGTCGACATTCAGCCCAAGGCATAAAGGGGGGCTCGCAAATTTTCGATATTTTACCAGACCCATCAAAAACTGGCTCCCTTAAATGTTGCTCATTATTGGAACTCTTGAGCCTCAATGAATCCAAGTAAGTTTTAATTGTTTTCTGTTTTTTGAATCAAGATAGAGATTATGAAACCAGGCATACATGTAGAGGGCAAGAGTCAATTTCTCTATTTTTTTTGTGGTACACCAAGTTCTACGGGCAAGTCGCTTCAAACCATCGCGGAACATGGCGTAGGTGTGATTGAGGCTGAACAGTGGATCCCAGCCTCCCTCTTTTAGCTCGCCTTGGCCCACAATGCAGCCCCTTCTTCCTGGTGTTGCCTCATGAACCCAATCTTGCAGATGGGTTCGAATAAAAGGTGGATAAGCTTTACTTTGATCAGTTTTAACAAGGCCCTTAGGGGCTAGACATATCTCTAAGTCTTGGAAGAGGACTTTCAGACACTTGCGCCTTTCGCACGGTCTAGGGCCATATTTTTTGCGTGCCAACTGAACTAAGGTGCCTTTTGCAGGAATCTTTCCTACGGCAAGAGCTAAAACTTTTCTTGTTTTATCTTCGACTGCAATAGCTGCTGTGATTGGTTTACATTTCGTATGTTCAAATGTTTCGAGTTCGTCGAAATTGAAGCACGAAACTTTTTCTCGATCTCGTCTATAGGCCTCAAGGTTATGCTGGGCACATTTTCCAAAACGAATGAGCCTTCGTGCAATGGCCGCTCTGCGGACACCCAGGATGATTGCTAAACGTCTTTGTGATACCCCAGAGCATAGGCTGCGAAAGGCGTTTTGGTTGAGATAACGTTTTCGAAGACGGTAATCTATTCCAAAATGAGTCTCTGAAAAAGTCTTTTGACAAGACTTACAGCGATACCTTTGACACTTCTTGCCGTCTGAAGGTCTTGTGTAAGTTCCGTTTTTTGCAATGTTTTTAGGATTTTTGCAGTGTGGGCAGACCATACCCCCTCCTTTTCAATTGGAGAGGGTATATTGTCTGAAATCAATTATTTTGCGAGAGACATCTCATGTCTTCAATGATTCCAGTCGAGTGACCAACACTTTAGGGAGCCAATTTTAGGAATTTCATCAGGATGCCACCATGAGCAACAAAGAATGGAGAGAACACCAAGCTCAGAATGGCCATCAACTTCATGAGAATGTTGATCGAAGGGCCGGAGGTATCCTTGAATGGGTCACCAACAGTGTCGCCAACCACGGCTGCTTTATGAGTTTCCGAACCCTTTCCGCCGTGCACGCCTGTTTCGATATACTTTTTAGCGTTATCCCAGCCGCCGCCTGAGTTGGAAGCCGAGAGAGCCAACACGAGACCCGAGACTAAGGAGCCGGCAATGACCCCTGCCAGAGCTTCGATACCGAACAGAAAGCCTACGACGAGTGGAGTGGCCAAGACGAGTACGCCTGGTGCAATCATCTGTTTGATAGCAGCGCTGGTTGAAATCTCTACGCAGGTTTTGTAATCAGGACGATCTTTTCCAGTCAGGATCCCCGGCTTTTCACGGAATTGACGACGTACTTCTTCAATCATGGCATAAGCAGCGATGCCCACGCCTTTCATGGTTTGTGCGGTAAAGAGAAAGGGAAGTACACCACCAACGAGAAGGCCTGAGAAGACGAGGGGTGAGAGTATATTTAAGGTGTGGATCTGTGATCTCACCAAGAACGCTGAGAAGAGGGCGAGAGCTGTAAGCACGGCTGAACCAATTGCAAAGCCCTTACCGATAGCGGCGGTTGTGTTACCGGCTGCATCCAAGAGGTCCGTGCGCTTTCTGATTTCAGGTCCGAGTTCCGACATCTCTGCGATACCACCGGCGTTATCTGACACAGGGCCGTAGGCATCGATGGTCAATCCAGTTGCAATCGTCGAAATCATTCCGAGCGCTGCAATGGCGATACCGTACATGCCAGCAATAGTCCAAGATACAAAGATGGTCACAGCGATGGCGATCACAGGGATGACCGAAGACTTGTAACCCAAGGCAAGGCCGTAGATAATGTTGGTCGCCGGGCCCGATTTAGAGGCGTCAGCAACTTCACGAACAGGGGTGTAGGCATGGGAAGTATAATACTCAGTCACATAGCCGATCAGAAGACCTGCCCAGAGACCGGTTAAGAGCGAGATGAGAACTCCATTTGCGGTCACGACTTGGCCGTTGACTTCGAAGCTCTCAACCATGGCACCTTTGGTCACAAAAATCATGGCGATCGTCATCAGCACAGTCGAGAGCACGAGCTGAGTTTTTAGGACAGGTTCGGCAGACTTGGCGTCAGATTTCAGTTTGGCAAACCAAGAGGTAACAAGACAGACAGGGATCCCGACTGCCGAGATAAGGATAGGAAAGTAGAGAGCGCTCGGTTGAGCGACGACAGCAGCAGAGGTCGCACCGATGACCAAAGCAGCACAGGTAGCCTCAGCACAAGAGCCGAAAAGGTCAGCACCCATACCTGCGATGTCGCCGACGTTGTCGCCGACGTTATCGGCGATTACGGCTGGGTTGCGAGGGTCATCTTCGGGAATACCTTGCTCTACCTTACCGACAAGGTCAGCACCAACGTCTGCAGCTTTTGTGTAGATTCCACCCCCAACACGACCGAAGAGAGCTACGGAGGAGCCACCCAAACCAAAGCCTGCGACCATTTCCATAGCGACTTCGGGACTCTCAACGAGGCCCATGAATGCAAGGCTGATGGTGATGAGGCCGAAGACAGCGAGGCCAACCAGGCCAAAGCCCATCACGCTTCCCGATTGGAAGGCAACTTGAAAAGCTTCGGAAAGGCCTTTGCGAGCGCGAATTGTTGTGCGCACGTTACCGAGTGTTGCGATCTTCATGCCGAGGAAAGCGGAGACACTTGACACAATTGCGCCAAACAGAAAAGCGAGGGCTGTGAAGAGGCCTTCGTTTATAGGAGTCTCTTTATTGTCGAGAAGCAAAAAGATGAGCACAGCAAAGAGCGCCACGAAGCTTGCTACGTACTTGTATTCGCGGGAGAGAAAAGCCATGGCACCTTCGGCGATAGCGCCGGAGATTTCGTTGAACTTATCAACTTGGGCTTTGTTATCACCTTCAATAGCGACAGCCCTTACTTTGCTGGCGTAGATTGCTGCGGCAATTAAAGCCAGAGCGACTGAGCCATAAATCAAAGAAATGACCAAGGGAAACCTCCTTCATCTGCCGGGTAAATTTGCATTCTGAGTGGATAGAGAATGTCTCTTTTTATGCCTAGATGTGACCAAAGAGGCAAGTTCAAAGTAGCTGCTGAGTCGGATAGGCAGTCGGGAAGTGGCTCGATTCCTTGAATTTTTAGACTGATCTTGGGTTCAGCCACGAAACAGCCGATTTGTTCCCTGAGGGGGAGGTCCGATGCGAAAGATCATGAGTGTGCTCGCTCTCTTTTCGAGTCTGCTCGCTTCTGAGCTCATGGCTCAACAGCGTGTTGTCGGCTACCTAGTCGAACGACAAGACGAGCGAAAGGAGACGCGTTGGACCTTAACGGAATGGCTCCACATCAAAGAGCGGATGAAGATGATGGATCTTTGGCTGGCTCTTTTTGGCGAGGACAAGAATAAACGCATTGCACCCGAATTGTCCCTATCCTACGAGCGTGGTGAGTCCCAAGCTGTTCTGAGCAGCACCGAAGGCGATGCTTTCTCACTGACTGGCGATAGGTCGCTCACTGAGCACGGGCAAGTTCAGTTTTGGTTTCATAATCTCGTTTCCTCGACGACAGGTCTTCGCACCTTATCTATCGATCTTGGTTTAGAAGGACGTTTCGCAAATCGATTTGCCCATCAAGCTCTGCTCTCTGAAGAGCTGGGAAAGCTGGGCTTGAGCTCACGAACTGGTCGCACTCAACAGGCAAGCCTTAATTTTCGGCTGTTTGGAGCGAATGTCCAGGACTCCGGTCTGGTGCTGAAGCTTGGTAAGTATGCCCATCGCTCGTACTGGTCTGCCTCAGAGAGTCGCGATGCTGAAGGGCTCTACGAGGGTGCCGAGCTTCTCCTTTACCTCATGCCCTGGCTTGGTTTGGAGGGGCATTGGGATCTCTACCAAAAAAACCAGTCCGAAGACCTTGGGGTGAATGGCTGGAGTCGGCAAGGGTCTGCCTTTGTCGAATTTTTTAATTTGCGGGTTGGTTACGGGGCTCAGCAGGCAGCTTGGAGCTATCAGGCCGAAAGCTGGCAGAGAAAGGCCAGCGAACGCGAGCGTTTCTTTTTTGTACGCCTTTACTTTTAACTTTGACCTCCCACCTGATTCCGTTTAGCCTGTTGGTCAGCGCTTTGCTTCCATCTTGGAGAACACGATGCTGCCTCAGCTGAACTTGCCCTGGCTCCTGGTCGCGACGCCCCAGCTACTAGATCCTCACTTTGCGAAAACTGTCGTGCTCGTGATCGAACATGGACCTGATGGTAGCATGGGTTTTGTCATCAATCGCCCCTTGCCGATGAATCAGCGAGATGCCAATTTTCAAAATCGTTACGATATCCCTGCTCACATCCCGGTGTGGGTAGGTGGGCCTGTCGGGAGCCACAAAGGTGCAGTGATCCATAATCAGGGCGCTGATCCTACAGCGACGACCAGTAGCGGCAACCTACGCATCAGTACGTCTGGAGAGGCTCTAGAGGGACTTGTGCACTTTATCGAGGCGGATGAGGAAGAGCTGAGGATGGAAGGTTCTTCGCTTTTACCGTATCGCTTCGTTATTGGCTATGCGGGTTGGGGGCCTAAGCAGCTTGATCAGGAACTTAAAGGTGGCGCGTGGATTCAAAGGCCCTTTGATGCGAAGCTGATCTTTGACACGCCTTGGCAGGAAATCTGGGAAAGAGCTGTCGAAGACTTAGGGGTAAGTCCCCTTGAGATTGCTCCGACTGTTCAAAATTATCTTAATTAGCCTGAGACATTCAGTTTTTGGCGTCGTCGCCAGACATAGAGATGTGCGCAAAGCATGAGTAAAGGAGTCCCGAGGGCTCCGCAACCAAGAAGTTCCCAGGTGAGCCACTGGCTTGATTCAGTCAGCAGATGCTGAAGCTTGCGACGCTCAGCCCGAAGCTGAGCTTCTTCCTTGCGCATGTTCCGGAGATCATCTCTTTGCACACTCGGCAAAGCTTCGTCAAACTGTTCGCTTGATGTCAGAATCAGCGCAAGTCTATCCTGCAGACTGACGAGCTGAGAGTTGATTTGATCAATATCATTTTGATAACGTTTTTGACTTTGCTCTTCGAGCATACGGACTCTACTGAGTGGTCTGGGACGCCGACTGCTACTGCGTATATGAATCAGATTTCGGTTGCCTCCCACATACTCGACAGACTTTTGGACTAAAGCAAGATTGTCATTGATGGGGCGAAAGCTTTGCAGCCCCGATGAAGATAGCTTTTCAATCGAACGTAAGTCGGTCATGAAATCGACATCGGCAAAGATCACGATCGCTTGTTCGTGAGCGCCATTTTTCAAAGGATTGGTGATGGGAGATCCTTTGGGTGCTTCTGCAAAGGCTGTTTGGAAGCGACCTGAAAGAATACCTGCGAGACTTCTCTGCTTCCCTTCGCTACTGAGATTTTTACTCAGCTGCTGAGCTGAGAAGACTTGACTGGAACGAGTAGCGATAGCTGCACTTTGAGGGGAACTGGATACTAGGGTTTCCCAACTCAAGCCCTTGACCTGGCTGGCATCGAACCATCCCGTCTCGATCAGACGAATATCTTCGAGCTTTTGAGTGATGGGATTGTCGAGGTTGAGATCATCGATTTGAAGGCTTAGCTGGAACGGGTCGATCATGGAAGAAAGGGGCGATTGAATGGAACTCGCTCGCGCAGGATCACCCACCATTTGCCCGGGATCAAAGGCGAGTCCCCAAGCTGCAAACAGGCGGGGCAGGGTGCTTGCCAGTTCGGAGTTTGGATTTCGCCCTGCTTGAAAGAGCATTTCGCTGCGACAGAAGGGGTCCACAGCGATCACCAGGTTACCACCTCGCAGCAAGAATTGGTCGATAGCAAATTCTGTGCGCTCCGATAGGTTCTTAGGGTGAATGACGAGCAGGGAGCTCACCGAATCGGGGATACGTTCCGTATTGGGGGCTAATTCGATCACCTCGTAGAGCTTTCGAAGAGTGGCAGTGAGCGCCCAGTCCTGACGGAGTTGGAGTGAGCCTTGAGACTGATCACCTACCATGGGCAGCGAAGAGAGGACTCCTAAGACAGGTTTGCGACTCTGATCGATCTTCACCAGGGCTTCTGAAAGTTCGTACTCTAGCTGATCCTCTTTTTCTGGATCGAGATAGGGTATAGGGAGATTGCGTGTTCCCATTTTGAGATTTGCTCCCAAAAAGAGTGGATCGCCCTCGGAACTTGTTTGGGAAAAAAGTCCGAGCACACGCGCCTGGAGTTCATCGGGGCTCCCTGTTTTGGGATCGATGATACGAACGCGCAGTTTATGAGGGGCAAGTCGTGCATACTCGCGGAGCAGTTCTTCGATGTGCTGGCCATAAGCCTTCCAGCTCGGAGAGAGTTCGGCATGAGAACGAGAAAAGAAGAATTGGATATCGATAGGTTCTTGAATCTTATCCACGATGGCGCGTGTTCCCTCGGAAAGGGTATAGAGGCGCTCTTGGGTCCAATCCCATCTTTCATAAGTGGAACGCGAGAGCTGCACCAAACCAAGACTTGCCAGAAAGAGCAGGCCAATGCCTATGAGAATGGAGGGATCGAGGTAACGAAAGCGTAGATTGAGAAAGCGACGCTGCCACTGCAAGAGTAGGCCACTCAAACTAAGGCTCAGGATCGTGCCCCCACAGGCGTAAGTAAGATCTCTGCTGTCGATAACACCACGCAAAGCTGCACTTAAGTGGCGTGCTGATCCCAAACTTTGTAATTTACGGACATTGCCTAACCAAGAGAGCTGCGAGATGGGTTCTGCGAGTTGCTCGAGGCCAGGGATATGTAGGAGGAGACAAAAACCTAAACCTAAAAGATAGGCACTCAAACGCCTATCGCAGAGACTGCTAGCTATCATGCCGATGGCGAGCTGAAGGCTGAGAATACTGAGGCTTCCACAGTAACCTGCGAAGAGCGCACCAGGATCGGGTTTGCCCAGGTAGAAGAGGCTTGCAGCTAAAGGCCAAGTTCCTAGGAGGGCCAAAAACAAGACCTGCCAGCATACGAGATAGCGTATCAGAAGCGTGCTGATGAGGGATTGGGGCAAGGAAAAGTGCCAGACAAAGGTTCCGAGTTCCCGTTCTCTGGCCCAATGGTTCATCGTGAGATAGGGAAGGAAAAAGCAGCCCATCCACGGGAGGCTTTGAAAAAAAATCGTCAGTTCAGCGCGATTGTTGGTCCAAAAATTGCCAGACGCAAACAGAGAAAAACTGGCGAGGACGCACCAGGTCGAAAGCCACAGAGTGGTGGAGGGTTTTTTAAGAATCGCTTTGGATTCATGGCGCCACAGGGCTAGAGCTGCTCGCATCGAGCGCCTCCCTTTCCGCAAAAAAACTTTCAAAAAAGCCGGCTTCATGCACGGTCTGACTCGGCCCGTCAAAGACGATGCGCCCTTGGTCTAAGATGAGCACGCGTTGACAGAGCTGCGAAGCTAGGTTGAGGTCATGCGTCGCAAGCAGATAGGTTCGCTCCTGACTGTGCAGGGTCAGCAGGCGCTGCAGCCGCTGAGACTCGAGGATATCAAGATCAAGGAACATATCGTCCATGAGGAGGATGCTTGGCTTATGCAGGACAGCCTGAGCCAGGTTCAGTTGCTGACAGAGGCCTCGAGAGAGTTGGTCGAGCCTTGTATCTGCATAGGCCCTGAGCACGAAAGCGTCCATGAGCTCTTCGGTTCTTTGGATGTCACTCGGTAAGCCCCTGAGCTTATGACAGAGATCGAGGTAGGAGCGTACTGTTTGCTCGGGATAGAGCGGAGCTTCTCGGGGAATATAGCCAATCTGCTGTTTCGCCTGGCAAGGATGGCGACGGAGCGATTGACCATCGATCCAAACCTCACCCGTGCTAGGAGGAGTGAAGCCACAAAGAATTTGCAACAAGACACTTTTTCCGCTACCGCGAAGTCCGATCAGGGCAAGGTGCTCGCCAGGAGTGACAGCAAAGCTCATCTCAGCAAGAATCGCCTGACTCCCGATGGTTTTGCTAAGCTCTTCGACCTTGATCATGGCACTCCTTGGATCTCATTCACTCTATCCCCTTAGACACGAGGCTTTTCTAAGTCTAGCAGGACGTCCTGAGGGGGGGTGAGGGCAAGTTCTGCCGCCTTTCAGACCCGCAGCGCATCGATATTTTGTTACACTCATAGGGAACCTCGTGTGCCGTGCAAAGGAGTTTCTCATGAAAGCATCCTTCTGGGTTGGGGCCATCCTTATCGGAAGCAGCCTAACATCTTGTAAGCCTCTGAAATTTAATCAGAATAAACGTGACGACGAGGCCTTGCCCCCAGTCGCCGAGCGCGCGTCTGCTGACCTCGACAAGGAGGCAGCCTTCAATCTCATACCCAAACCCGATGATGAGCTGAGTGAGAAACTCAAAAAAATTCCCGAGGCCGCTTCCCTTGGTCTTGGGGATCGTGGTCTGCCGACAGGAACGGGCAATGCTCAGGATTTTTATCTCGCGATCAATAAGCGAGAGCTCAGTAAGAAGTGGTTTCTGACAGCTGCAACCAAACAGCTTTATCCGAACGCCTACGCCTCCCCGTTCATCAATCTGGGGACTCGCGTGGTGACCTTTGAAACGCAAAACGGCAAGCTCTTCGTGTTTGATGTCGATGATCGACGTTCCGCGAGTACGGTCAATTCGCCAACGGTCGTTGTCGATGCCTATCCCATCGTGCCCCTGACGCCCAAGTTGAGAGCCCTTGGGCTCGATGATAA
>CANGNB010000106.1 GCA_947454545.1 Oligoflexaceae bacterium
AAAGATGGCACCAGCAAAACTCTGAGTCAGCGTGCTCAGCTTACGATGGACACCAAATATGTCGTGGGCTGTCATGTTCGCGAAAGATCGGGTCGTACCGCTTTCGCTCCTAACGAAAATGTCCAGCTCGAAGTGGAAGTCTACGGTCTCGTCGATGACATGCAATTCGCCATGGACAACTCGGGTGCACCCTGGGATCGCGATATTGCCACCAACATCGGTGATTATTCGTACACGATCGCCGTCGACACCAGCAGTAAAAGATCCCGCAACCGCCTCTACTACTTTGAGAAAACCACCGACCGCCCCCTTCAGGCTGTCGATGGCGGACAAGCCGCCTACCAGGCCGCTGTTTACCTGAGACCCAAAGGCGGTCAAGCGGCGACGGTTCCCGACTGTACCTTCGCCTACACCATATCTTCACCTGCGTCCTGCAAAGTCTGGCCGAGCGCGACCAATGTCTTGCCAGGCTCCACCGTGACGCTCGGCTATGCCTATATAGGAACAGCCAAGAATTTTCGAGCCAAAGCCTATCGCGAAAATCAAAAGAATGCTGTCGATAAAGTCCTCTTGAGTGGCCTGACCAACACCAATGGCATCTGGACCTTCAAAGTCCCGAATGGCACGGAGGAGGCGACGGCTGACTCCAATTACTTCTGGCCCTATCGCATCCAGGTCTCCAGCACTGACGCTAGCAAAATCGATCCTATCATCAAGGGACTCTCGCCTCAGCAGCGCATGGACCTGATGCACCTTTTGGTAACTCACACCAGATCTCTTGCAAACCTTCTGGGCTCCAACGATGCCCTTTATGCAAAGGCGGAATCGGCTCTCAGCATTTACCAAGCCACTAACTTGGCTCGTTCCTTTGGCTCAACCTTAGCGAACCCCGCTGACTTTGATTTCAGCGATATCCAAGGCGCTGCTTTCAACAACAAACAGATTGAAGAGCTCCGAAAGCTCTCGACCTCAGATATGACTAAACTCCCTCAAACCGTGACTGAAGCTGTCGACTCCTTGGCCTCAGTCCCTGATGCGACTATGGATGTTCTACGCAAGGCGAATCCCCTGGCGCTCGGCACACTGCTCGACAACAATCTCGTCAACGCAGCCGACAAAACTGCTCTCAACAGCCTCGCTTTCGACAATATCGTGATCGAAGGACAGGTGGATAACATCAACCCCAACGGTGCTGTCAAACCCTGTATCACTCAAGTGCAGCCCGTCCAATCGCTGGCGAACACCTGCCGCTTCTTCGGCCCCTCTTACCCCAACTACGGCGAAGTCCTCCGTCTTTGGATCTACTGGAACGGCTGGGGCTATGGCGACATCATGTTTTACCCACGCCTGAACAACTATGAAGTCGATGCGATTGCGCAGTCGCCAACTGTGACCGATCCCTGTCCGGATGGAGCTCGCTGCTTTGCGCTGGGCGATTACTATCCGAGAACGCCCTTTGTGATCATCTACAACGCCAACTCACCCTCGTGCTATGCGTATATGCTCAACCGCATCTACCTCGGCTGCTTTGCTGCCGACACGAAGATCCGCATGGCTGATGGTACCGACAAAGTCATCCACGAGCTCAAGGATGGTGAACAGGTCTGGAACCCTGCCCGCAAAAAAGCCTTTGCGATTCGCCGAGTGATAGCTGGTCCCGAGCACGAACCCTTGGTGAGCGTCAGCACAGCTCAGCACAGTGTACGGGTCACAACCAAGCACCCCATGATCACCCAAAGAGGGATGATTACCGCACGAGAACTCAAGCCTGATGATCAGGTCATGATCGAGGGTGGGCTGGAAGCGATTACCAGTTTGCGCAACGAGGGCACGAAGCCTAAGGACCCCGTCTTTAACTTCGAACTTGTAACAGATTCGGAAGCTCCGGAAGATCACATGGTACTGGCCGATGGCATTGTCACCGGCGACCTCAAGATGCAAGAGCGCTTGGAACGCTCACAGCAGCTGAGCCAGGATTTGGATAAGCTCAAACCCTAAGCGGACTGGAGATCAAGGATGGATCACAGACCCCAAGTCGAACCAGCGTTGCGCTCCCAGTCGGGAGCCTCGCTCATTTCCATCCTGATTTCCGTCGCTATTATCGGTTTTATTGCCGAGATGGCCGCCGTCAGTTTTAAACGTATGGGAATAGCCTCACGACGTATTAATTCAACGATGGCGGGAAAGGAAGGCGAAGACGCGCTTGTTTCTGCCATGACCGGAGCTGTCAATCGCACCGCTCTCTATCAGTGGTGTGGAGAGCCCAACTTCAAGCCCATCGATTGGATCGCAGCCTTTAACCCGATCACCGCTGCCAACATTCCTGCAAACGCTCCCTCGTCCCTGCGTGATGCTATCAGCACGGCCTGCAGCCCTCTGCTGCGCAACGCCTCTCGCTACGGCAACTGCTATGAGGTTGCAAAAAACTCGGGAGCAGTTCCCGCAAACCTCGATCAGGCAGCTTTTCTCTCTTATGTGAATGCCTACATTGTCATGGATGTCCAGTATGCGGATCTTCGTGTCAAAGCCGGCAACGCCAACTGTGTCGACACCTCAGTCGCCTGCCCTGTCCAGCCCAACACCCCTGAGGCGGGTGTCGCCTACTACAATGCGGGCGTTCGCTATGGTCGCCCTGGCTATGGCTACTACTTGAACTATCAGATCCATTGGACTATTCGCGACGGAGCTGGAGGACTACTCCACAGGCAAAAAAAAGGCAATCTACGCATTAATCTGCCCGGGGAGAAACAAACGTGTTTTTGGGGCCACTGATCACATCGTTGCTGCGTCTGCGTGCTTTTTGCCTGCGCCCCTTTTCGGGCTCAGCCAAAGCCGGGATGACTCTTGTCGAAACGATGATCAGTGTAGGTCTCATGGGTTTTGTCGCTGCAGGCGGCACATTGATGTATAAAAACTTTGAAGAGCAAAGCAACCGCAAAGAAGTCTTGGAGTCAATCTATCAAGATCAGAGTAACCTCAGTAATTTCATCAAGCGCATCTGGGATAGCCGCTATATCAACTCCTACTGCACCAAAGAAGATTGGACCTGGTACGACAACTACTGGTACTGCGGTTGGGAGGGTTACACGATCTTCTGGGGCTTTTGGATGTATTATCAAAACTGGTCTATAAACTGGTATGGAGTCGATCCGAGCCCGGCTATCTATCTTTATAACCAAGGCTGGGCCGGAGAAACTGCCCGTCTCGACAACTCAACCTATATCTACAATGAATGCATCCAAGCGCCTGCAGCGTTGCTGAACAAAGTCCCCAACCTCAATGTCAACAGCCTCCTAAATACCAACTGTTCGACCTGTCCTGCTGGATCTTTGCCGCGGGTCGTGGTCGCTTTTTACAATGGTTCAGAGTGGAAGTACACATTCTATCCCAGTCAGCTGGCCTCGACCAATCAGGTACGACTTAACGCTAGCGTCGGCATGCAGGCTTGCTTTAGACTGAACTATTATGTGTGGACCACAAAGAGAAAGTATGGGGGCCAGGATGTGAGTCTCATCACAGAGATGAGAAGTCTTGCTCTAGATCCTTCGGGTAAGAGTCTCATCGTAAAAAGCAAAGAGCTCACACAACCCATGTTTCGTCCCGGTTCTACGACTCTGCAACGATCGACCAACTGATCCAAGAAAGGTATGGGCATGTCCGCAAAATCGAAAATCTTCCTCCTCGTGATCCTTGTGATCATCGCCCTGCTCGTTTTGCTGCGAGGCCCAAAAAAAATACCGACGGCTCAAAACACCCCCAAAGCTCCGCAAGCTGACTCGCATACAGAGACGCAAGCGCCTCCCGGGGTCCCTTCTTTTGCGCGCGGACCGGCCACTGTCCCCGGCTCGACAGCGCGTGACAAAGCCAACCTTACTCCAGTCGATGTAGTCATGGAGCCCAATGGCAGCACAGCGGTTTCGGTCAAGGTCGCTGCCAAGGGTGTCTGCTATCCGGCGGACCTCGATGCTATGGAAGTGGTCTTTAAAGACAGCAATAGCCTCATCTTCAGCATGGAGCCGATGGATGGCAAGAGCAAGGCCTTCACCAAATCCCTGAGCTTCGATGAGATTCGCAAAGGCACCGCGTTCCGCGTGCCCGTGAGCATGGATAAGGTGGCTGTCTATGGCCTTTTCATCTGTGGCGATAAGAGTGGCAAGAAAAGCTGCGTGGGCAAAAAAGCTATGGACATCAACATGGCAGCGGCCGGTAAAAACAAAGATGAAGCACAAAATGGGCTTTTCTACTATCAGTTTGCCCTGATCGGCAGTCAGCTGCAATCAGTCTATTCGGGGGTTTCCAAAGGCGTCAAAAGCCTGATCGAGCATCTTAAAACTGTCGAGGGGATCAAGGATCCAGACGTGTTCGCTCAGCTCGACAAGGCTAGCCAACTGATGCATGTGATTCAATCGATCCCCCCTTACACGAGCAAGTCAGGGGATACACTCTGGATCGAGATCCCCGTGGCTGCTTTGGATAAGTCCACCTGCTACTAAACTTGCTTCAGCACTCTGCACGGGCTCAGCCTGCGGCCAAGACACCGGCCGCACCAAAGCTTGGCGATCATAGGGAGCGATGGCCAAGTTGATAAAGCAGGCAATGTCTCCCCGCTCTTGGTCTCGAATCTCTTGCAGATCCTGCCAAAAACGTTGACTCAGCCCCACAAGCTTTTGCAAACCCTCGCGGCTCAGACCTTGGCTGGCATGAGACAGGCGCGTGTAAGGTCCAGCTGCGAGACTCCGAGGAAAATACTGCAAATCCTTGCTGATCTGATACAGAGTGTCCTCGATGTCAAGACGTCCCAGCTGAACTGAAGCTGCCCGCACCAGTTCACGATCTTCCAGAAGCACGCCGCTTTCCAGCATTTCTTCGAGGGCGAAGAGACCCCGTTCGCCCGTCAGACGCTGAATATCATCGCGATGAATGCCCTGTCCCGTGCCTGCGAGCTGAAGAATATAATTGTGCGGATCGAGATAGCGAAAGCGTTTGAGCTGATCGCTGTTGGTCTCCTCATCTCCCGGACTTTCGGTCTCATCACTCATCACTTTGGCCAAGGCCGGATAGTGCTCACGCAAAAAACCCATACGCTCGGGACGTAGCATCACCCGATCGATGAGTTTGAAGATGGTCTCGTCTTTGATATCATTCACTTCGTGCTGCAGGATACGACGGAGGGTCGCATAGGGAACCCCTGTACGCATCGAGAGAGCTTTGATACTCACCCGAGGGAAACGCTCGAAGTAGCTCTTCACAGCAGTCTGCACGGCCTCTAGCTTGCGGGTCATAGGTTCGTCCTCTTGGGGGCACGGGTGGCTCTGGAGGCAGAGTGCTTGAGCTTTCTCCTTAACTCTAATTGTTTTTTTATATAAAACAATTTGGTATTTTACCAAATTCCATAGCTAAGATCCGATCTTTTATAGATTTTTTACAAGCTACAATTCTGTAGGATTGCCTAAGCTCCCCTTTTGATTCTTATAACTGGCTTTATTTTGGATGATTCGCCCTTGACAAGCCAGGGTTCGGCCACACGTTCCCCCGTAGAGAGGCCTGCAGCCCCCTCGCCATGTTTGGGCTGGTCTTCCTTTACCAAGAGGTGCGTCATGAATACCGAGTCAAGGGACTGGGTCCCTGTGTTGCTCTCCAGTCAGTTCCTGCTTTTTCCAAGCACCGCCATGCCCATCACAGTCAGTGATCCTCATAATGTTGCGGCTCTCCGTGCGCTGCGGCAGACAGAAAAGCGGCATCTGTATATCGGCATTCGTCGCGACGATGAAGCCGCTAACCCACGCGAGCGCGTGGAATCAACGCTCTGCCTTGCCGAAATCGAGTTTTTAAAGGACGAGGGAGAAGGTGGTCTGCAGGTACTGGTCAGGGGATTGGAACGTCATACCTTAGAGGATTGTAAGGACGAGGCCGGCGTGCTCTACGCTCAAGGCTCTCCGCTGGTTCGTGTCATCGATACCGAGCCTAAGGAGCGTCAGGCCTATCTCGATGGCATCAAAGAGCTTTCGGATCAGATCATCGCTATGCTTCCAGGAAACATGAAGCAGATCGGCGAGATGCTGCGCGCTATCGACGATGCCGAACTGCTTGTCAACCTGATCGCACCGCACCTTGAGATTAGCATCGAACGAAAACTCGACCTTCTCAAGGAAACCTCAGAGTCCAAACGTCTCGATACGCTTTTGGAAGCTATGAACGAGATGAAACAAACCCTCTTGCTTCGCGCTGAAATTGGCCGCAAGGTTTCGCATCGCTTTCAAAAGCAGCAGCGCGATGCCATGCTACGCCAGCAGCTGCGACTGATTCAAGAAGAGCTCGGGGAAGGCTCGGCAGCCGGTACGGGCACTTATGAGAGTAAGATTCAAGAGCATCCTGATCTCCCCGAAGCCATCCGCGGTGCTGCCCTTGAGGAAGCTCAGCGCCTCAGCGCCATGGAACGTAGTTCGCCTGAGGCCCCTGGACTGCAAAACTATCTTGATCTGATCTTGGCCCTGCCCTGGTCGCCCGCCAAAGGCGAGCCGATTCCCTTGGCGGAAGCTCGCGCTATCCTCGAAAGTCATCACTATGGCCTGCAAAAGGTCAAAGAGAGAATACTCCAGCATCTGGCTGTCCTCAAACTTAAGGCCAACTTCCGCGGCTCGATACTCCTGCTCCTCGGACCTCCAGGAGTCGGAAAAACCAGCCTCGGTCGCAGCATCGCCCAGGCGATGGGACGCGAATTTGTCCGCGCCAGCTTAGGGGGCGTTCGGGATGAAGCCGAGATTCGTGGGCATCGGCGGACCTACATTGGTTCCCGCCCGGGGCGCATTCTGCAGGCTCTCAAAGGCTGCAAAGGCAACAATCCGGTGTTTCTTCTCGATGAGATCGACAAGCTCGCTCAGGGCGTAAGCGGTGATCCTGCTGCGGCGTTGCTTGAGGTCCTCGATCCTGAGCAAAACGTCGGCTTTCGCGATCACTATCTCGAACAGCCCTACGATCTCTCTCAGGTCATGTTTATCGCCACGGCCAACAGCCTCGAAGGCATCCCTGCTCCCCTGCGTGATCGTATGGAGATCATCCAGCTATCGAGCTACACAACAGCTGAAAAGCTGCATATTGCAAAGCAGCATCTCTGGCCCGAGGCCTTGGAGCAGCATGGCGTCAAAGCCGAGCAGCTCAGCTTAAGTGATGAGGCCCTCTTGCATCTGATCACGCGCTACACGCGTGAAGCTGGAGTCCGCGAGCTCAAGCGTAAGCTGGCGGGAGTCATTCGTGCTTCGACCGAGGCGATTTTAAGTGCCTCCGAAGGCCTTAGCATCAGCTCCGGGCAGCTCGAAAAACTCTTAGGCACTGAGGTCTACAGTCTCGAACTCGCAGAAACCTATGTTCCTGCCGGTGTTGTGACCGGGCTTGCCTGGACCCCTTTAGGCGGCGATATCCTCTTTATTGAAGCCAAGGCCCTACCTGGTAAAGGTCAGCTGACGCTAACTGGGCAGATGGGCGAGGTGATGCGCGAATCGGTCCAGATTGCTATGAGTCATGTTCGTTCCCTCTTACCGGTCTTGGGTCAGCGTTTGGATTACGAGAAAACCGATATTCACGTGCACGTCCCTGCTGGTGCCATTCCCAAAGATGGTCCCTCGGCTGGCGTGACGATGCTCACGGCTCTCGCTTCCCTCTTCGCACAGCGACCGGTGAGTCCGAGCTTGGCGATGACAGGGGAAATCACCTTGCGCGGCGCCGTGACTGCGGTGGGTGGTGTGAAAGAAAAAGTTCTCGCCGCTCATCGCGCAGGCATCAAACAGATCCTACTCTCTGAGCGCAACCGTAAGGATGTGCTCGAGGTCCCTGAAGAGGTCCGTCAGGAGCTTACGTTTATCTATGTGCAGACCGTCGCCGATGTGCTGCGCGAGACCTTGGGAATTGAAGTGCTAGATAACGGCCCTAGCCGAACTCTCAGCACCAGCCCCAATCTGTCCTTGATGTAAGCTCAGGAGGTCGGTTCAAGTTCCCCAGTAGGGTTTCGCCATGGCGAGCACCGAGGGGAGTATGGACAGGTCAAGCGGCCCTTGGAGATAGACGAGCTCACCATCTATCTCCACCTCGAGTTCTTCGCTGTCGCGGTGGATGCGGAGCTGCTCAAAGCTTAGGTGGCGAACGCCTCCGACTTGATCGACATGGCCCTGGTAGAGCTTGGGCAGAGAGCGCAGGACAAAGCTCGCCTTGAGGCGTGGAACCCATACTGCTTCTGCCTGCGACGCACAGGGATCGATACCCGAGAGAAAGCGCATGCCCCCTCCCACCAGGGGGCCTTTGCAGACCAAAAACAGCAGAGTCTCGCGGCGTTCCGGAGTATCTCCTGCGACCTCAATCTGCAAAGGGCGCGAGCGATAGTGCATCAGTTCGCGCACAGCTGCTAAAAGGTAAGCCAGTGGATGCCCCTGCAGCAGAGGCAGAGCGTTACGCGCAGCAAGTATTGAGGCACTGATTCCTAGCGAGAGTGAGTTCAGAACATACCCCTCCTGCCCTCCCGCATCCCGGTAGTGGCCCACACTGATGCGCTCTGACGGCATTTCAGGATGCAACCAATTCCAGCTTTTCGATCGCACCGAACGCATCCAAGCCTGGTAAAAATCATGACCTGTCCCAAAGGGCATGGGCACCAAAAGACTTTCGGGAAAGCGATTTTCGGCTCCAGCAAAAAATGCTCGAGCACAGAGACTCAAGGTGCCGTCGCCTCCGATCGGCAAAATTTTTCGAGCTCCGGACACCAAAGCAGCCCGCGTCAGCACGGTCAGCTCTTCTGCCGAACTACTCGTTGCGAGATGATACGACCAACCCTGGGCCTTCAGATAGCTCAGCAGGTTTTGATAAAGAGAGTTGCGAACCGACGAGCGCAAGGAGCGGGGATTGACGATCAGGTGAAAATCATACATCGAGAGAAACTCCAGCCAGAAGACTCAGACGGGGTGGGTGGGAGTCCATGGGAGGGCCATGAAGAGCCCCCCCTGAGTCTGAGCCCTTTAGAACTTTCGCAGGCGTTTAAGCATCTGCTCTTCGGCTTCTGAAACCCGCTCACCGAGACCCATAAAGCCTCCCGCAGCTTCGGCCACTTCGTAGGCACGTTGGAGGATATCTTCTTTGAGCTTTTGAAAATCGTGGTCCTTCATGATCGATTGCAAACCCTTCATGTAGGAGCGCCAGGTGTCGATCAAATTCTCATCAGGTGGTTCCACCAACCAGTTCATCAGGAGTTTATAGGCGATATCATCCTGTTTGATACCTTTTTCGCGAATCGCCTGAAAGATCGCCTCGCGTTCTTTAGGATCCAGGCTGCTGTCAGCCCAAGCCACCAAAACCAAAGGTGCGAGCGACAGGGCCGCAAGGTCCGCAGCGGTGATATCGGCCTGGACTAAAGAAGTGAGGATAGCCTCATCTTTGATTCCCGACGCTTTGGACAGTTGCTTCATGGCATCTTCACGGACAGATTCCGCCTTCATATTCTCCACAAGTTTTTTGTTCTCTTTGACAAAAAACTCTTCCTCTAAAACCTTGCGACGCTCATCCCATGCCGAACGGCTCATAATCGTCTCCTCTTAGCTACCCGTATAAGATTAGCAGAGAATGCTGACTAAAGGAGCCCTAAAAGTTCACGAGCTCTTGAAGTTCTGTGTCAACACGTGGGAGGAGGCCAAGGCTAAGCCCGAAGGTCTTAGCCTAAGCCCTGATGGAAAGCTTTAAAATTCGCGGATTCTGAGGGTAAGGGGGCGAGCGATACGCTGGGTGAGGACTTGAATATTGGCATTATTTTGGGATGGATGTCGGGTGCTGGTCAGCTTAAGGCTCACAGACGAGCCCAGCGCAAAGGCTTCGAGCTGCTCACGACTGAACACCACACTTGCTCTGCGACCAAAGTAGAGGCATTCCTCGTGAGCCGCTTCCCCCTTGGGGCCTGCTTCTCCAGTGAGGCAAGCTTGGACATCATCACTATCACCTGTAGCTGGCTTTTCTAAGCGCACGGTCAGCTCTTGCCCACGAGAGATCCATGATCCATCGCTAGGAGAGCGCAGCACAAAAGCTTCGGGCAGAGGAGCATCAACTTGAAAGGTTTCGCCGGCATTGTTCACATAGCGAAAGCTCAGGGGCACAAAGGAGAGATCATGATGCTGCTGCTTGAGAGTGTAGCGGGCACTATCGAGTATGTTTTCATAGTTCATGAGTTGGCCCGCAAAGCTCACCGAGCTTGGGCCACTGAGCCTTAGGCTCGTACCAAAAGGATTTTCGTAGTGAAAGGAGGCTGTCGCCTTAAGGAGCGCATCCTGCTCACCATAGCTGAGCGCATAGGATTGGACGATACGACTCTGATTGACATCTTCGGATTGACCCGTCCCACACGCTGTAAGACCCCATCCGGCTAGGTACGCTAAAATAACTTTGTTTACTTGCTTCATCGCTTTCTTTCCTTCATGAGCATCGATTGCTGAAACATCAGCAAAGCTCATGCCAATCCATCAAACATTTTTGAAAGCATGCATCCGCCTGACTTTGGCAAGCAGATCAGCGCGCCTTGATGAGGAGACAATGCTCAGAGCTATATTGCAAAGAAAGTGAACTGTGTGTTTTTAGTTTCAGGTGTGGATGAGGAAATGAAGTGCTACCTAAAATGCAGAGTCCGTCATGATCGAGAGGTCTGAGGAGGAGGAGGGAAGAAATACGTCAGAAGCTCTTGGCTGCAAGTGTATGGCACATAAAAAAAAACCTCGGCTGAAGGTGAGATTTGAAGTCTTGGTTACTGGGTTGTACCCGACGGCTTTAAACTTGTCATCCATATTATTGCACACAATCGAAATTTATACGATTCTCCCTAGAGGGCACTAGCCGTGCCCTGCTCCTCGGACTTTCTGTTCAGCCCGCTCACTGAGCAATTGAGCTGCAATCAGTATGGCAATCTCTTCGGGAACCCTCGCACCTTTCCCTATCCCTATCGGACACTTGAGGCGTTGGATCGCTGTTTCGGGGACACCGAGGCGGGCAAGGTCGGCCTTTATGGCGCGAGCTTTGACTTTGCTACCAATCGAACCTACAAACGGCAACTCAGGACGCTGCAAGAGAACTTCGAGTATGGGCAGATCCGTTGCATGTCCCATCGTGATCACAGCACAGAATGTTCCGGGCTCAAGATCATGCGCCCATTCGGCCATGTTGCTCACAACCTTGGATCTAAGCCTAGGTGACGGCGTCAGCCGTTCAATCCATTCCGGCCTGGGATCGACGCAGATCACCCTGCAGGCCAGAGGGGCAAGGACTCGACACAAGGCTTGCGCGACATGGCCAGCCCCAAAGATCGCGATGGACCAAGGTGCATCACCAAAGAGTTCATACAAAAGTTCGACAGAACCACCGCACGACATACCGAGGTCTTTTTGCAGGTCCAAGGCTTGAAGGCGCGGCGCTATCGTCCTTGCCTCTAAGAGCTGCAAGGCCTCGCGTTGAGCACGCGCCTCCAATTTGCCCCCACCGATAGTTCCAGATACCAAGCCCGCAGCTGTGAAGAGGGCCTTTGCCCCAGGTTCTTGAGGAGCATGGCCGCGCGTTGCCAAGAGGGTGACCATGACAAAAGCTTCCCCTTGGCGACGCAAGTCTTCGGCGGCAGCAAAGATGAGATTGCACTCACTTCCGATCAACGCTTCCCCCTTCCCAACGCGCAAAGACCTCAGGATATAGCGAGCGTAAAATTCGCTCGCGCGTCGCGGGTATGGCAAGTTCGTGAAAAGCCCCCTCGGCATCTTCTGCGGAAAGAGCATCCATGATCGCAGCCCAAACGGAAAAGCTCAAAAGCAGAGGTGGCTCGCCAACCGCTTTACCCTGATGCAAGGTATGGATCTGCTTAGGCGGGGCAAGCGCGACCTGAAAGACGCGAGGAATATCCTGGATCGATGGAATCTTATAGGTGCTAGGAGCATGAGTTAAGAGCTTGCCTTCAGCATCGTATACGAGATGCTCTGTGGTCATCCAGCCCAGTCCTTGCACAAATGCACCGCGGATCTGCCCGAGATCCAGAGCTTCGTTAACCGGTCGCCCGAGGTCCATGAGGATATCGCTGCGAAGAACTTTGACTTCGCCCGTCCAGCGATTCACTGAGACTTCGCTGCAGGCCACGCCTTGGGTGAAGTAGTGAAAGGCACGACCCTGCCCTGTGACCTTATTAAAGTCGAGACCCTCGATTTTGTAAAAGCTGTACTCACTCAGCGAAACACGATTAAAATAGGCCTCGCGCACGAGATCTTTGAAACTGAGTGCAGACTCCGGACGCGAACGCGCAAAGACCCGACCATCAGCGAAGACGATCTCCTCGGTGAGCTGTTCGGGAAGCTGCAGATCTTCGCGCAGACCAAGACCAACGGTTTGACTCGGCCACTGTTCGGGAGCTAGAGTGCTCAAGGCTACATAAAGCCGCGCCAGGCGCTCTTTGATTTTTCCTACAGCCAGGAGTGCTGCTGAGCCATTGATATCGGTTCCGGTCGAAGCAGCTGTCGCCGAAGTGTTAGCATTTTTATCGGTCCGCGTCGGCATCACCCGAATGTCTGAAGGGCTGATGCCGAGCTCGCGGGCTACAAGGTCAGCGATACGCGTGTGAACCCCCTGCCCCATTTCGACAGCACCCGTCGAGACCTGAAGGCTTCCATCTTTATGCAA
>CANGNB010000107.1 GCA_947454545.1 Oligoflexaceae bacterium
CCTTATGGCTTCCAGCTATTTTATTGGCCTGCCATTGCATAGTCTGGCCAGCAGCAAAGCTGATAGGTGAGGCTCTTCCTTGAAGGGTAACGGCTGAGCTTGTTTGGGAGAGAGCGTTAACAGAGGTACGATTCATAAATCACTCCAGTCATGAAGGTGGAAGCTAACCAAAACACTCATACGCACATGCTTGACACCTCACTTAACGGCACATAATGATCGAAATAAAATATAGAATTAAATATGAGATGATCTGATTAGTAGATCATAAAAGTTCAATGGTTTTGAATGGTTAGATTTATTTTTAGGAGTATGCCCTAAGTCTCGCGGATCGGAAAAGGATTAATCCCTTTGATAACGGAAAATTCCTATCTCTCGGTCGGGCCATTTCGCTCGAAGCCCACAGGTCCGTAAAGGAAACAAGCAATTATGTCGAAACCTCCAGCAGACGAATCTTGCTCAAGCCTCCCTACTGAGTGATTTAGGAGGTTTGAGATCTCGCTAGAAGCGGCATGGATATTGCACTCCATAGGTTCTATTCACAAAGGGGATTTGTTTATGAAGTCTGCTTCTTTCCTCCTTCCCTCGGCTCTCATGGGGATCAGTCTGCTCATTGGCTGTGGAGAAAAAAAGCAATTTGGAGCGGGCGTCAATAACCAGACCCAGACCGGTGATGTATCAGGGAATGGAAGCGCTAATAAAATTGGTGGGTCAACGTCTGGCGGACCCTCTGCTGGATCTCCCATACCCGAAGAGTGTAAAACAGCGACAGCGAACTTCACCAAGGTGACTTTGCTCTCTAAGAGCATGAGCACCAAGCCGAGCGTTCAGTCTCTCAAATACGAACTGTCGTCGGTGAGTTGTAAGGATGGCAAGATCGTTCCTATCAAAGATGAATCGCTCTTTTTCGATCTCAATGGCAAAATCAGTGGACCAGGTTTTACGCCGATCAACTATGCTGTGAATGATTCCAAAACTGGGGCTCTGATCACTCAGGGAACCCTCGAAGTCGTGCAGGGCTCCGATCTTTTTGGTAACACGGGGCAGTACGCTCATTGGAAGACCAGTACATTGAGCTATGCGGGCTCTCTTGAAAAAGTCATTCTTGAGATTAAGCTGGATAATATCGGTCTCACACCCGCTCAGATGGATAATGCTCCCACAATGGATAGCTATCTTCGGGTTGGACAAACCATTCCCGTCACTCAGCCTATTATGGTGACCTACTAGGTTGTCTTTCATCGTGAGTGGCTCGAGAGCTAGCCCGCGAGCCGACTCCTTGACCTTAGAACTGTGATCCGCGTTATTTCCATACCAAGAAAACATGCCTGCATTCTGCCAGACTTCTCGGATGTCCCGTCCACAAAGCTGAGGCGGAGCTGTTGTTTAAATTCCTGTAGCCAATTCTCTAGGAAAGCAAATTAAAATCTACCCCAGAGTTAGAGACGAAAGGATCTAGCGATTGATCTTTGGCTAGGCCATGCTAACATTCCGACTAGAACTTAGAGAGGGAATCGTTCATGCGACGAATGAAGTGGCTGCTGCTAGCGTTTCTTTTCCAACCCTTGGCATTAGCGAGTACGAAATACCGGATAGGTGTCGAAAATATCTCTTACCTGCCCTACTATCAGAGCGAACACAACCAATGGTCAGGTTTTGCTCGCGACTTTCTCGATGGCTTTGCGAAGAGTGAAGGCATAGAGTTTGAGTATGTTCCTGTTCCTATCAATCGCCTCTATGACAAGTTTCTCGATCCTTCAAGTGACCTTGATTTTAAATTTCCTGACAACGAACATTGGGCAGGCGATAAGAAAAAGGGCAAAGCTGTTCTCTATACGGATGCTCTTGTGGACTTTACCGATGGCACTCTTGTGAGTCCAAGTCGACTCGGTAAACCGAAGTCTGAGCTCAAAACTCTCGGGACTGTTCGTGGATTTACTCCCTGGGACTATCTTGCTGATATCAACGAGACCAAAAGCATCAAGCTTGTTGAAAACGATGTGCTGAAAGGCCTGATCGAACAGGCAAAGACGGGGCGTGTGCAAGGCATTTATGCAAATGTCGCTGTCGTCAGATATACACTCGAACAGGTCATGCGAGAGCCAGGGGCCTTGGTCTTTGATCCGGCTCTGCCCCACACTCAGGGCACCTACAAGCTGTCCACGATCAAACACGAAGCCCTGCTTAAAAAAGTGAATGCCTATATCGCCACGCATCAAGGTGAGCGGAAGGCTTTGGAGAAAAAATGGGGTCTCTAGACTCAAGGTGTACGTGAGGGTCCTTCGAATCTGCGAGATCGACATGAGGTCAGAAAGATCTGGCACGGCATGCATACAGTTTTTTACTCGAAATCGGGCCGCTCTTCTTTTACTATGAATCAAAATGTAGCTAGATGTAGGGAGATGGCTTTTGCAAAGTCGTTCGAGTGCGGCAGAAAGCCCGGAAATTTCACTGCTGATTCCGGTCAAAGTTGGCGACTCAGGGCTCGAAGAGCATATGGCTCAGGTGGAAGCTTTTTTTGCAAAGTTCTTTCCTGGAGCCTACGAAATCATAGCCATCATCAATGGAGACGAGGCTTACGCAGATTGCGAGCGACTTTCAGGGCTTAGGGTGAGCTATCCTCAGCTCAGGCTGCTGCCTTGCCTGGAGGCGGGGAAAGGTCTGGCTTTGAAGGCAGGCTTTGCTGTGGCTCGGGGGCGCTTTGTTTTTATGACAGATGCGGACCTGCCTTACGATCTTGAATTTTTTTCAAGAGCCTATGCGGCTCTTGTCTCAGGGTATGATTTTGTCAGCGGCAATCGCCGTTTGCTAAACAGCACGTTTACGGTTCCTACCTCGCTCCTGCACCTTGTCTATCGAAGGCACAAACTTGGCCTTCTCTTTAATACTCTCGTGGCCCGCCTGATCTTACGCATTCCATCGACGGATACCCAGGCAGGGATCAAAGCGATGAGTCGCGAATTTGCTGAACTCGCCTTTGGTCGACAGACCTCACCCGGTTTTTTTGCTGATCTGGAGTATTTTTTTGCCTGCTACGATTCTGGGTTCAGGCATATCGAACTGCCTTTGCATTTTTATCTTCGTGATGAAAAATCAACTGTACACCTGACTATGCAGCTGCTTGCGACTCTCGTGTGGCTGCCTCGCCTCTTTTTTGCAAGAGCCCGTGGGCAGTATCGCCTTCAGCACATGGGGAATACCAAGCGATTTTCTATTTGGTGGCGTATTATCAAACGGCTTGACCTCCGGCGCCTTCGCATGTGGACAGCGCTCTGCGCACGCTGGGCCCTCACTCCCTATTCCAAAATCATCACGTTTTTGCCCAGAAGGGGGCGGATTTTTGATGTGGCCTGCGGCCACGGCCTGCTCGGTCTTTTGCTGGCGACTCGAAGCAGCGAACTCGAGGTCCTAGGGGTAGATAAGGATCAGCTTCGACTCACGGATGCTCGCATACTCGCCCACGGGCTCAGCAATCTGAGCTTTCAGGAAGGGTGTTTGAAGGATAAAGCCCCTCAGCCCTACGATGCGATGACCGTGATGGATGCGCTCCACCTTCTCAGCCCCGAAGAGCAGAAAGATTGTATGGCGAATGCCTTTGCTGGCTTGCGTCCTGGAGGTGTCCTGCTGATTCGGGTGGCAGATGTCTCCTCAGGCGGTTGGCGCTTGGGTCTTAGGCGAAGCTATGAGTTTTTGGTAAGGCACTCGGTTTTTGCCGCATCTTCTCGCGCGGTGCAGTCTCAAAGAACTCCGGAAGCTTGGCAAGATTTGGCAAAACAGGCTGGTTTTCATGTTTGGAGTGAAATCTGTTCCTCACTCTTTTTCACCGATCGCCTGTTCATCTGTCGTAAGCCTTTGCTTCACGAGGCAAAGGCACGCTTTCCGGTTTTTGCCGCAGATGATTGGGGACTTTCTCCGGGGGTCAATGAGGGCATCCTAGAACTGGCCCGTAAAGGCGTTTTGCGAAGGGTTTCCATATTGGTCGATGGCGCTTACAGTCACTACCTTTTGCAGGAGCTTAGCGAAGTTAAAGGACTGGAATTGGGTCTTCACTTTGCCCTTACCTTTGGCGATCAGATGGAAAGTAGCAAAGATTTTCGTTCGCCTCGCGCCTTTATCCGTTTTCTCTTGAATCCTTTACTCTCTCAGGCGAAGAAGAAAGGGCGCATAGCCAAGGAGTTTTCGCGACAGCTTGCAAAGCTTCGAGGCTTAGGTATCGAACCTTACTATCTCGATGGTCATCATCACGTGCACAGAGTTCCGGTCGTTGCGAGTGCTATTGCGACTTTAGCGTCAGTCGAAGCCTTGCCACATCATGTTCGACGACCTTACGATCCCCGCGCGTGGTTTTCGAAAAAGGCGATCATCAATGTTATGGCGATTCTTTCGGCTCGCTCCTACTCCAATCAGCGAGCCTTGGCCTTTAGCTATCCTTCGTTAGCGACCATGAATGACCCTTGGCGATTGGCGCGTCTTGTCCAAAAGCTCACCTTGCAGACAGAGATCATCGTACACCCCGCGAAGCGAGATGATCTGAAAGCCATTGGTTCGAGCGACAGCTATACCTTTGGCCGAGTTCAGGAATATCACAGTCTCATGAATCTCCAGGAGCCCTTAGCTCTCTTGCAGTCCTTGCAGAGGGAAGGTTCCGTCGTGGCCTACCGTTCCCAAGAACTGGTGCCAAGTATCTAAGGCCAAGTCTTTGCGCAGAGATGATAGAGATCCAGAGTCATGCAGCTGAGGCCTTTTTGTGTGGCTTCCGAAAGCTTGTCCTCTCTGAGGACGTAGAGGGTGTCAGCTGAGAGGTGGCCAGACTCAAAGTCATCCCGAAGACTATGTAAATAGGCTCGCAGACCCTGTTCTGAGGTGGCTGCAAAGGCCCCACTATGAAGTTGAAGACCCTGCTGAGCTGCGAAGATTGCGAGCGGAATATAATCGACCCGTTCGGACTGCTCTTCTCCCTTAAAATCAGGAATCACATAAGGAGGATAAATGACTATACTGTCAAAGTGCTGCGCGATCTGAGACCAAGTCGTTCCTTCGAGTCGGGGGCGAGGATGCTCTGCTATGCCTTTCCAGTGGGCATAGGGACTGAGGTCGATGAGCTGCAGTGCGACGGCTGCTGTGAGTATCAGCTGAGTATGCTGGGCGGGAAGAAAGCGTGAAGCGAAGACAAAAGAGCTGATCGTGAGCACATAACAAAAGGCCCAATGAAAGCGTCCTATGGCACGAAAAGAAGCTGTGAGAGGCTCCGTAAGCTCATAAAGGGGCCTCAGATTCACGACCCAATGACCCGCAAGCCGCACATCACTGCCCCACGAAAAGACGGCAAGGGCAAGACTCACTAGAGCCACGCTCTGCCACCCGAGTGAGCGGTTCCAAGACCACAGGATGCGCGAGCGATATCTTACGAAAAGCCTGAGGCTGAGGCAGAGGAGTAGGATGACGCCCAAACCAAGATAGCTATAGCCTTCGTACTGCCCCATTCGGCTTTTCCACAGTTCAGGTAGAAACAGGCTCAGCGCCTGAGGATTGAAAATCCCGAGGACATCCGCCCCGTAAAAATTGGGGAGACCTTGGCGATCCGAGCCTCGCTCCAAGCCCACCAGGGCAAGCCCCAGAAAAGCGCCTGCAATCGCCAGGAACGCCTTTGTGAGCTTCAGTAGGATCTGTCGTTTGCCCGGAAAAGGTCCTTGCCGAAGAGGCAAAAGATAAAAACCGAGGCAAAACAGGGCCACACTGGGGAGAAAATAAGGGTGGGTAAGACTTGCTAGAAAGAGTAATCCAAACCAAGCGAAAAAGAACTTGAGAGAGTCTTGCTGGCGAAGACAGAGGTAGATGCTAGCAAGAATCAGCCAGTGGGCGCAGAGACTTACATGGCCTACTCGGTACAAAAGCACGGGGCTTGCCGTGAGCAGCGTTGTGAGTAAAAGTTGCTGCCATCGCGAACGGAGCACGAGTCGCGCAATTTTGAGAGCAAACAGAGCCTGCATAAAAAAACAAAACAACAGCCACGCTCCGATGAATTGCAAAGGCTTTTCCCCGAGAGGAGCCAGAGCTTTCATGAGGGCTGAGAACCAGGGGTGAGAATCCGTCAGTGCGAGGCTAACGTGCATGGGAGGCATGTAATGGGACAAGTTAGCCCAGGGAGTGTGCCAGGGCTCAAAGTAAAAAAACAGCCAGCCTACGAAGGATTGGGCCATGTCTCCTTCTAAGAGCCAGTCATAGGAATGGGGATGAAGGACTCTTAAGTTAAAGCCAAAGCGGCAGAAAAAGCTGAGGCCGCCGATGAGCAGCGCTAGGAAACAGTCATAAAGCAATCCGAAGAACATGCGTCCCGAATCTCCTCAGCCTATTGCAAATAGTCCCCTAAACTCTGACTACTTCTGCCATTGGAAATGCTTATCCAACTGCCTAAACAACAGCATGCCAGCGAGCATGGACAGAACAAAGAGCCATGGTCCAGACGCGAAGGATGCTAAGGAGGTCACGGCAGGGCCGGGACAGTAGCCACCAAGTCCCCAGCCGACACCAAACAGGATAGCGCCGATCACAAGAGCAGGGGTGATGTCTTTTTTTGTGGGGACTTGCCAGCCCTCGGCGAGAAGGGGGGAGTTTCGTCTGCGAATCAATCTGTAGGTGATAGCATGCAGGCTGATCGCTCCTACCATGACAAAGATCAGGGAAGGATCCCATTGGCCAAAAAGATCGAGAAAACCGACAACCTTACTCGGTTGGGTCATTCCCGAAAGTCCCAGGCCTAGAGCAAAAAGCAGTCCTACGGCAAAAGCAGCGAGACCTTGTCGATTCATGGGTAAACTCCTAGGAGGCGAAACAGGTACACGGCAGCAATGCCTGAGGCCATAAAGCTTAAGGTCGCAACGAGGGAGCGAGGAGAAAGCCGGCTGATGCCACAGACGCCGTGACCACTTGTGCAGCCACTGCCCAAGACCGTTCCAAAGCCGACGAGCAAACCTGCAAGGATTATTGTCCAAGTTTTAGCATGAGGCAAAGATGCGCCTATCGAGGCAGGATAAAAGAGTCGCAAAAGCACTCCCCCCGCGAAGAGGCCTGCGATAAATAGCCAACGCCACGCTGTGTCTCCTTTCAGAGGGGACAGAGTGCCATTGATGATGCCGCTGATGCCTGTCACTCGACCGTTCGTGAGCAACATCAGGGAGACTGCGGTTCCTATCAAAAGCCCTCCTGCGAGGGCGAAGATCCAATCCTGTGGGATCATTGCTATGCTCCTATGGCCTTGATTGCAAGAAAGGAGTGAGACTCACCAAGCTCACAGCTCGCTCTTTTATCGCAAAGAATTGCTCGGGACACTAGTAGACAATTGGTAACGCGCTTGAATGGAAGCATCGCAGGATAAAAATTTGGGCCTTATTTCCCAGCTGATGGAGTCTTCCAGCCAGGTCGAAAAAAAAGATAGCCCCAGCGCTCTCGCCACGAGGTAGCTGTCTTCAGCGTTTTCAGGAGAAGAAGGGGAGCACGAACCTGAATTACGAAGGGATTCGCTGACAGCAGAGGCGGAGTTAAGCCAAAGCGAGCGGGGCCAACTTCCTTTTGATAGGTGCCGAACAGGTGATCCCAAAGCATCAGGATGCCCCCAAAGTTGGTGTCCTGATAGAGCTCTTGGCTACCATGGTGGACACGATGATTGGCGGGAGTATTTATAAGCCGATCCAGCAGACCTAGGGATCCGATGTGCTGGGTGTGAATCCATATTTGATAAAACAGGACCCACTGAAAGCTGAGCCAGACAGCCAGAGGATGATAGCCAAGGAGAACCGGTGGCGCAAAGAACAGGCCATCATAGAGCCAACGCAACCAAGGTGTTCGGCCCGTGGTGGTCAGATTAAAATCAGAGCTGCTGTGATGCACGGAATGGGCTGCCCATAGGACGTTCATGCGGTGCTCGCAGCGATGCTTTACGTAGTAAGCGAAGTCGACCAGAAGTAGACAGGGCAAAAGATCGGACAGGGAAGTGAGCTCTTGGGTCGAGAGGCGATGCTGGTAGCAGAGAGCAAGAAGGGCGAGCACCCAGCCGTCAAAGATCAGGGATCGTAGGGAGTGAGCACATAAAGCTATGAAAAGATTGGAAAAATTCTGCGCGTGATCAATGTCAGAACGGCGTCGCCAAAGAAGGTAGACAGATCGGAGTGTTACAAAGACGAACACAGTGGCACTTAGGGCACCAACACTTTTCATGAAATCTTGAAATATCAGAAACATAGACTCTGTCCTAAGAGAGTGCAGGAGCTCAGCAGAAACTGCAAGCTTGGCTTCGGTAGCTTTTCTGAACAGCTTAAATTTCAGGTCTATCGAGTCCCGAGGGGCCAAGGCCAAGCTTGCATTAGCCCTTACTTAGCAGCCAAAAATGGGTTAGCTTAGGGGGCTTGTTGATTGCAAAGGAGATGACAATGCTCGAACGCGTAACGGAAGACATTAAGGCCGCCATGAAAGCTAAAGACAAAACTCGTCTTGACGCACTCCGCATGCTCAAGAGTGCTTTCATTGAAAACAATACTTCAGCTAAGCCGAAGGCCGACCTCGATGTTGCCATCGCTCACGTGAAAAAGCTGAAAGACTCGATGGAAAGCTTTCCTGCGGGCTCTGCAGAAGTGGAAAAAATCAAGCAGGAAATCGAATGCCTCTCCGCATATGTACCCCAAGCTCTCAGCCGACCTGAGTTTGAAGCTCTGGTACGTAACTTTCTTGCCAATAATGCCGGAGCTGATTTTGGCAAGGTGATGAAAGGCGTCGCTGCAGACATCAAAGGTCGCTTTGATGGCCGCGAAGCGAGTGAAATCATCAAAGCGATACTCGGTACTTGAGACCAGAGAGCTTATTTAAGGAGCAGGCGCAGAGCCGTGCGACAGCGAAAGGTGAGGTTGGGAGCATAGGAACCCACTGGTTCGATTAAGCTCATCGCCGGAAACTTGGTGAACAGGGCTTTAAGAAGGACCAGACTTTCGAGTCGCGCGAGCTGAGCGCCGATGCAGTGATGAGCACCCCCTCCAAACGAGAGATGCTTATTTTTAGCGCGCTGGATCATAAAGCGCTGAGGCTCTTCAAATTCTTTCGGGTCGCGATTGGCGGCACCTAAGAGCAAGACCACATACTGGCCTCTTTTGATGGGATACTGTTCGGCCCAGAGCAGATCTTCGCGTGCGGCTCTGCCGACCCTTTGGACAGGACCGTCGAAGCGTAGCATTTCTTCGATAGCCTGCGGCAAGAGACTAAGGTCCTTACGCACCGAAGCGAGAGCTTCAGGCTCTTGAAACAGAGCGCTCATACCATTGGTCAGCAAAGATGTGGTGGTCTCGTGGCCCGCAAGAAAGAGTCCTAAGATATTGCTGAAAATGTCGTCTTCGTGTATCGCCGCATGGCCATCCTGAACTTTTTTGAGCAGGCTGAGCAGATCGTGTTTATCTTCTTGGCCTTGGCGTTGCTTCCAGATCGGGGAAATATAGTCCACAAAGTCTCGATAGGCTTGATGAGCTTTGCGAGCAACTTCCAAATCCGTCGACACATCGATGAATCGTGTTATGGCATCAGCCCATGCTTTGACTTTTGGCCCCTCTTCAATCGGAAAACCCATCATCCGGCAGATTATCCGCAGTGGAAAAGGATGGGCGATCTGAGCAAAAAAATCGATCGTTTGCCCTGGCTGCAAGGGGGATAAAATGTTCTCAACCTCTTCCGCCACCAGAGTGCCGAAGGTTTTCTGGGCCTGCATGGCTATCGCTCGTGTCAGCGGCGTGCGGATAAGTTCATGCTCGAGACCATCGCGAAAGATGGTCATGCGGCGTGCGACGGTGAAGATCGGGGCGAGTTCGGTCTGCTGCTCAGGCGGAAACGCCTCGAGAAAGCGTCCGAAACGATCATTGGTGAAGCGAGGATCTTTGAGCATCCGCTGACAGTCATCGTACCCGCTGACGATCCAAATGCCGCGCTCCTGTTCAAAGAACAGCGGGGCTCTGCTTTGGAGAGCAGCGTAGTGAGGGTAGGGGTTTTGGATAAGATCGGGATCTTGCCAGTTCAGACGCGGATGCTCGACCATTGCTGCTCCACATAACGAAAGAGGATGTTCACACAGCTGTTCTATTCCCCGAGACTTGATTCTTGAAAGATAGCTTCGGGAAAAGAGGCTTTCTTAACCTCAGAGATTGTTAAGGTCGTCGTCTGGGTTTTTCTTTTGGCATCGGTGATCACCAAAGTTCCAGGGCGTTCGGTGCCTTCCATCTGCTTATAGTCTTCGAAGCGTGCATTCTTTAAAACGTCACCACTGAGGGCAAGGTATTCTGCTTTGAGGGGGCGGAACTGGTCTTTCGCGACCCACAGGCGAATCTTGTCATAGGTAAGCCCCTTTTTGTTGGCTGTGAGGAAAAGGATCCAGGCTTTAGGCTCTTGCTTTTCGATCTTGACCTCATAGTCTCCACTCCAGCGCATCCGTGAAATATCACCATTGGCTGCTTCGCCGGTGAGCTTTTGATTGAGCGCGATGCGAACCGAGCGCTTGAGGTTAGGGACATAAGCCCACATATCTTCGCCGATCATCAGCATGTTTCTCCCCCGATCACGGGCAGGGGCAAGAGTTTTAACGAGGGTTTTACGACCACCTTTGACCTTGACTTCAAAGCGTGAGGTGTCCCCGTCTTTGTTCTGAACGTCGACGACCATCTGATAAGACTCTGCCGGGTTTCGTACTTCATCAGCTTTTTTCAAAATGTCTTCCGCCGATTGTGCCTGTACGAGTGAGGCACTGAGACCTAAAACCAAAGCCAAGACGCGATTCAGCATGAGAGAACTCCTATCTCAATCTATCGGTAACGAAGGGCTTCACCAATGGGAATATGAACTTTACGCCATGCTGCTACCCAGGTGGCAAAAAGGGTAGAGCCTAGCCCAAGAGCGCTAGCAAGAAAGACCATGGCCCACTGCAGTTCGATTTTAACATTGAACTGGCGGGTGATACCCGGAGCAGGGGGCATAAGTATGCCCTTGGGCAAGGCTAGGGTATTAAAAAGCCACGCTCCGATGATGCCCAAAGCGGCTCCGATGAGGCCAATCAAAAAACCTTCCCAGAGCAAAAGCTGCAGGACTTCCCAAGCGCTTTCCCCGTTGGCCCTAAGGTTGCCTATTTCAGGTGTGCGCTCGACGACCGTAAAGGAGATCGTATTGGTGATGCCAAGCGTTACGATCACCAAAATGATCAGCTGAATGACTGCAAACTGCTGACCCAGCCAATCAACGGCGTGTTGATAGTAGACTTCATCCAAAACTTCAAAAGGGGTAGCCTCCAGTTCGGGGAGTTGAGTGCGAACCGCTTGAGCAAAGGCAGGCCAGTCCCTATCACTGCGCAGACCAATGGCAAAGGTCTCGACCTTATCGGTATCAAGGAGGCGCAGAGCGTCGACCATCTGAATACGAAAATAGCTGTCATCCGCTTCTTTAAGACCAGAGTGAAAGATACCTGTGACGCGGACATCGAGGCCGTTCATCGTCCCATGAATCGTGTTGCCCAAGAGTGTGATGCGATCTCCAGGTTTCACATTGAGGGCTCGGGCTAAGCCCACCCCGATGATGATCCCTTGTTCTTGATCACGAAGAGTTTCGCCTTCCACCACATTGAGAGTCCAGAAAAAATCCGCTTCATCATGTCCGCTGACTCCGGTACCGCGTCCAGCAACACTGAGATTGCCATTGGTGATGACGGCGAAAAAATCAACACGCGGAAACACGTGAGTGACTCCAGGCAAACTCCTGATCTTTTGGGTGAGTTGCTCGGGTTGTTCCATCCAATGTTCCCAAGGCTTTTCGTAGATGGCGTCGCGATAGCCCTTGGTGTTGAGTTGGCCATGACCGGTCTTAGCGTGAATCGTATTATCTTTATACTGATTCATAATGCCGGCATTAAAGCCATCGAAGAGAAAGAGGGCAGCAACTCCCAACGAGACCGTCAAAAGTAACACGAGAGTACGTCTTTTATTGCGAGCAAGGTTGCGCCAGGCTGTTTTAAAGAGCATGCGAGCCTCCTTCGATGATTTTTCCATCAGCTATGTGTAGCTGGCGCGTAGCATAGTCACGAACGAGGCTGTCGTGGGAGGCCATGATCACGGTTACGCCGTCGTTGGCGAGTGTGCGTAAAATCTGCAAAATATCGCGCGAGGTTTTTTGATCCAAGCTAGCCGTAGGTTCATCAGCGATGATGACCTCGGGACGTTTGGCGAGGGCTCGAGCAATAGCTACCCGCTGACGTTGACCACCGCTCATCTGCTGCGGGCGTTGGGAAGCTTGGGCCTCAAGCTCGACCATACGCAAGGCCTCTTGCACTCGCTTCTGACGCTCCTTACGTTCTATCCCCTGGCGAACCAGAAAGTACTCAACATTTTCCGCCGCCGTGAGGACATCAAAGAGCAGAAAAGACTGAAAAACAAAGCCTATTTTGAAGCGGCGTAGCTCGTTGAGCTTTTTTTCGTTTTGCTGGCGCAGATCGAGGCCATTAAAAAGCAGGCTTCCGGCCTGAAGCGGTTCGATGAGTCCGAGTAGATTCAAGAGCGTTGACTTGCCTGAGCCTGAGGGGCCCATGATCAGGAGCAGTTCTCC
>CANGNB010000108.1 GCA_947454545.1 Oligoflexaceae bacterium
AAAAGGATTATCAGCAATTCGCTTTGATCAGTAAAATGGTGAAGGATTTGATGTTCGACATCGAATTGCACGGAGCTGAGACGAGCCGCGAAGCGGATGGTTTGGCTATGAGTAGTCGAAATTTACGGCTTACGCCTGCAGAAAGAGCATTGGCTCCTCGTTTGTTTCAGGCTATGCGCAGTTTGCAGCAGGCTTTTCAGCAAGGGGAGAAACATGTGCCGACACTCCTGGCATTGTTTCAGAAGCTTCTCCTTGAATCTTCAGAATTTCGCTTGGAGTATGCTGAAATTCGTGAGCAGTCAACCCTCGCTGACAGCGGGGAGCAGATTCAAAATCCAGCAGTTCTCTTGGTCGCGGCTCATCTCGGTGCGGTACGCTTGATTGATAATCTTGAGTTGTGAGTGCTCTTTATGAAGGATCTCATTCGATTTGCCCACTGGCTCTTGTCGTATCTTTTGCGTCCCGTTCTCAAATGGGTGCACACAGACACGCATCCGGAGGACATAAAAGGGCATCTCAGTCTTCGCGATGATCCTGTCATTTATGTTTTGCCAAAGCGCTCTATCATCGATTATCTGGTCTTGCTTCGCACCTGTCGTGAACACGGACTTCCAGAGCCTGATTTAGGGCTTGAATTCAATAAAAATCGCCGCGCCGTGTGTCTGTTTTTAGAAAAGACTGGTCCAATCAAGCGAATTCGACGCTTGCGACCAAGTCAGGTGCTCTTGAATTTGGTTCGTCAGGTCCAAGAAACTACAGGAAAGAAAGCGCAGATCATTCCGGTTTCACTGTTTTGGGGCAAAGATCCGGGAACTGAGGAACCCTCTATTTTTAAACTCATCTTTAACGATGATGAGGATGCGGGCTGGATTCAGAAAATGCTGATTGTGATCGCTCAAGGTCGCAATACGAGTATTTATCTTGCCAAGCCCTTTGCTGCTGATGACGTGCTTGCAACCGAAGGAGACACTGATCTCGCAGCGCGTAAAATTCGCCGAACATTACGTATTCACTTTCGTAGAATTCGTAATACAGTTTTAGGGCAAAAACTCTATGTTCGCGAGCAAGTCATCACTCGGGTAGCCAACGGCAAATTGGTGAGACGCGAAATAGAAAAAGAAGCCAAAGGTAGTAAGCAGCTCGAACGTGGTCTCGAATTGAAAGCAAGAGCTTACGCTAGAGAATTATCGGCCGATCAAACGTACTCTATGGTCCGTACTTTCGAAATTCTTTTAGGGCGTCTCTGGAATAAGCTTTTCTCCGGTGTGCAAATTCTCAATGTCGAAAATGTTCAGCGACTCGCCACTCAGAATTACGAAATCGTCTATGTTCCGACGCATCGCAGTCATTTGGATTATCTCCTCGTCAACTATACCGTTTACAAGAGTGGGTTGCCCTCACCTCATACCGCTGCAGGTATCAATTTAAATTTTTTCCCCATAGGCTGGTTTTTACGACGTGCTGGTGCTTTCTTTATCCGTCGTTCGTTTCAGGGGAATCGCATTTATACCGCGGTGGTTGAGGAGTATATGCATTATCTCCTCACCCATGGCTATCCTCTCTCGTTTTTCCCTGAAGGGGGTCGCAGCCGTACCGGGCGTCTTTTGCCTTTTAAAACTGGAATGCTTGCGATGGTTGTGCGGAGTTTTCTCAGAAACTCAGATCGGCCCATTGCTCTCGTCCCTGTTTACCTGGGCTATGACAAAGTTATGGAAGTGAAGAGCTACCTGAAAGAGTTGGGGGGCGCAGCCAAAACCAAGGAATCCATATTTCAACTGTTGCAGGCTAGAAAATTACTCCAAGCATATTACGGCCGGGCTTACGTCTCTTATGGGGAGCCCGTGATGCTTGAACAGTTCCTAGATGAAGTTCAGCCTCGTTGGAAACAAACAGAAGATGAACGTCCGGACTGGCTTAACCAAGAAGTTCACGAGATCGCTCAGGAACTTTCGCGCCGTATGAACGAAGCAGCGGTGATTACACCGGTGTCTCTGATTGGATTGGGGCTGCTTTCGTCATGGCAAAAAGCTTTGCCTTTGGAAGAGCTCAAGATTTTCGTAAAACTGATGATTGATCTACACAAAGCATCTCCCTACCATCATCACGTGAAGCTGGTGACAGATGATGTCGAAGAGATTTTTGCTCAAGCAGCAAAACTCAAGACCTTTTCAACTTTTGCCCATGCTGCGGGAGACGTTATCTATCTCAATGATGTCGATAGTGCGATTATTTCCTACTACCGAAACAACATCATTCATCTTTATGCCATACCTTCACTGATCGCCCGCTTTTTTCAAAAGCAGGACCAGATGGATGCTCTGACTTTGCGAAAAGGCTGTGGCGAAATCTATGGCATACTCCGCGAAGAGTTGTTTTTGAGCTGGGAAGAATCAGAGATTGAAGATGTCGTTCAGCGCTATGCTGATGCCTTGGCTGAGTGCGGTATGCTGCGAAAGATTGGTTATGATGTTTATGCTCGGGCAACGCCTCAGTCTGATGAATCCGTAGGACTCGATATTCTCGCGCGTGCCCTTGGATTGACCTTCGATCGCTTCATTATCACGGCGGTCTTGCTCGCTAAACACAGTGCGAACGGTCTGGTCGATAGCAATGAGTTTCTTGCTCAATGTCATCGGATGGCCCAGCGCCTGGCTATTTTAAGTGGGTTGAATAACCCCGAAATTGTCGAGAAATCTTTTATTCAAAAACACATACAGCTGCTCAAACGCAAAGGCTTGCTCATGACTGTGGACGACCATACTTTGCGTATCGATGAAAGAGTTGCTGTCTTGGCCCAAAATTCAAAGCGCTTGCTGTCGTCAGATGCTTTGCGGAGTATTGAACGCATATTCCGTATGAAAGCGACAGAGTCTAAGGAAGAAGATGAGCAAATGGAAATACCGAGGTCCTGAAGATGGGGACCAACATTTCAGCTACGATAAAATTCGCAGAGCTAAAGATAAGCGGAAAAAATACAAAGCCGATGATGTAAGCTTTGAGCAGCCTGAGGATACTTGGTTTTCTGAGGGGGCTGAGGAGCGTAAAGCTTGGTTTCCTGCCCGCGTAGTTGAAGTTCATAAACGTTATGCGTTCGTGAATCCTGAACGCGAAATTGGAGAGGTGGATACCCGCGATGTTTGGTTAGCCACTGTCGCGCGTCGCCATCTCCAAAGCCGTCGAGGAGAACGCAATACGATAGTTGTTGGCGATCGCGTCCTCTGTCGACCAACCGATGATCGAGATGTAGACTTAGGAACTGATATTCCTTGCTGCGTCATCGAACATGCAGCGCCTCGTAAAAGTCAGATAGCAAGACAAGATCCTGCAGTGAAAGAACGGGAGCATATCCTTGCGAGCAATGTTGATCAGCTCTTGATTGTGGCTAGCTACTGCAATCCTCTCATTAAATGGGGCCTGATTGATCGGTATTTAATTCTCGCTGAAGAACAGCATATTCCTGCGATTATCATCCTTAACAAAGAAGATCTTTTAGCCGAGGAATCCACTGAATTTCGCGAGAGCTGCGCTCTTCAGGCCCAGATCTATCGAGAGCTTGGCTATCAGGTATTTAGTCTAAAGGTCGAGTTTCAGGATTGGAATTCGCCCGAGATTCAAGAGATCCATCGCTTGATGGACGGCAAAGTCACTCTGCTCAGTGGGCACTCTGGTGTCGGTAAATCCTCGCTGGTGAATCTCTTTCGACCCGAGATCCAGCAAGATGTTGAGCCGAATTCAGACATCTTCTACAAAGGCCGTCATACCACAACCTATGCCAGTATGATAAGGCTTGGGCGGGGCGGCTATGTCATCGATACCCCTGGTATCCGCAGTTTTGTCTTGGGAGACCGCTCTGCCATAGAGCTGAGCTACGGATTTGTTGAAATCAGAGCGCTCATGGGGCAGTGTAAGTTCCGTGAATGTCGGCATGTGGACGAGCCGGATTGCGCCGTGCGAGAGGCCGTGGCGACGGGGAGCATCAGCGAGCGACGCTACCGGTCCTATGTCAGTATCATGCAGGGTGAGACGGGGCGTGAAGGGCGAACGCGTGACGATTTCCGTGAAGAAGGTTAAATCTCCCTGGGACGCACGTAAGAGGTGCCTTGGGACTTTTTTAAGGGGGGCTCATCGGTGAGCTATGGTTTTGAAGAAAGCGAAGAATTGACCCTTTTGCGTCAAACGATTCGGTCGTTTGCTGAAAAAGAAATTGCACCTGCGGCTTTTGCCTTGGATGAAAAAGAGGAATTCTCTTACGAACTCACCGCTAAGATGGGTGAGCTGGGGCTATTTGGAACTATAGTTCCCTCGGAGTATGGCGGTCAGGGGCTCGATTATCTTTCGTATGTGATCGCGGTCGAGGAACTGGCGCGGGTCGATGGTTCTCATGCTGCTACAATTGCCGCCCACAACTCCTTAGGAGTTGCTCCCCTCTACTACTACGGCACAGAAGAGCAGAAGAAAAAGTATATTCCGCAGCTTTGCACAGGAAAAGCCATGTGGGCTTTTGGTTTGACTGAAGCCGAAGCGGGCAGCGATGCACAGGCGAGTAAGACACGCGCTGTCTATGATGCCGCTAAGGATGAGTGGGTCATCAATGGTTCCAAAATTTGGATTACTAACAGTGCCAGTGACATCACTGCAGGGATCACAGTCCAAGCGATCACAGGCAAAAAAGCTGACGGAAAGAATGAGCTATCCTGTTTTATCGTGCCGGCTGATGCGCCTGGCTTGACGCGCAAGACGATGCACGGGAAAATGATGTGGCGCGCTTCTAATACGGGTGAACTTTATTTTGATGACGTGCGGGTGCCAGCAAAGAATATGCTGGGACAAAAAGGTCAAGGCTTTCGCATCATGATGGAGACTCTCGACAATGGTCGCTTGTCCATAGGAGCTATGGGACTGGGACTGGCCAAGGGTGCCCTGGCCTTGACGATCAAGTATGCTAACGAGCGCAAGACTTTCGGCGTTTCCATTGCCAAGCATCAGGCTGTCGCCTTTAAATTAGCTGAAATGGCGACTCGCATCGAAGCAGCTGAAGGCTTACTTTATAAAGCAGCTTGGCTCAAACAAGAGCACAAACCCTTTCAAAAGCATGCTGCGATGGCTAAGTTGTACTGTTCGGAAGTGGCAGAATACTGCGCCCGAGAAGGCCAACAAACCTTTGGCGGTTATGGGCTTATGAAAGAATATCCCATCGAACGCCATTATCGTGATGCAGCTTTGCTGCGAATTGGCGAGGGAACAAGTGAAATTCAGCGTTTGGTGATTTCTCGTTACATCGGTTGCTGAGAGGAAAGATGGCAATGAAGGAAGGTCCTGGCCCTAGAAAGGCAATCGCTTCGTTAGGAAGAGGACCTCTTCTGCTCTGCTCGTGTCTCAGCTTCTACCTAAGTGCTTGCACTCTACTTGGTTTTAAAAGCTCCGCTCGCTATGACGAGAGGAGCTTTTCCGTGCTCAATCTCAATCTTTTTAATCAACGTATTCCATCATCTATGAGTTCAAAGAACTGGAAGGGTGACTGGTTATTCCGTCGAGAGCGTCTCGAGTTTATCGACGAGCAGCTGAAAGTCACCAGGCCAGATGTCGTTGTCTTTCAAGAACTTCTGACCCGTCGGGGGAGTCCGAGTGAGTCCGACATCAATATCCTCAGTCATGGGGCCCTTGAGGGCTATGAGTGGGATGCTGATGCCGTGCGTGATTACAAAGATACTCAAGAAGTTGAGTATCATGCTGCTGCTGTCGGTTTGCCAGTCAAGCTTGCCAATGGCGACCTTCTCAATAAGTCTTACTGGGAGATCGGCGTCGATGGCTTTATGAGCTACTCGCTGCTTGAACTTGATCAAAAACCCTTTTTGCTCGTCAATCTCTCCATGCCCAGCAGTTCTCAAAAAGTAGATCATTGGTATCGTTACGTTCGTGAAGAGATTCAGCGTCTTTTGCAAATCTTCAGTCTTTGTAAAAATCGTCTCATTATATCGGGATACATCCCTGGCGGTCTCATCTGGGAGGGTTATACTGAGCTTCTCAATGAGTTCGAACTCAAAGATACTGCACAAGGCTTTTGCGAAGCACTCGACTGCCTCACGACAAGCAGTGAAAATGATATCTTCATGGCAACCGCTCAAGGTCAGTCACCGTCACACTCCGATCGAACTCTCGTTCACCAGGGAGCACTTGTAAGTTTTAGCAGCGTAGCTATGCAGCAGATGAAAAATAAGATCATCTATGGCGAGCCCTACGGGATCCAGAGACTCTGGGCCAGTCGCTCGTATGGTTGGCTTTCTGTTGTGCGGATGCAGCAATGTGAATGATCTTGGTTATTTAAAACCCATATCCCATACCGATACTGAATTCCCATCCATCGAGACGACTGGTTTTGGTGCCCTTCCACCGCTGAATCTTCCACTCGGAAAGCCAAGAGGGCGTCAAAAAATACCAGAGTGAGGCTGTCGCTGCCACGCCAATTTCAGTTGTAAACGCAGGATCTTTGATCATGGGTAGCTTAAAATCAGCCATGGGGATCATGTAATTCCACTCGGTTCCAAGCAAAAGATACAGAGGGTGATAGAGTCGAAAAACGCCTTGAGTATGATTGCCGAAGGTCATCAGCGAGAGATTCTGCCCGTTTTTTTTGAGGAACATCCTATTTTTAAAATTCACACCTACGATGAGGCGGCGTGCTAAATAATAGGAGTAACTGACACCAAAGCCCTCTTTGCCACGAATGAAGAAGTTTTGGCTGCGTGCAGCGGGCTGGTTAAGGTTGACTTGGAGGAGAGTGTAGTTTTTAGGATAGGGATCAGGTATGATCTCCGCAGTTTTTGCAGTATCTTGAGCTAACAGAGAATGGGGCGCACAAGCAAGCGTGCCCAGTAAAAGAAGGCTGTAACTATGTCTCCTCAATCGCGTCATGTGCAAAAGTTCCTCCCGTCACCATACTCGCTCAGCTCATGGATGCGAGACAAGCCCTATTCACGTTTAGCTCATTTCTTACTGCAAGCGATCCTTGTGGCTATTCTGTTGCCAACGGCTGCCCAGTCGGTTCTTGCCTTCGGCTTTGTGGCCTCTGTTCTCGGTCTGAGCAGTTGGGCTGTGCTTCGAGGGACCTGGGTGCGTGAATTAAGTCCAGAACTTGGCGAGGTATGGAGGCTCCTGTTCAAGGGTCTTTGTGTCCTTTGGGCTTTCCATCTCCTATCGATGCTCTGTGAGTCTTTCCAAGTCGAAAGCCTTCATGAATGGACAACTATGTTCGTGATGCATCTCAGATTATGTCTGAAGCAAGGTGTTTACGGGACAGCGATAATTCTATGCATGCTGGTGATGGCTCAGAGAGCGCGGACCTCATCCTCCCCCATGCTCTCACCTAAAGCTCTTTTACTAGCGATCAGTATGCTCACTCTCTATATGATCGGTCAAAGATATCAGGGTTGGGATTGGGTCCATGGATGGCACGCTCGCCTAGGGGAACATAGGTTTGCTTACGGGGTCTATCGAGCTTCTGGATTCATGGGTCACCCCTTAAGCCTAGCCTTCAATGCGATGCTATTGTCTGTTCTCGCGGCTTCCCAAGGACTTTGGTCTTGGAAGTATGAAAGACGTCAGGGCATAGTTTGGTTTCTGGTGAGTTTTTTGATGCTGTTTCAAATATTTCTGACAGGCTCTCGTTTTCCTCTGGCTATCACCTGTGCTTTGCTAATGGTTCTCTTTTCTCTTTGGGCTTTCAGTCACAGGCAGGAACAACCCATTCGTATGAGATATGTGATCCTCGGGCTTCTGGGAGTAGCTTCGCTAACATTTGCTCTTGATCCCAACCTGCGTGGGCGCAGTCTTGAACTTTTTAATAGCCAACAGAATTTTGAGGAAAACTTTGATCGCATCATTTTTTGGAAAGTTAATCTTTGTTTAGCTCTCGACCATCTAGGGGTTGGCTCAGGCTTGCTACGCTATCCTAGCGTCCTGCTAGACTATTACCAACAGGCGGGCTACACTAATTATGAGAGAAAGTACGCTGCCCATAACATTTTTCTCCAGACAGCTGCGGATATGGGGCTATTGGGACTCACGGGGCTCACAGTGTTTCTCGTGATTCTGTTCAGTGTAGGTATTCAAGTCTGGAAAAGATGGTGTCACGCTGGGGTAATTATGCTTGCCCTGGCGACAGTGACCAGTGGCTTGATGCAAAATAATTTACGAGACAGTGAATTCCTCTTTGCCTTGTGGGCGGGTATTGGGCTCACCCTGAGCTGGCTCGTAGAACAGGGGATGGCGAGTGAACCAACAGAATCTCGAACCAACTTCGAAAATCACAAACCCTGAGCGTATCGTTCGTATCGTGGCTCGGATGTGCGAGGGGCATATGCAAGCCCTTATCCGCACCAAAGACAATACCAAGGTTGGTATTCGAGCTAGTTTTCATCGATCTGAGCTCGATAAAAGTCCTCCTCTCATCCACTTCGATAAAATCTCAAGCTTTGGTCTCGAAAAGCTTGAGAAAGGTATGCAAATCAAAGTTGAAGTCATCGGTATGCCCTCTCAGGTCATGTTTGTGACCGAGATTCGGGAAAAAGCTCATGATGGCATCATCTGTAGCGTCCCAAGTTCTCTGGTGAGTATTGAACGCCGTGCAAATGCTCGCTATAAAGTGACCAACTCCGCTATGGCTTATCTCAGTTTTAGCGTCTGGCAGCCAGATGAAGAAGATCCTTCTTCGCCACCCTTTTTTGAGGCTTACCAAGGGCTGGCGGGATTGATTCCTATCTTGGATATCAGTGCAGGCGGCGTCTGTATTCAGAGCCATTTTCCTGCGTTTATGAATGTGCTCGAAACTGTCGCTCTCGATACGCAGGCAGCCCTCCATCTTCCGATGAGCACTCCTATGCCTGTCCATGCGTCAATTCGTTGGAAGCGACGCATACGTAACAGAATCATCGAAGACGATTCAGAACGCTATCAAATGGATTTTCGTATTGGTGTAGAACTTGCAGATTTGCAAGAAGAACAGAGAAATAAAATTCGCAATTATCTGCGACAGCTCAGCGTTGCGGATGCGATCTAAGTCATTTGGATGAGAGAGTTCTCAGGACGCTACTTGGGGGTCGACCTTGCGTTGTATAATGCTCCTCTGTGGGCTCATGCTTACATCCTGCGCGTACATCATGGGAGAAGACTCTTCTGGGTCCTCGACTCCTGCTCCTGAGATCAAAACGGTATCCCCTGCTGTTAAGCCAGCAGTTGTTCCTGCTGGCGAAAGTGAAATCGAACTGAAGCTGGCAAAGCTAACTGTTCGGGTCGAAGAACTGGAAAATGAAAATCTCCAGCACCGCGAACACATTATGCTCTTAGAAAAAGGGCTCATGCTGGGTGTTGTCCCTGAAGAGCTCAAGCGCAAAGAATGGAAGTTAGCAAAAAAAGGTAAAAAAGAAGGAGCTGAAGCTGATTCAGTCCTTTCGGACAAAGGTGATGGATCCGCAGCCAGGAAGCCAGAATCGAGTGAGGCGGCTCTTCTCCCAGTTAAAAGTAAGGATGTTGCAGAGTATCGAAGGCTTGTACAGCAAGCTCAGGCCAAGTTTAATTCTGCAAATTATGGGCAAGCTATTGCTATTTTTAATGATATTGGTGAAAAGTTTGATGATAGCCTTACTGAGGGCAGTCAGTATTATTGGGTTGGTCTTGGCTGGTACTATCTGAAGGAAAACCAGCTTTCGGAGCAGAGCTTGTCGACGCTAAAAGAGCGTTTTCCGCAGAATAAATGGGTGCCTTACGCTCGCTTCTATCTCGCAAAAATTGATCAGACCCGTGGACTGCACAATAAGGCCCTCGATCAAATGCGCACTTTACTTGAAGAGTTTCCGAATCAAGACATAGGTGAAATGGCGCGACAAGAAGTGCAAAAGATGCGGGAGAATCTCTGATGCGCTTGTCCTTGATCTCCATGCTCAGCGTGAATTTGCTCATAGCAAATGCGGGGGCGTATGCTCAAGGAGATGATGCAAGCCTGGATGACGTCGAACAGAAAGCAATGGAAGTTCAAGATTCGATCCCCATCCCCGAGCCTGAAGCGACGATCACAAGTCCTGTGGCACCGAATCCCGAAAAGCCAAGTTCTGCTGTTGAATCTTCGCTCAATATCAAAGACAAGATGAAAAAAGTCATGGAGCCGAATCTTTTTTCTGGTTCGGTGCCGCCAATTTATAAGCGAAAGAGCTTGGATATAGTTGGCAAAAGGCTTGATTTGAGTGCTGGCGAAGCTCCAGATGAATATGTAGTTCAAGATGGTGATACGCTTTACGATATCTGCGATCAGCTTCTCGATGACTCGGATTATTGGCCAAAATTATGGTCGCTAAACCCCGAAGCAGGTCTGGGAATTATTAACCCTCACTTTATCTATCCAGGGATGAAGCTGCGCTTTCGTAATGAGGGTGTGCCGAGTCTGGTCATTGCACCAGCAAGCGATTCGACTCCGGTCGGTGATAAGAACGGAGTGGCACCGGAAAATTTAGTGAAAGAATCACTTTCATCGATTCCTACTTTGGATGATCTCACCGCGCCGACGCGGGTCATTGGTCCTGAAGAGGTTGAATCAAATGCAGGTATCGATTTTGTTGACATGGGTGAAATGCGGCCGATCACTTCAGCGACAGTCCTTTCACCAGGATTTATTGGGGATGCTGAGGGTAGCTTCGCAGCTCTTGCTGTTGTGGTTGGTGGCAGCTCTGGTGCTGTTCTGAACACAAAGAAGAGCGAAGTTATCTTGCAGCAAGAGCAGAATCTTGAAATTAGCAAAGTATATTCGGTGTTTCGAAAGCTCGGCAAAGTCTATAGTCATGACGGAGATTATGTCGGCTTTCGATATGAGTTTATCTCCCAGTTAAAAATTACCTCTCAAGATGCTGACGCTAATGTGTTCCGAGGGCAAGTTCTCTTGGATAGGACGGGTGTTCAGCCTGGTGACATTGTTTTGCCCTATCAGGCTGCACGCCGCACTGTTCCCTTGAAGAAGGCACAGGCTTCCAAAGGCAATAGTCAAGAGGTCGTTGGTTTTGGGGAGCGCCTCATGGAGATCGGAGGACGCGGATCTTTTGTCTATCTCGCTCAGGCTGGAGGGCCCACGCTTGAGAAAGGTAAATTTTATGATGTTATTCATAATATTAAAGAGACTTCGCCAAGTTTTTTAAGAAAACGCTTACCCGATACCTACAAGCAAGCTGGTCGAGTTTATGTCTTGGATTCTACAGAGGTCTATGCTCTAGCCTACGTTGTGTCTGATGTCACAGAAATTCGTTTGGGCGATCGTATTGCTCCTTGACTCCCCCTAATATGCAAATTTTTTTAAAGAAAAGCTCTCCTTTACCTTTCTTGAAAAAGCTGAGGAGATGTCGCTCGAACATTTTTCGTAGGAACTCTAAGGTCACCTGACTGCCAAGGAGTTCCTATGATTTGGATACCTCAGATTGATGCCTACTTCTCACATGTTGTATCGCAGTGGACTTACTGCTGGTTAGAGCTTCCATATCTCACGGGAGCTAGTTCCGTGCGGATGTCATACTCAGACATTCGCCCTCAATTTCTCAAAGAATATCTTGCCCAAAGATGGGCTCCAGGGAATCCCGTTTTGCCTTGGATGCAGAGAGTTCAGGAGAAAAATCTCAGTGAATCAGGTCTTGTAAGCTTGGTTTTCGAGCAGATCCAAGTAGCTTCTTCTGGAGAGGTAGAACTCCTTGATTACTATCATTCGGATTATCCTGCACTTCTTAGGAGTTTGCGGGATCCACCTAATCTTTTGATGGCTCGGGGCAGTCTCGAACTTCTGCACAAAAAATCCGTAGCTATAGTGGGCTCCCGTAAGGCTTCGCTCTTTGCGTTAGAGGAAACAAAATCTCTGGCATTTGAACTGGCTCGAGCGGGATATGTGATTGTGAGTGGAGGAGCTATAGGCTGCGATATGGCAGCTCATCTCGGAGCTCTGCATAGTCATATCCATCCTGCTCCTACGATACTTGTCTTTGCTGGTGGTCTGTCGAGACTTTATCCTCGTTGTCATCAGGCCTACTTTCAACGCCTCCTGGCTCAAGGTGCTCTGTGTCTGAGTGAGAGACTGTGGTCTTACCCTGCAAGGCCCTTCGATTTTCCGGTGCGGAATCGTATCATTTCCGGTTTAGCCTTACGTCTTTTGGTCATGCAGGCTGCCGAACGTTCTGGAGCAAGATTGACAGCTCATCTCGCATTGGAACAGGGCCGAGAAGTCTTTGTATTGAATCATGCAGACCATGATATCCGTGCAGCTGGCTCCAAGGCTCTCCGAGATGAAGGAGCCCTATCTTTTGACCACTCTGAAGACTACTTGGCTGGTTTCGAGGAGTGTGCTGAGCCCAGGTAGGTATCGACATAGAACTTTATTTTGCAATCTTGAGCGCAAAGCTTTAGTCTGAAAGGGAAACAATCAAAATTTTCTTTGAAAG
>CANGNB010000109.1 GCA_947454545.1 Oligoflexaceae bacterium
ACGTGAACCGGTACCACCGCCACCGCGCTTTGTTGATGTTCCGGAACCAGGACCAGCAGAGCCAGCCGGAGAAGGCGACGAGGTCTTTGTCTTGCGTGGAGTCAACTTTGTCTTTGATTCGGCGAGTCGCGTGTTACCAGGAACTCGAGATATCCTCAAGCAGTTGGGTGAACATTTGCAGAAAAGTGGTTTCGATCAGGTCATTATCGAAGGCCATACGGATTCTGTAGGGGGCGAGGTCTACAATCAAAATCTTGGCCAGGGTCGTGCCGATACGATTCGTGAGTACATGGTCAAAGTTATGGGACTCGATGGGAGCAAGATTATCGCTCGCTCCTATGGGGAGACCCGACCGGTTGCCGACAATGGTAACTATCAAGGCCGACAGCTCAATCGTCGGGTTGTATTCCGGATCACCTATCCTAAAAAATAAAAAAGCTCTCCTCGCGGAGAGCCTGTCTTTTGGTTTCAGATCGCTCAGTGAGCTTCAAGCCGGATTTCTACACGGCGGTTTTGAGCCTGTTCGGCTTCGCCTTTGCCAGCACTCAGCAGTTTGTTTTTCCCAAAGCTTTCGATACGAATCTGCTTGGCTTTGACCCCATGCTGTGTGAGGTAACGCTTCACAGCTTTGGCGCGTTTAGCTGCAAGTTTCTTGTTATAGACTGCGCTCCCGTGTTTGTCAGCATGACCTGAGACGATCACGATTTTTTTGTGATCTTTTTTCAGAATCTGAGCGACTTCGTTCAGTGTTTTATAATAAGACTTGGGGACCTTGGTTTTGTTTTTACCGTAAAGAATAGGCCCAAAATCACTCTGCGAGCTTCCTGCATCACTCATTGATAAAGCCGAGCTTTCATCGGCAATCACAGGGCTCTCACTTTCAAGAGTTCCAGAGCTTTCTACACCGGTATCGGCGAGAGGAGCAGGAGCAGCTTCTTCAGTCTTCGCCATAGATTCGACGGCTGGTGAACTCTCAGGGGCACTTGGGGTATCTACGGTGGGATAATCCACAGGAGCTGAAGTGGTATCTGCTTTTTTATTATCAGAAAGTTCGAGATCTTTGGGGTCGTTAAAATCATTGCCTGTGGCAGCAGCTAACGCAGCGTTCTCTTCAGCTGTGGGCTCTTCGACAGTCGTAGCTTCAACATCGCTGAGAGTCTTGCTCTCGGAGCTGGAAGAGCTAATCGCTTCTTCCGAAGGAGTGCTGGATGTTGTGGTGCAAGCCGGGACATGCAGAGTTAAAAAAGTCAGAGTCAGCAAGTGAAGCGAGGTCCGAACGGAAAAGCGCATAGAATTCTCCTCATCAACAGCAGCGTATAGGGTCACAGATCAGATCGACTTAGAACTACCGAGCTCCTTTTTGGGGAAGCCCCTCCCCTCTTGCAGGAATGAGTCCAGAGGCAGGAACCGCGGGCGCGGCCATTGAGAAAGTCCTCTGTGAACTAAAAAACGACTTTATTTTCAATGGGATAGAGAGAAAGGACGGCCTTTATATCCCACCGGGTGATGGTTTCAATACCGTCATAGCCCATAACAGATGGATAAAGTATGACACCTGTTTTGGGGTCGCGACGAAACTCATGGCCCAGGCCCAGGGCATGCCCTATTTCATGAGTGGCGGTCGGGATCAGAGAAGACTGAGCCGCACGGCGGACGGCATCAGGAAACAGGAAGACGTGAGTGTCGAGAATATCTAAAGTTTCAGGATCGAAGAGAACCTTGGTATGACCGAGCTCTACATATTCCTCTTGCTTCTCAAACCTATAATTTTGCACGTAAGTGATGCAGTTCTGATTGAGGTCGGTGAAGGGCTTGGCGACTTCTGCGACAGTGATCTGATAGCGCAAAGAGCCTATCGATCCGGGCGCACTTTTTGTGGCGAGGCTCCAGGCATCAATGCCCGCCCGAATGTCAGTTTGAACCTTGGGATCGGAAATACCACAGAGCAGGAAATTTGCAGGTTTATTCCACTTCGCTTCAATGCCTGTGCCAAGAAGATATTCATAGGGCGTAACACCTGCAAAAATGCGAGGAATGGATTTAGGGTTGCGTGAGAAAGTGATCGCTATCAGCTCCCAGCCATACTCGGGATCCTGTGCAGAGGCGAGAATACTCAGACTACGGCCATTGGCAGCGTAGCTGTAGTGTATCGCTTGGAGCGGTAAGTCTCTGACGCCTGTCAGCTCCAAACGATTGTTACGCAGACTAAAGTGGAAGACAGGAAACTTTTCAAAGCCCGAAGTGTTGGTCCGATAGTCGTAGCCCGTTTCGGTCTTAACAAACTGATAATCCTCAAAGCCAGAAACCTTATCCTCATCCTGGTTAGGCGCGCTGGTGCTATTTGCTGCCTCGAGATCGGCTTGGGAATTCACTTCCGATTGCGTAAGGTTTTTCGAGCGGTACATTTCAAATTCCCGAATACCAAAGCCCTGCCACTGCTGGAGATTGTCTAATGTGATGAAACTCTCGGGGTCAGGGCTGGTGCCGCGAATCATTTCTTTGGGATCACCCTTCAGAAAGTAGACGGTGGCCTTAGCTTTGCTCTTGCGGGAATCCCCTTTGGGTGATCCACAAGCTATCAATAATAAAGGGAAAAAAAGCAAAAGGCGGCAGGAGAATTTTAGACCAGGTTGCATAGGAGCTCTCAGCTAGAGGAACAACAGAAGCGCAACACCAGCAGAGAGTTACCATAGGAGACATTCAGGGACTGAACCCATTTTGCTCACGGCTTAACATGAGGGGAGCTTAGTGAGATCTGAAAGCGAGCTAGGATGAGGGGTGGAGGCAATGAGAGCCTGCTTTTGCGGGCGCGTGAGCTTCTTAAGAGCATGCTCGCGCTGGGCAGCCTCACTATGGGTCAAAGGGCCTTCCTGATAGACGATCGCCTGCACACCCCGAGAGCGTGTGTAGCGGGCTCCTCGACCCGTGCGATGCTGATGAAAGCGGCGCTCGAGATCAGTCGTGATGCCTGTGTACAGGCTCTGGTCCTGACACAGGATAATGTAGACAAAGTACTGTCGCAAGCTGGGCCCCGGGTTACTTCGCGGCGTCTTCTTGAGCTTGAAAGCTGACCTTGACATCGACTTTTTCGGCGACGGTGATACCGGCATAGACAGGGATCTCAACCTTGTAATCGGTGAGAATGATTTCGAAGCTTGCTTCGACATCCAGCGAGGTTCCGCTAGGCTTGAGCTTGGCCTCACCCTTCACAGGATGTTCCTGACCGTGGAATTTAAGCTTGCCGGTAAAAGCTTGAGTGGCATCGGAGCTGGCGTTCCAAGTGATGGGATCAAGCGTCAGGATAGCCTCGGGATATTTTTTAATCTCGAGATACTTCTCCTTCATGTGCTCGTCGCGCAACTTAAGACCGGTGTCGAGTTCGGAAAGATGGACGGTGTACTCGCCTTTCAGCTGCTTGCCATCCCAGTTCGTAGAACCCTTGACCTTCGCATCTTTGCCATTGATACGGATAAAACCTGGCTTGCCGACAGCTTGGAAGGTGACATTGCTATCACCGATTTTCCAGCTTTTCGTAGCAGAAAAAGCCGCGGTGTTAAAGCTGAGAGCAGCGACGAGAGACAAAGCGTGTAGTACTTTCACGAGAGCTCCTTTGATTCATGGCACTCGCTGATGTTGTAGCCCTAAGCTAAGGCTTTTGTCAATTTCATCGTGCTTTCGCTAAGGGCGAGCGTGGACTGTGAAGGGACGTGACTCGCCTGCATCTCGTCGAGAAACCTGGAAGCACTGATTTCGCCTTCCAGAAAATGAAAGGCATCAGCCTGGCGCCCTTGGCTGAGGCGCAATCCTAGAGCTTGATATTCCTCCAAGACGGTGAGGGCTAAATGCTTCTGATTGCTGCGCATCAACCAGCGAAGGAGAGCCGCTAGGGCGAGAACCCGGGTTTCGATATCGAGCTTTTCGGTAAGCTCTAGGATCTGAGCTGCATGGGTGAGGCGTACATCAAAGGATACCTCGGTATCCTCGAGGTATTCAAAGAGCTCGAGGACTTTGAGAGCCGTTTTTTGGCGCTGATCAACTATCCCCATCTTGAGAGCGTGGCGCTTCAGAGAGCTGGATCGAAAGCTTTTAGCTCCCAAACTGGTGCTCCTATGGGCGCGAATCCAAAGATGATGGCGGATGATAAGATGTAGGTTTTCTCCCGAGGGAGAAGTATGCCGAATCCAATCGACCATCACCGAAGGACCTTCTAGGGGAACTCTTGCCAGAGCTCGCTCCCATTCCAGATGTTCCCCGAGAAAGCTGCTATCAAGATCTTCAGGCAGATGCAGCAAGGGGTCTGGACCCTCGACAAAGCCGCCGAGGCGGAGGGCTCGCATCCGTTGTAAAGCCGAATGCATGCGAATCGAACGGCGCTCCGAAGTTTCCAGCAGCCTTTTGAAAATCTCTGCCGCTGAAACGGCTGAGCCTTTTTCGAGAAGAAGTTGGGCATAGTGAAAGTGCTGCTCGTCCAAGAGGACATCAGACCCACTTTGCGACATAGTAAAGCCTATGGCAGATTCCCAGAGTGCCGATTGCAGCTGACCCTGCTGACTATGAAAATAGCTGATAGCCTGAGCAACATGAGCGTAAACATGGGCCAAGAGACTTTTGCGTGGCTTGACCTTATTGCGTAGCAGAAGGGTTTTGATCATTTTTTCTAGCTTTGGGACGGTATGAATCGCCTGACTCGGATACTGAGCGAGAAGGGCAATCGAAGCTACGGCGTAATAGACCTTGTACGCATCATGAAGAGGTGATTCTTCGATCTCCTCTTCGAGAACTTTCTGAAGGCAATATTCAAGGACGAGCTTGCTATCCTGCGCTCGCAGATGCAGCTGCACTTCGCGTTTTACTTCCATCGCAACGCGATGGAGAAGCTCGACAGACCACCTGATCTTCATATGCTGCTATCCTCAAAAGGTGTCACTAACCAGCCTAGGGTGCAAGCCTTGTACCAGCCAAAAACCCTATGAATACAAAGGCCTGAGGGCGATCACTTGGGAGAAATCCTGTTAGAACCCCATCCAGAGCGCCCCTATGCGGATATAAGATATTGAAAGTATTAAATATTTTGTGCTATGTCGATTCTGTGGGAATGTCCGAAATTCAGGCATAAGGTCTACGGGCTATGAAATAGAAAGAGCCATCCCTTCGGATGGCTCTGAAAAGTCTTGATGTTGAATTCCGAAATCGACGAGCAAAGCCCGTGAAGTGCTGGTTGCCTTGTCGCCATTAAACCGGCGAGCGAAGGGCTTTGACGACAGACAGCTTGAGCACCTGCAGTGTGGACAGAAAACTTGCGGCCGTAGCTGTCACCAGACCTAAGCAGCTTGCTGTCAGGAGATAGCTCCAGCGAAGATCGAGACGAACGGGGAGTTCCCGATTTGTGCCCGGAGTTGGCGGCATAGGAATGCCATTCGCTGCAAAGAAGGCAATCACGTACGTAGAGACTACGCCGATGAATGCCCCCAGAAAGGCTAGCATAATAGATTCGATCAGGAGCAGTTGAATGAGTTCTTGTGGTGCCTCGCCATGAGCGCGGAGCATCCCGAGCTCTCGTTTGCGCTCGAGAACGGTATTGGACGCACTGTTATAGATCGCGAGCATGATCATGCCGACAAAGACTAGGCGAAAGATGTTGAGGAGAGCAGTCAGGAAAAGTTCACCATTTTCTGCCCAAACCTGATCAAGAACGTAGAGAGAGATAGCTTCATACTCAGGAAAGTCGCGATTGACGTGCTCGGCAAAGACGGGCCAGAGACTTTCATCTTTCAACGCGACCGTGATCGACTCGATTTTGTTGGTGCCGAGCAGAATCTGAGCCTTAGGCAACTGAAGTTGAAAGAGGGAGTCATCGGCTTCTTTCATACCTACATGGAAAATACCAACCACGCGGGTATCGACCGCATTGATCGTTCCATGGACGGTTTGACCCAAAACTGTGACGGGGTCCCCGATTTTGACGCCAAGGGCACGCGCGAGACCTACACCCATCACAAGGCCATCTTCTTCTTGACCAAGGGCATGGCCTGACACAAAATTCATCTTATCAAAAAAACCTTCTTCGCTGGCTCCGACGACACCTTGGCCGCGACCTGCAACATTAAGACTACCGTTGCTGAGCATGGCAAAGAACTGAACGCGAGGAAAGATCTGAGCGACTTCCTCACGGGCACGGAGCTCATTTATGAGATCCTCAGGATCATCAATCCATCGTTCCCAGGGCTTTTCAAAGGGCTGTCCCCAGTATCCGCGGGTCATGATCTGACCGTGGCCAAAGCGGGAATGGATGGAATTTTCCTTATGTAAGGCGATCAATCCCGAAAAGAAACCTTGGAGAAAAAGCAGACCAAAGACGCCAACAGCGATACTGCCAATGGCCACAAAAGAACGACGCTGGTTTCTCCAGATATTGCGCATGGCGAACTTATACAGCATGGCGAGCCTCCTTTTCCTGAAGAATCCGACCATCTAGCAGTTTGATTTCTCGATGAGCATACTGAAGAACCATGGCATCGTGTGAGGCTATGACAACAGTGACTCCGTGTCGCTCATTGAGCTTGGCAAGCGTTTCCATTACCTGGCGACCATTTGCGAGATCGAGGCTGGCCGTCGGTTCGTCGGCAACAATCACCGAGGGCCGCTTGGCTAAGGCGCGCGCGATGGCAGCTCTCTGCTTCTGTCCACCACTTAGCTCACCGGGTCGCTTATGGCGAAAGTCGATCATGCCGACTTCAAGGAGAGCCGACTCCACGCGTTCTTTTCGTTCTTTGCTCGCAATCTTTTGGCGAGTGAGAAAGTATTCCACGTTTTCTTCGATCGAAAGGACATCGATCAATTGAAAGTCCTGAAAGATAAAGCCAATTTCATAGCGTCGAATCTCATTGATCTGCTTTTCACTCAGTTCCGATACCTGGCGGCCTTTAAATATGAATTCACCTTCTTGAGGCATTTCAATCATGCCTAAAAGGTTGAGAAGAGTCGACTTGCCAGAGCCTGAAGGACCTGTAAGGCAGAGAAAGTCACCTTCGGAAATATGGAAGTCGATGCCGTTAAGTACGGGAGTTGATGAATCTTTCTCACGGTATGAATAATGCAAGGCTTGACATGTATAAAGCCTGTTCAGAAAACCTTCCGACATTGCTGCTCCCCCATCCCACATGACACCTGAGAATGAATAGACTTTATGCCCAAACTCTGTGAGGTACCCTGCTCTTAGGTCCACTTTCGGTGTCTTATGATCTTTATTTAGCAAGGCGAGTGCCGTTGCACTTTGCATGAGCTAACTGAGGGATATTCGCGACTTGGGGAAACTATCGCGCTCTTAAACTTGACAGGTTTAGTTCGATCTCTGGTACCATGGAGCAAGGTTTCTCCAATCTATCTGCATCTGGGGCCATGTGTGTCCCTTAGGGAGCCGTCATGAAGCCGATCCTAGCCTTCCTTTTGAGTCTTGGGATGGGGCAAAGCCTCTGGGCTGCCGAGTCTCCGGATGAAATTCTCAAAAAAGCTGATGAAATCCGGGCTCCGTCAAATTCTTACCGCATGGAAGTGACCGTTGAGTCATCAGCTGATAAAAGCCTCTTTCGTTTCGAGCTGAATATCGGGGGTAAGGACGCTTCTTTGATCCGTACCTTAGAGCCTGCACGCGAGGTCGGAAAGAACTTTCTCATGCTCGAGGAAGACATGTGGGCCTATATTCCCAACATCAAGCGATCGCTGCGAGTGGCTCTGAATCAGAAGCTCACAGGTCAAGCATCGAATGGTGACATCAGTCGCATGCGCTGGTATGGCGATTACAATGCCATTCTAGAGAGTGAGGATGCCCAATCATGGCAGCTGCTCCTGAGCGCAAAAAAGCAGGGCTTGACCTACGATAAAATTCGGGTTTGGGTCAATAAGAGCAACTACCGCCCGGAAAAGGGTGAGTATCTGAGTACCGAAGCCAAGCCTCTCAAATTTGTTCAGTTCACAGAATACAAGGAGATCTCGGGTGCCCTGAGACCAACGCGCATTCTCATAGAAAATGCCCACAAAAAAGATGACTTTTCCGTTTTAGAAATTAAAACTATGAAACAGACGCAATTTCCTGCGAGCTTTTTCACTCAAAATAACCTGAGTCCTTGAGATGGCGAAACGTAAGAGGCTCAGGAGTCACTCCATCTGCTTTTCTGCGTGGGCTGTGAGCATTGCCTTCTATGCTGATGGGGCGAGTGCAGCCGAGATCGGAACCTATCTGGGGCGCATCACAAGCACAGTGGGTTACGAGCACACCTACGATCTCGATTTGGCTGAAACGGCCCATGCCCTTTGGATCTTTCGACAGCAACAGGATTGGTCTGATGCGGAACCGATGAGTGCACGGTTTCATCTGCAATACCAGATTCAAGTTGATACCGCCGAGGGCGAAGCTTGGTCCCAAAGAGCCCAGGGAGGGCTCGATAAACTTATCGCTTTTGTTGAAAAACCATGGGGTCCCTTCACGCTGAGTCTTGGTCAGCAGGAGGTGAGCTGGGGAGAAAACCTGCTCATGCCCATCCTGGACCTCGTCAATCCGCGAGATTTTCGCAATCCAAAGGGCTATTACGATCCAGCCTCAAAGATGCCTGTGCCCATGATCAACCTGAACTATAAGGAAGCGGATTGGACAGCTCAACTGATTGCGGTTCCTCAGGCGATCCGAAGTCGACAGCCTGATACAGTCGCCGATTTTGGAGTCCGCGATGAGCGCAAGTACAGGCTTGGCCTTGATGGCGAATATGGAGGCACAGTTGGGACTCGCATCGAGAGTCTAGATGCCAAACTCTATTACTGGAGTGCCTGGCCTCGCGTTCCGGCTTATACCTTCACCCCCTTTTCGGGTTCAAGCGATATCCAGATTGAAGAGCAACGGGTGGATACGAGCGGTCTTAGCTTTTCTTATGCTGAAGCGAGCTGGCTGCTGCGAGGCGATTTTGCTCATCATCTCCACTATCCTGCAACACAGATTGGTACCAAGATCGAACGATCCACTTTAGATCAGATGATACTGGGATGGAGCTGGACCAGCGAAAGCCTCCAGACCTTTGGAGCTGAACTGCACTCGGAACGTTGGGAGAAGCTGCCTTCGGCCTATACTCCAGGTCCTTGGGTCGAGGAGCGAAGAAGTCAGCGCTTTTATAGTTGGCTAGGCGTCAATAGTAGCCTGCGATTGTGGGGAGGCGCCTGTGAACCTCAGCTCTTAGGGCTACGCGGCATCAACACTGAGGATCGATTGCTGCGTTTGGTCATCCCTTGGAATTACAATGAAGGTTTGACTGTTGCTGCTGAGTATCAAAATAGCCACGCATCCAGCAATAGCCCCAAAATACTATTGAGCCAGCAGAAAACGCTCTCATTGCGGCTGGCCTACAGCTGGTGAGAAAAGGAGCGACAATGACGAAGAGTGTTAGCCCTCATTCCGCGAACTTGGAGGGAAGCCCCTACCTTCACCTCGTGATCGGTATGTCGGCACGGAATCCGCTCGGCTTTCTGTATCTCTGGTCCAGTATCGGAGCCTTCGTCTGGGCCAATAAGCGAGCCCCCGGTTGTATTCAGGTTCTCCCTGGCATCAGCAGCCCGATTTCGGTGATTCTGCTGAGCTACTGGGAGTCTGAGGAAGCCTTGGCAAGCTTTGTGCGGTCAAAGCCTCATCGAAAGTGGATGAAATTTTTTTATCGCTTTCCCTCGAGTCTGAATCTCTATAATGAAACCTATCGATCACCCATTTCCGCTAAGTATCACAACCAGCCCAAAGGCTACGCTTATTGCACCGACGTCCACCCCCATAAAGGTTAAAATTTTTTCAACAGAACCTTCGAACTCTACACAAGATTCATCAAATCTTTGCTTTTTAGAACTGTTCACAGACATCCGAAAAAGCTAGACTTTTCGAATAATCAGCTTTTTTCGGAGAAACGTCATGGCTCGCTTAAGCTTACGCTCACTCGCGGTTTTGGGGTGTTTTGGGCTCGTCATGAAAGGTCCAACGGCCTTCGCTTGGGGAGCTCTTGGCCATCAAGTGGTAGCAGAAATCGGTGCTGAGTTTGCTCCCAAAGGGACTGCCTTTTGGAGTCTTCAGAAAAAAGAGCTGTCTCGGCTGGCTCTCGTTCCCGATCAGGTGTGGAAATCAGGTTCCGGCGCAAAGAGAGAAAAGCCAACGCACTGGTTTCAGATCGATTCTTATGTCGAAGCACCTTGGAATCTGCCCGAAAGCTTCGAATCCTATCAAGATACAAGCTTACAGTATGGCGAAGCTTTTGTGATTCAGAATGGAACAGCTTTATGGCGAGCGCAGCAGTTCTATCAGCTCTCCCAGAGGGCCTTTCAGAGTGGCGATAAGACTTTTGCCCTGCAGTGCGCGGGAGTCATGGCCCACTATGTGGGAGATCTTTCCCAACCCATGCATGTCAGTGTAAATCACGATGGACCTGAGGGTTCCAAGACCGGTTTGCATAGCTTTTTTGAGAGTGATCTTCTTGAGATGCAGGACCAGCAGGTCTTGCGGCGTGAGATCCGGACCCGGGTCAAAGCTTTGCTGGCCGATGAGGTCTATGTTCGGGATGTAAACTTAGGTTTACACAAACATTTAGTACGGAGTATGCAGAGATCTATAGCCCCTCTTTCCGATATTCTCCGCATTGATAGCACAAAGGGACGAGGAGCTCAGGGAATTGACGAGCTCACACCTATTGCCCTTGAGAGATTAGCTGATGGTGCTGCGATGTATGCGCTTATCTTGGGAGCTTTGTGGGATGAATCTGGACACCCAGAAGCAAAAGCTGGGATAAATTTGGGAACACCAACATGGATTGCTCCCGAGTACTAGACCTTGCGCGGGCCCCTCGGTTAAAATTTGGAATCAGTCCCTATTGCCACTGAGGAGCTTGCCCATGCGCCGCCCGATACGAAATGTCGCTAAACTTTGCGCCGGTCTTATGTTTCTCAGCCTGAGCGCTCTTGCTGCCGAAAGCAGAGACGCCCAGATTTCAGCTTACAAAGCTGTTCTTGAAAAATTCAAATCGCGCTCAGCTGTCCTTGGTCAAGGCAATCCCAAGGTGACCCAGCATCCCTTGACTACCGAGCAGTGTTTAGCAAAGCTAGCCGAGAAAAAAATAAACTACGAAAATCCCGCCTTTGAAAAGATCTGTGGAGCTCCTTACATGGCTCCCCTTTACGATCCCAAAAAGGAAAAGCCTGAGCAAGCTAAAGCCTGTATTGACCAGTTTGAATTTCCCAATGTCCCCTGTGAATATCCGGTCATCTGGGTCCAGGCGAACGAAGCTGCTGACATCTGCACTGCCGTTGGCAAGCGCCTCTGTGATGCTCACGAATGGGAAGGCGCATGCGCTGGTGAACTGCTCGAACCTGACTATAAGTTTGAGACCTTCAAAGATCTCCCACCAGAACAAAAGATTCGCCAACGTCGTCTAGCCCATAATGCAGAGGCGAATAAGCATCCGGTTTGGTCCTACGGACCAGAACGCAAAAAGGGAATCTGCGGTATGGACTCCTTCAAACACGATAATTGCAACGGAGGCAACTGGCAGAATTGCGGTTCAAACACTTACCCTGTCGGCTCGTTCCCCGACTGCAAAAGTGCTCTCGAAGTCTTTGACATCCACGGTAATGCTGCGGAACACATGAACCTGCCCACGGTGCCCGAAGAGATGGCAAGCAAAGGCTCACAAAAGCTAGGATACACCGAGATGAAAGGGAGCTGGTTCATCTTCGATAAGTTTCAGGCACACCCCGATCATTGCCGCTGGCGAGCACCCTACTGGCATGGGAGTCGAGTGATGGACCCGAAGAGCCATGCCAATTATCATTTGGGGTTCCGCTGCTGTAAATCCCTTTAACTGGTCCCCTTAATTGGGGGCTGGGAAAAAATGTCCAGCAGAAGACATGAGATGTCTCTCGCAAATTTTTGAAAATAGGCCATGATGCTCTCTCCACTTCTTGGAGAGAGTATGGTCTGTCCTCACTGCAAACATAACTTCATTGTAAAACACGGTATTTATATTCGAATTTCTGATGGAAAAAAGTGTCAGAGATATCGATGTAAATCATGTGGTAAGTCATTTTCAGAAACCCACTTTAGCATAGATTACCGTCTTAGGAAGAGGCATATCAACCAATATGTATTCCGCGTGCTGTGTTCTGGGGTTTCTCAGCGTCGCTTGG
>CANGNB010000110.1 GCA_947454545.1 Oligoflexaceae bacterium
ATTATGCGACAGAGTTGCCATTTCTTGCTCAACTTGACGAGGTTGAGAAGGCCATCATAGCTCAGAATAAGAGCTCGTTTGGTTGTGCCGCAGTTTTAGTGGAGCCAATTCAAGGAAGAGCGGGGTTTCGCATTCCACCTATTGACTGGCTAAAGGGTCTGGCAGAGCTGTGTCACAGACACGGAGCCTTGCTGATCTTTGATGAAATCTTCACTGGGCTTGGTCGAACGGGAAAGATGAGCTTTGCTGACCAAGTCCCTTGTGACCTTCTCTGTCTTGGCAAGGCCTTGGGTGGTGGTCTTCCGCTGTCCGCTTGCTTTGGTCGGGAAGAGGTCATGAACGCTTGGCCTATGAACGAAGGCGAGGCTATTCATACCGGAACGTTTTTTGGGCATCCACTTAGCTGTCGGCTGGGCTTGGCGACATTGAAGGCTATACACGAACGAAACCTTCCCGAAAGAGCCCTTGAAATGGGGCAAATGATGCGAGTGCAGTTGGGCGACCTCCTCGCCTTTTCTCCCTTGGTTAAAGAGATTCGTGGCGTTGGGTTGATGAGCTGTGTTGAGCTTGTGGCTCCAGGACTTGGGGCTCAATGGATGGATCTTCTGCGAGCTCATGGAGTCATCGCATTGGCCAATGGTATGCAAGGGCAGGGTATAGCCATCACGCCAGCTTTGACAATCACCGAGGAAGAGTGGGCATTGGCCCTTGCAGAAATGCCAAAAACTCTCAGAAAGTTAAGCAGTTAAGGGATTTTTAGGTTTTCTGGATCTGGGGGAGCGACTTCGAGTACGGGTTTTGGGTGCCGAAATGATTTTTAGATGCTCCTCGAGAATCCAGAGAGCTTCGTCCTGAGTCAGCTCTCCTTGTTCAAATCGATGCTTCAAATCATCTTTGGGTAAGTCCAAGGGAAGAGCAGCGATTCCTTCTAAAATTTGGTTTCTGACAAAATCTCGGAAGCTACGAAGATTCCACTGTTGAAATTCCAAAATCTCCAATGCAAGACTAGGAGCCCTCATCTTCTTTTGATTGGCCGTAGCTCCTTGTAGGTCGAAGTACTTTTTGCTGAGCTGTACCTGCTGGCGCGAAAAGTCAAAGTCCAGATACAGAAAGCAAATCACGATAAAAGCAAGTAGACCCCCGACCAAAGCTGGCAGGACAGAAACATCACCGCCTGCCAGATAGGGAAGAGTCAGTTCATTATGGACACTGCCCGATAACATTCGTATGAAACTCATAACTGCGAAGATGAGAATACCTAGGGGTAGAAAGAGCAGGAGCAAGCTTGATATCAGAATCACAAAAGCTTGTTGGTAAGCTGTTATCAAGGAACCCTGCAGTCCGTCGAGTTTAATAACGCCACTTTGAGAAACGCTAATAACTAAAAACAGAGTGAATAGGAGAGCAGCGGAACACATGATGGCTCCAAGCAGACCCAGATGCAGAGCATTTGCCAAGCGTAGAGAGCGGTTAGGTCGGTTATCAAGATCTTCAAAATTGATAAAGAACATGGGCCAAAGCAAGCGCTTGCGCCGACTGCGATCGACGAGGACGATGTTTGACTTTGGAGATTGAAAGCTCAAAGGTTCTCCCGGATTCATACTCGGAAGAAAGGATCGGCGATCTTTTTTATATACTTGAGGACAGTCAAACGAATGGTCGAAAGAAATGGAGGACCAGCCGATGGTTGGTGCGGGCCAACGGCTGATTTCCTTTTGGATAGGCTAATCTTCTAAGGCGCTTAGATTCTTGCGAATCGAATGGAGCTGCTCTTCCATATTCTGTCGCTGGGCTCGGTTCTGTTCGAGAACGTCTTCAGGAGCTCTTGCAACAAAATTTTCGTTTTCGAGTTTGGCAACAATGCCGCTCAATATCTTTTGTATTCTCTGTTCTTCCGTTTGCAGTCGTTTGCGTTCCTTGTCGACATCGATGAGACCCTGGACAGGCAAGTATACCTCAAAGCCTTTACCAACCGCTGTCAGTGACTGGCCCTGCCGAACTACTTCGGGCCCCGAGGATACTTGGCTAGCGCGAGCCAAACGCTTGATCCACTCGCTTGCTTCGGCAACGATGGAGCTGATTCCTTGGTCCACACGAATGATTACGGGGAGCTCTTGCTTAGGTGCCAAGCCCATCTGCTGTCGAACGGAGCGCACGCCCGAAACGATATCCTGCACGATTTTCCAATCTTGGGATTCTTGCTCAAAACTTGGAATAGAATGCTCTTGGGGATAGGCTGCCACGCATAGACTGGCTGGTCGCATGCCCCAATCAGGATGGGATGGTAACTTGTGCCACAATTCTTCCGTTACAAACGGCATAAGAGGATGTGCTAAGCGCAAGGCCCCTTCGAAGGTATAAACTAGAACGGAAAGTGCTCGCAGTTTATCCGGTCCGCTTTCGCCAGAAAGAGCTGTTTTTGCACATTCAAGGCCCCAATCACAGTAGGATCCCCAAATGAAATGGTAGAGATCGTCAACGGCGTCATTAACTCGGAACGACTCTAGGTTTTTGTTCACCTTATCGCTGGTCTCACGCAGCCTGTGAATGAGCCATTTATCGGCTAGACTCAGCTGGAGCTCGCTGAGCCTTGGGAGCTGCTGGCCGGGTTCGAGATGCTGAAACACCATGCGGGCCGCATTCCAGATTTTATTGACAAAGCGTGCACCGTTTTCGAAATCACCAACTTCCATACGAACCCTGCCCCCTAAGGGGGCTAGGCTGATGGCTGTGAAGCGCACAGCATCAGCTCCATACTTTTCTACGACTTCAAGAGGATCTATACCGTTGCCAAGAGTTTTAGAGAACTTTCGTCCCTGTTTGTCGCAGACAGTTGCATTAAAGTACACATGCTTGAAGGGGAGTCGATTCAAAAACTTCAGATTGACCATGACCATTCGAGCGACCCACAAGAAGATAATCTCAGGGGCTGTGACAAGAACGTCCGTTGGGTTGAAATAATCAAGATCTTTAAGCTCCTGATCGCCTTCTTTGGGCCACCCAAAGGGACTCATGGGCCAGAGCCAACTCGAGAACCAGGTATCTAAAACATCTTCATCCTGCTTGAGCCGTGTCGATCCACAGTGCTCACAAGAGCTCGGGTCATGAATGCCGGTGCTGAGACCTTGGCAGTCCGAACAGTACCAGATGGGAATCCTATGGCCCCACCATAACTGTCTGGAAATACACCAGTCTTGTATATTGTCGAGCCAGTAGAGGTAGGTTTTCTTCCAACTTTCCGGATGAAATTGCAGTTGGCCGTTCCTTGCCACTTCAGCAGCTGGTGCCGCAAGATCTTTCATCTTGACGAACCACTGCATCGATAGGCGAGGCTCGATGATAGTTTTACTTCGTTCTGAGTGGGGAACAGTAGTTTTGTAAGACTTTTCCTCATCAAAGAGCCCAAGCTGTTTCAAACCTTTGATGACCTCTTTGCGGGCTACAAAACGATCGAGTCCACGAAAAGGTTCTGGAACGTGATCAGCCATGGTTCCGATGTCGGTCATGACATTGAGGAAGGGCAGTTGGTGTCGTTTACCAATCTCAAAGTCATTGGGGTCATGGGCAGGAGTAATTTTAACAGCACCCGTTCCAAATTCACTTTTCACGTAATCATCGGCAATGATGGGAATCAAGCGATCGACAAAGGGAAGGCGAACTTTCTTTCCTATGAGAGACTTAAACCGCTCGTCTTCAGGATTGACCGCGACGGCTGTATCACCCAGCATCGTCTCAGGTCGCGTTGTCGCGATAGGTATGAACTCATCGGTCCCATCGATAGGATAGCGATAGTAATAGAGAGCTCCGTTCACTTCTTTGTTTTCAACTTCATCGTCAGAAATAGCTGTCTGGAGGACAGTATCCCAATTGACAAGGCGCTCTCCGCGATAGATCAGACCTTCTTTGTAGAGCTCGACAAAGACGTGGCGAACGGCTTCCGAAAGCTTTGGGTCCATGGTGTACGCAAGCCTATCCCAATCGCAGGAAAAGCCCATGGTCTTGAATTGGTCGAGAATCATACCGCCGTATTTCTCTTTCCACTCCACCAATTTCTGAAAAAAAGCTTCGCGACCCAGGCCTCTGCGCGTCTGCCCCTGTTTTTCGAGTTCTTTTTCAACCATCATCTGAGTTGCAATGCCGGCGTGGTCAGTGCCAGGTAACCAGCAGGCCTCAAAGCCTAACATGCGTTTCCAGCGAATCAGGAGATCTTGGATTGAGTAGCCAAGGCCATGCCCCATATGCAATTGCGAAGTAACGTTAGGAGGAGGCATGAGGATGGTATAGGGAACCTTTTGGGTATTTACGTGAGAACTGAAATATTTGTGTTTCAGGGCACTCTCGTACCATTGGCTTTCGTAGGACTTATGGTCATAGCTCGCGCTTAGTTCTATCATTTGCGACGCACTCCTTTTGGACGGTCTTCGGGCAGTGCCGACCAATATAAGGCTTGCGGTATGAGGCGTCGATGCTTTTTTCGGCGAAGTTCTGATCAGTTCGCGGTGGGGGATTCACCTTTGGCCTGAAGCCACTGCTTGGCGGACAGTGTCAGCTTGTCCCAGTCGGCGGTTTCCTGGGCTGCAATAAGCCCATCAACATCGCAGGCCTTTCCTGAGCAGCCATAAATGAGGTGAATCCGCTCAATGTCTCCTTTTGAAAGCTTTCTCGAAGTGAGGCCTTCCCCGATGAACAATGAGGGGTTCATTATTGAGAGGGAATCCACATCTTCTTCAACATGGGCTAAGCCCAGAAAATGACCGAGTTCATGGAGAGCGAGGGATTGCATATCGACGACCTCGCGTGTTGCCGTCGCCTTCAGAATCAGGCTGTCGCCAATAAGATAGTTTTGGCCATTGAATCGGATATCAGCTTTGGCAATAGCAGTGATATCTCGATCGTTATCCCAAATTGTTGTCGCCAGGACAAAGTCTGGTTTCTGAGTTTTGGCCCAGTTGAAGTCAACGTAGTGGCCATTGACTCCGTCTTGAAGAGACGAATAGAGGTCTTTAAAGGAATCGCCATCTGTTCCAGAGTGATCCCCATCAAAACGGAAGAGTTTCTTTCCTGTCGCCCATTCCCAGCGTTCCATGGCTGCCATGAGATGCGTGCGCTGCTGGGGATCCATCGCGGGGGCAAAGCGAAAGGGTATTGGGAGCTGTTTCCAGCCTGATTGAGCGTGGATTCCGTAAAGAGTGGAACTTTTGTCGGCGGCAGAGACGGCAGCGGTCTGGCCGGAGCTGTGATCCAAATCATCGCGCACAGATACCTTGTAGGCCTGGGTACCACAGGCTACGAATCCTCCGAAAAGTATCGTAATGCCAATGAATCCAGCTAGATATCTGCTAATTAAACGCATCTTTGATCACCCCTCACGAGAAAGCCCTCTCATGCGTATCGAGCGAATGCACTGCCGGCTTGAGGGAGAGGCGAAATAAAACTCATTATTGCTGCAATGTCAGACCCTTAGTGAGCCTTTTTAAGATTCTGGTTGGCCCTTACAAAGCCAGCAAAATCAGCCTGACTTATATATTTGAGCTCAGTGCCAGCCACAAGATGATTTGGATTACTGATCTTGTCTTCATTCAGTTTCCAGAGCATGGGCCAGAGCGAGGCATTCCCCAAAAGTCTCTTGGCGAGGTGTGAGAGAGAGTCGTGCTTTTTCACTTTGGTGGTTTTTTGGGCTAGGGCATTCCAGCGTTGGTCAAAATCAGCACTTTCCGCGTCTGATTTATACTTGAGGACTGATCCTGCCATAATTCGGCCATTGGCAGGGATCTTGTTCCAAGCAGCAAGTTCCTTCCATCGAGTTCTTTTCCCGTAGATCAAGCGCGAAATGCTTCCTAAAGTGTCGCCACTTTGGATTGTGTAGAACCTTACGTCTGTCGGGTTTGAGCCGGACTCTGAACGAGACGTACGGTCGCTCTTTGGTTTTTTGACGACGCGCTGTGTCGATGAATGAGATGAGGTGGTATCTTGTCCACCCGTTGGGTCTGTTTGAGAAACGAGTTCAGCAGCGGCTTCGCTTTCCTGCTGCGGAGATGCCGATGGAGCGTCGATGGCGACAGCAGCTTGAGGAGCTGTTTCGCGGGGTGGTAGCGCTAAGGGAGACTCACCAGCCTGCTGCTCGGCAGCAAGGGCTTCGATGGTCGCCTCGCTCGACTGATCAACGGAGTCACCCAAGGGCATGTCGGAACTGTTGGTATCAGTGGCTTCCGCTACAGGAGCTGTTTCCTTAAGGGCCTCTTCAGGAGTTGGCAGCTCGATGTCGGGTACGACTTCTGCGCTGACAGTATTATCATTTGCCATGATTTCTTCAGCAGGATCAGTTTCCTTGGGCGTACAGGCAGTGCTCGTGATTAAGCTGAGGGCTAAGAGAGTCGGCCGCAGGTAGCACTTTATTCTTCGCACACAAACCCCCGAGAGGAAAAAGTTAGGCTATTTTCTCTGAGGGTTTCGGTTAAAGGAAAACAGACTTTAGGATGTAAGGTGCTAAGACCTGTGAATAATTTGCCGGGTCGAGACTCCCTATCTATTGGTTTGATTCAAGATTTTTTGCAATTATGGCTGCGATTTTGGAGTAATAGTCGTGAGTATCTTCTGGGCTGTGGAGGAGTCGAGGACTTGTGATATTAATCTCAGAAACCTTGCCTCCAATAATATCGAAACCAATAAAGAACACCCCTTTTTTGAGAAGACGGTTCGCTATATCTTGGACCATGTTCTGCTCATCTGAACTCGGTGTGTAGGCTTCAAGAGTCGCACCACTTCTCGTGTTCGCAAGAAAGTTTTGTCCTTGCGGTTTCTTCAAACACCATGCGATAGCTTCACCTCCAGCAGTGAAAACACGCACTTCGCCGTCGAAAATCGATTTATCAAAGGGTTGAATCAAGCGGTGTTCCTGCCCATGCTGCGTCTCTTCCGCAAGAATCTGATCGATTTGCGAGGGTGTCATGTCCTGGTTGTTCAGTCTTAAAACGCCTCGTCCGCCGAAGAGGGTTAGGGGCTTTAAGATAGCGTCGCCGTGAGCTTTGTGCAGAAAGAAGTCTTTCAGCTGGTGAGGTTGAGTCGACACCAGCGCTGGGTGGATATATTCAGGGAAATGGAAAATGCCGAGCTTTTCATTGAAGTCTCTGAGTGCTTGAGGGGCGTTCCACACCTTTACTCCTTTTCGAGCCGCTGATTCCAAAAGCCATGTACACGTGATGTAGGCAAGGTCGTAGGGTGGGTCCTTGCGCATGTGGATGGCATGAAAGGTATCAAGTGCTGTGAGTTTCGGTTCGGAGAGTGACAGGTCTTGGATGTCAGAATTTTTAAATACGGCAGACTGGGCTAGGCAGGAGGCGCTTCCATCTTGACTGAGCCAGCTGATATCCTGTGGCGTGCATACGGCGACTTCATGACCTAGTTTAGTAAGGGCACAAGCTATGCGCAGACTTGAATCAAGCTTGATATTTAAAGAACTTATCGGGTCTATCACAAAGAGGTGGTGGATCTTCTGCATGTCTGTCTCTTTTGCTTGCAACGGTTGGTGATCCTTGTATGTTGCAAGAGTCTAATCTTTGCGTGGGTTTGTTTCAACTCGCGAAACTTCCCAAGAACGCATTGCAAAAAGGAACTCGCCCATGGAATTCAGAAAACTCAACGAGCTCGATCTCACCAACAAAAAAGTACTTGTGCGCTTAGATTTGAATGTCCCTATCAAGAAGGGCCAAATCACTGATGATACAAGAATTCGGGCTGCGCTTCCTACACTGCGGTATATCCTCGAGAGAACGCATAAAGTGGCTCCGATGTCTCACCTGGGGCGTCCTGATGGTGAAGTTATGCCTGAGTACTCTTTGGAGCCAGTTGGCTTGCGGCTTGCAGAGCTCCTTGGCGTTGAGGTTGCATTTGTTCGCGACTACACAGAAGAACCTGCAGAACAAGTCCTGAATCGTTTAGACAAAAACCAGATTATCCTGTTCGAGAACCTTCGCTTTCACCCCGGTGAAACAAAGAATGACTTGGACTTTTCTCGGAAGCTCGCCCAAGGTTTCGATTGTTACGTAAACGATGCCTTTGGAACTTTGCACCGGGCTCATGCTTCCGTAGTGGGCGCAGCGGAACTTTTTGCTCCTGAAAAACGAGCTGCTGGACTCCTCGTTGATAAGGAGATCAGTGTGCTTGCCGGATTGCAAAAGAATCCTGGAGCTCCGTTCACGGTGATTATGGGCGGTTCTAAAGTGTCTGATAAGATTGGCGTCGTACTCAATCTTTTGAACCATGCCAACTATCTTCTGATCGGTGGCGCAATGGCTTACACCTTTCTCAAGTATCAAGGCATCGATGTTGGCGATTCACGGGTTGAATCAGACAAACTCGACCTGGTTGCGAAAATTTACAAGAATGCAGAAGCTCGCAAGGTTGAAATTATCTTGCCAGAAGATCACATCTGCGCAGAAAAATTTGATGCAGCTGCTGTTGCCGTTGATATACCGAGCAAAAGTATTCCTCGTGGGCTCATGGGCCTCGATATCGGCCCACGGACGCAAAAGCGTTATGCAGATATCATTGCGCTTTCAAAGACGATTCTTTGGAACGGTCCTATGGGAGTGTTTGAATTCGATCAGTTTGCCAAGGGTTCCCTTCGAGTCGCCGAAGCGATGGCTAAAGCGCCTGGCTATACAGTCATTGGAGGTGGCGATAGCGTTGCAGCTGCCAACAAAGCAGGGGTTGCTGAGAAGATTGATCACATCTCTACAGGCGGCGGAGCTTCCTTGGAGTTCCTCGAAGGTCAGATCTTGCCTGGTGTTCGAGTTTTGCTGAAATAAGGAGAGGGAAGACTATGCGAAAGCCACTGATCGCTGGAAATTGGAAGATGAATCTCCTGTACTCGAAGGTTCCCTCCTATGTTGAGGTTTTGACCAAAGAGCTGCAGGCCTTACATTGGACACAGGCAACATCGGGTGTTCTCCTAGCTGTGCCTTCACCTTTTCTTGGATTGGCAAGAGAACTCGCCTCAAAACAAGGCTTTTCCGTTGCGGCTCAGACGATACATGAGAAGTCTGAAGGAGCATTTACTGGTGAGATCTCAGTGAATATGCTCAAAGATTTGGGTGTAGACTGGACCTTGGTTGGGCACAGTGAACGCCGTCAGTACTATAACGAAACGAATGAGTCTGTAGCTTTAAAGTCTAAAGCAGCTCTCGAGCATGGGGTTACGCCAGTGATTTGTATTGGCGAAACGAGAGCAGAGAGAGAAGCAAACCAGACTCACGAAGTATTGAGGAAGCAGCTGGCTCCTGTGTTGACCGCATTGAAAGGCAGCGACGCTTACGTTCTTGCTTACGAGCCGGTGTGGGCCATAGGAACGGGTCTCACTGCCAGTGATGAGCAGGCCCAAGAGGCTCATGCTTTCATAAGGTCATTGTTGCGCGCAGAGTCGCCTGCCCTCGCTGAGAAGGTCCGCATTCTCTACGGTGGCAGCGTGAAATCTTCGAACATCAAAGGCTTAATGGCGCAGCCTGATATAGATGGGGCCCTCGTTGGAGGAGCTTCACTCGATCCTACCGAATTTGCGAAAATTGTCGCGTTTTCTCGATGAAATCTCGCTCAGTCCGAGACGTAATGTCTTGGGCTTCTTCTACTCCTTTGCTATAACGCCGGCTGCCCCACAAGGGGGAGCTGAGGAGCAATTACATGACAGCAAAGATAGTACACGTAGTGGGCGGGGGATTGGCAGGCTGTGAGGCAGCTTGGCAAGTCCTAAAAGCTGGGTTAGAGGTGCGCCTTTACGAGATGAGGCCTACCAAAATGACGGAAGCTCACAACACAGGAGCTTTGGCAGAACTTGTCTGTTCGAACTCACTGAAATCTTCCAATCCAGATTCAGCGCCTGGACTTCTCAAGCAGGAGATGCTGTCGTTTGATTCGCTCATTATCCAGGCTGCGCAAGCTGCAGCTGTTCCAGCAGGTCAGGCTTTAGCGGTTGAACGCGAAGTCTTTTCGAAAAACATAGAAGACGCCCTTACTGCATTTCCTGGCTTTAAAAAAGTTTCGGCTGAAGTGATGGATTTGCCGCGACCTGAAGACATGTCCCCAGATGAGGCGTGGATTGTTGCCACTGGCCCTTTGACTTCTCAGGCTATGATGGAGTCTCTGCAAGCTCTCTGCCCTGGTCATAAAAAACTTCATTTCTATGACGCGATCGCTCCGATCTTAGAGGCGGAATCGATTGACCAAGCGATAGCCTTTAAGGCGAGTCGCTACGAGGAAGGCGAAGGCGATTATTTGAATTTGCCTCTCAATAAAGAAGAGTACGAAGCTTTTGTCGATGCTGTTATTGCAGCTGAGAAGATGCCCCTGCATGATTTTGAAGATGTCCGTTACTTTGAATCCTGTTTGCCAGTTGAGGTCATGATCGAGAGGGGGCGCGAGACTCTTCGTTTTGGGCCAATGAAACCTATGGGTTTAATCGATCCTCGAACGGGTCGAAGGCCCTGGGCAGCCGTTCAGCTTCGGATGGAAAATAAAGAGGGTACGATGTACTCAATGGTGGGCTTCCAAACCAAGATGAAGTGGCCCGAGCAAAAACGGGTGTTCTCAATGATTCCTGGATTAGGCTCCGTTGAATTCTTCCGCTATGGATCAATCCATCGCAATAGCTACTTAAAAAGTCCCGAGGTGCTGCAAGGCGATCTGTCGTTCCGAGGAGCTTCTTCTATCTTTTTAGCTGGTCAAATTACAGGTGTCGAAGGTTACGTAGAATCCGCTGCAATCGGCTTGTTGGCGGGTCGAGCAGCTTCAGCTCGTCTGCTCAAAAAAGAATGGCAGATGCCTCCAAAAGGGACTTTACTTGGAGCTTTAGCCTCCTATGTCACAGAAGGTGGGTTAGGAGAGTTTCAGCCCATGAATGCAAATTTAGGTCTTTTGGCACCTATTCCAAAACAAAAGGGGCGGAGTAAAATAGAGCGCAAAGCCCTGCAAGCCGAGGCTGCACGAGAGTGCTTTGCCGAATACCGCCAGCAGGTTGAAAGTGCGCAAGTGGCGCATTAATGACGCGAAATCAAAGACGGAAGGGATTAAAATGAAAGACTTTTTTTTCGATGGGCTCGGCCGAGTCGTTCCCATGAATATTGTGAGTTTTGTGACGGGGGCTGCTTCTCGAGTCAAACTTCCTGGTCCTCTCAATAAAGCACTTTGCCAAAGTTTTGCAGCGAGCTTTGGGATTGATATGTCCGAAGCCGAATTTGATATAGAGTCTTATAAAAGTATCGAAGATCTCTTTACTCGGAAATTAAAAGAAGGTGCGAGAGCGATAGAGGGTGAGCCTTGTAGCCCAGCTGATGGCATATTGAGCATTGCAGGCCCAGCGGTAAACAATACGGCGATTCAAGCAAAAGGGCTAAACTATTCTCTCGTAGAACTTATGTTTGGTGAGCTGAAAGCTCCAGAAGATCTGAACCTAGCGTACTATGCAACCGTTTATTTGGCTCCTCACAACTATCATCGCGTTCATAGTCCTATCGCTGCCAAATTGAAAACGATTCGCTATTTTCCAGGAGAGCTCTGGCCCGTCAATAGGCCATCTGTTCGTTGGACGCCTAAACTTTTCACTCGCAATGAAAGACTAGTTTTTGACTTAGAAACCGAACACGGAACACTTTATCTCGCAATGGTTGGAGCCCTGAATGTAGGCAGGATGGTCACTCCCTTTCTGGATGATTTCGCCAGCAATCGAGGCCGTGCAAATCTTTTGAGCAAGGGACCCCAGACCTTTGAGTTACCTGAAGCACACGATATTGTATGCGGTGGTGAACTTGGGACCTTTATGCTTGGATCGACGGTGATTATTGCTTTTGACGAGTCGCTGGCAAAACGCTATCGTATGCAGCAAGCTTGGTCAAGTCGACCCATTCGCATGGGAGAAAACCTAGGATCACCTTCCTAAAGACTAAGTGGGAGCGGCCCCTGAGTCCCGCCTAAACTCAATGCCGTTAAGGTTCAGCGCTGTTAGAGTCGTCAATTGCTCGAGGGAGATCAGTAGATCATGGTTCAAAACAAAATTCGCACAACTCATGTCGTTTGGTCATTTGAAAGTTCATGTTTGACGGACGATCTCATTAAGACGATAGATCCCAACAAAGTTGACGCGATTCGCATCGTTTCTGCAAAAGGTGCTTTGGACCAAGTTGTTCAATACTGCCGACGTA